>CAIWKX010000295.1 GCA_903913315.1 uncultured Bacteroidota bacterium | reverse complement strand
CATTGAAGAACCTCGTCTTTACAGTCGTAAGCCAAGGAAAGATAGAAATACTCCCATTGTCTCAAATCGTAGTAATTAATTTCTTTTAACGTCATTTTCAAGCTCCTTTATTTTCGCTGCCACATCTTTGCCTAGATTCTTCAAAACAGGCTCTTGCATCTTTTCCCGAACCAAATCCCTAACGTATTCCCTCCAGCCTGCACGCATCGCCAGTTCAGCGTAAAACTTAACGACAGAAGCGTACTCGGCATTCCAATCAAACATTATTTAATATCCAATACCCATCTAATTTTATTAGAAGTAGATTGGCTAGGTTTTCTATCTCTAGTTTTGTTCCAATCCGTACCTTTTGATTCTCCAATTTTTTTCCAATTTGCAGCAGCGTAAATAATTCCTTTATGAACTTCTGTATCTTGGTAACTAATAAATTTTGTAATTTCAGGATATTTACTATTTATTATTTTTTTCATTTTCCCCAGCATCCATGTAGCAGTAAATTTAGGAGCATCTGGAGCTATTGCTAATCTTCTTAATTCAAGCCATACATAATCATTTGACAATCTGTTATTAGCTACTGGAGTAGTCCAAATAGCACTTGCAAAACAATGATCTTTATATTCTGCACCAAAAAATATGTAATGCCTGTTTCGAGTTAAGTTACCTTTTTCTGTAATTGGCAATCTTGAGTGCCATTTTTCGTTGTAACTCATAGCAGAATCAACTCCTATTTCTAAAACTTTCATATCTTTTGGAGAATTAGGAATAATTCTTGGCATATTGAATAAATCAAACATCTTCAAACATCCAGATTCTCATCTCAGGTTTGGGTCTAGTCCCAATATTTGATCGTCCGTCAGTTCTAACCCGTTTAAACTCATCACGTCTTACAGGGTATTTTGCCCGTTCAAGCTGTTTAACAGGGATATCCCATTTAGGGACTGGTTGCCAGATTGTTTTAAACATAACGTGACCTCAATGCTTCCTCTGCAAATTTTAATGAAATTGGTCTGACTTTTTCACCAGATTGATGCCTATGAATTATTCGCTTGGCCCAACCTTTAGGATCTCCATCATATTTTTTATATAAAGGATCGTAAGGACTTAATTCTTGACAATAAGCATTAAAACAAGGCTCACAAGTTGTTCCAAATTTGATCAATTCATCATTTAATACTTTAGACAAACATTTTGAACAAAAACCAAATACTATTTTTTGGTCATCGGACTGTGTTTCTGATTTTTTAAAACTCATTTGTTGTATTTCCCATCAATAATTTTTTGAAAATTGCTTGCATTTACCACCCATTCCAAATCTGGCTTCCAAGTTCTATCCTTGCTTTCAAACCCAATTGCCAGTTTTGTATCCTTAGCAATGTACTCAAAAAAGGAATCCCACCAATGTATGCCTTCTTCTAAATTTGTGTAACCATCTGAATAATCTGAGTTTTTACTTGCCTGTATCCACCGATTTTTAAGATTTGACTGCCTACTACCTTCCCATGTTCTAGGCTGAGTTAAATGAGGTAAATGCTTTTTCCATAATTCCAAAATCTGCTGACTAGGACAAGGGGGAAACTTGTTTCCAGCCTGTATAGTATTTATATTGGTTAATGGTTCTTGGTTTATGGTTAATGGTTTATGGTTGCCTTTTGATTCGCTTTCATTTAATAACCCAGAAATAACCGACTGGGTTTTCTTTGGCCTACCGCCTAGCTTTCCGTTGGCTCTGTTTTTATCAGAATTTTCTTGATAACCATGAATATCAACTTCAATTCTTGTGTGAACATATCCTTTAGATGTATTTTTAAAAAATTCTTTTAGGATTATGTCTAAATATTTTTGCTCATCAGAACCCAAACGTAACCGCCTAATAACCTTTTCGGTTTCTTTTGGGATAGGCTTTTCATCCAAATAATACCAATCAATAAGTTGACGATAAATACCATG
>CAIWKX010000294.1 GCA_903913315.1 uncultured Bacteroidota bacterium | reverse complement strand
TAGTTGATAGAGGTTTTTTGTAGTATGTAATTTTTATAAAAAATTAATTAAATAGTTATCGAACAGAGAAGTTAAGTCCGATTGCGCAGATGGTACTGCAATTTGTGGGAGAGTATGTCACCTCCTTCTTTAGTGAGGTGATCCTATTGGACGACCTCTTGCATTTTATTGGTTCGTTACCATCGCAAGATCGTGTCACCGTCCTCTTTCTAAAATTCTCATCATTTATTTCGTGAGTTTTTTGTCGGGTTACTGTCTTTTTAAGTTAATATCTGCAATTATAAAAAACGTTTTTAGTAGTGCTATTTGATTGATTGCTAAAAGAAAAAGCTTGATAATTTAAAAAGAATCTATTTAAAAAAGAAAATCATAGAAATTAAATTAAATTTGCACTCCAAACAGACAAACAACAATGAAAGAATTACTT
This sequence comes from uncultured Bacteroidota bacterium, assembly GCA_903913315.1. Classification (GTDB taxonomy): domain Bacteria; phylum Bacteroidota; class Bacteroidia; order Flavobacteriales; family Flavobacteriaceae; genus Flavobacterium. Next base: position 6,864 of record CAIWKX010000294.1, on the reverse strand, counting down.
AAAAAATTTGAAAATAAAACCCCAGAAATAATTTTTAACTGGAAAGATAGCGAAACAGAAGCTGAAGGATGGACGGTGATTAACTCGCTTCGAGGCGGTGCTGCTGGTGGTGGTACACGTATGAGAAAAGGGTTGGACATGAATGAGGTGTTATCGTTGGCAAAGACGATGGAAGTGAAATTTACGGTTTCGGGACCAGCAATTGGTGGTGCTAAATCGGGGATTAACTTTGACCCGAATGACCCGAGGAAGAAAGGGGTGTTGCAACGTTGGTATAAAGCGGTTTCTCCGTTGTTAAAAAGTTATTATGGTACGGGTGGCGATTTGAATGTAGATGAAATTCACGAGGTGATTCCGTTTACGGAAGAATGTGGGGTTTGGCATCCGCAAGAGGGTGTTTTTAATGGTCATTTTAAACCTACGGAAGCAGATAAAATTAATAGAATTGGTCAATTGCGTCAAGGGGTTATTAAAGTGATAGAGAATCCGAAGTTTTCTCCTGATGTTTTAAGAAAATATACAGTTGCCGATATGATTACTGGCTATGGTGTTGCGGAGGCTGTGCGTCATTATTACAACACGTATGGTGGTGATTTTCATGGTAAGAAAGCAATAGTGCAAGGTTTTGGTAACGTGGGTTCGGCTGCGGCTTTTTATCTTGCTGAAATGGGTGTAAAAGTCATTGGTATTATTGACCGTGATGGCGGTATTATTAATGAAGATGGTTTTTCGTTTGAAGAAATCAGACGTTTGTTTTTAAATAAAGATGGCAACAAGCTTGTTGCGGAACATATGCTTCCGTTTGAGGAAATTAATCAACGCATTTGGACGCTTGGTGCTGACATTTTTACGCCTTGTGCTGCTTCGCGATTGGTTACTAAAGACCAATTGGACCATATGATTGCTTCTGGATTGGAAGTGATTTCATGTGGTGCTAATGTGCCGTTTGCTGACAAGGAAATCTTCTTTGGTTCTATTATGGAAGAGACAGATAGTAAAGTGAGTTTGATTCCTGACTTTATTTCGAACTGTGGTATGGCTCGTGTGTTTGCTTATTTTATGGAAAGAAAAGTACAAATGACGGACGAGGCAGTATTTTATGATATTTCGGAAACGATTAAGAAAGCTATTGAAAGAGCACACGAATTGAACTCTGACACCAAGAATATTAGCGCGACTGCTTTTGAAATTGCCTTAAAACAATTAGTATAATTGAATTTAACAAAGCTCTTTACTGCTTTCTTTAACAGCGAAAAGGCTGGAGGATTAGTACTATTACTAGCCACAATTTTGTCGTTGGCACTATCAAATTCGTCGGTATCTCATGCGTATTTATCGGTGTGGCATCATCCAATAGGAAATCACAATGCCGAGTACTGGATAAATGATGGATTGATGGCGATCTTCTTTTTGATGATAGGATTAGAATTGGAGCGTGAGATTTATATAGGGGAATTGTCTAAAATAAAGGATGCGATTTTACCTATAATAGGTGCTTTGGGAGGTATGATAGTGCCTGCATTATTGTTTTTATCATTTAATTTAGGGACAAGCACCCAATCAGGATTTGGAATTCCAATGGCAACCGATATTGCGTTTGCCATTGGAATTTTATCTTTATTGGGCGATAAAGTACCGCTATCGGTTAAGGTTTTTTTGACGGCATTGGCGGTGATAGATGATTTGGGAGCGATTATAATGATTGCGGTTTTTTATACCAAAACGATTTACTTTGTGAATCTCTTGATTTCGTTGTCGATTTTTGGTGGATTGCTACTGCTGAAGCGATTTAAAGTAAAAAGCTTACTTCTCTATCTTATTGGAGGCGTATTGATGTGGTATTTTATGTTGAATTCTGGGGTGCATGCTACTATTACTGGGATATTACTAGCGTTTACCATTCCTTTTGGAGATGGGAGCGACGACACGATATCGTATAAACTTCAAAGTTGGTTGCATAAACCTGTTGCCTTTATAATCATTCCATTGTTTGCGTTAAGCAATACTGCTATCATTATAGGAAAAGAATGGATGAGTACCTTTTCGGAACACTATTCAATTGGAATACTTGTGGGATTGTGTATTGGAAAACCTTTAGGGATAGTGAGCTTTATTTATGCAGCCGTCAAACTGAAGTTGACTACATTACCGGAAGATGTGAATTGGAATACTTTAATAGGTGTTGGTTTTTTAGGAGGTATAGGGTTTACAATGTCGATTTTCATTACGCTGTTAGCGTTTGACGATGGGCAAATTGTGACTAATTCCAAATTTATGATCTTGATAGCCTCATTTATTTCGGGAGTGATTGGATTCCTTTGGCTCTTTAAAAGTTTGCGTTCCCAAAAAGAAATACGCAATTAAGTCACAATTTTTAGTATATTTCAGCGTTAAAAGTATAAAACGATGCTACTATGAGTTTAGATTCTACTCCATCCGAAAAAAGAAAATCATTTCTTATAGCGACGCTTATTTATGGTGTCTTGCTTTTGATTATGTTTTTTATTCGCTTTTGGCCTCCATCTGATGCCGAACTAGCAGCCTTAGCGGGTGGCGGTGGCGGTGGTGGCGTTACGGTTAACTTTGGCGACACCGATTTTGGTTCGGGCGCTAATTTTGAAAGTAAGGAATTGGATGTTAAAAATAATACCAAACAAGCTACGGCTACTTCAACGCCACAAGAGGATATTATTTCGCAAGACGATGAAGCCGATAAAACGGATGTTGTTATTCCGAAACACGAGCTTGTTAAAAATCCGAAAACCTTAATTAAACCTGAGGTTGCAAAGCCTGTTGAAGTTAAAAAACCTGTGGTAAGAAAAGTAGATGATGCTTTGGCAAATATTCTTCACGGAAATAAAAAAGGAGGTGATGGCAACAGCAATACTCCTGGAAACCAAGGAAAAGCCAATGGTGATATCAATTCGAATGGTTATAACGGCGCTGGAGGTTCTGGTGGCGGAACAGGTGGTGGTAAAGGGCCTGGAAATGGCTCAGGAACGGGACCCGGTTCTGGTAGTGGAAGTGGCGGCGGAAATGGTAGTGGGAATGGTAAAGGAAACGGCTCTGGATATGCTTTAGCTGGTAGAGAAGCATTGAGTACACCGCAACCTTCTTATACTTGTAATGAACAAGGGGTTGTAGTAGTTCAAATTACTGTTGATAAAAACGGAAATGTAATTGACGCTAAACCTGGAGCAAGAGGAACTACTAATTCGGCAAGTTGTTTAACCAGTCAAGCTAAAATTGCAGCCATGAAAACGAAATGGAGTGCTAGCCCCGATGGAACCGAAAAGCAAGTGGGAACTATTCAATATAATTTCACAATAAGAAATTAAATGATTCTTTATATGTAAAACAAAAATGCTTCCGTGATTGGAAGCATTTTTTGTTTACTCGTTATTTATATTTTTAGTGTATCTACTTAGAATTATTCGTTGCAATAACAAACTTTAATTTGTTCTTCACTCCTATTTGTAACACATCTACTAAATCTTGCACTTGAAGATTAAAAGGAATTCGAACAACAACCGTTTGGTCTTTGGATGCTCCCATTTTAGATAATAAAGTGCTTTCTAATTGATCAAAAGGAACTTCATTCTTATCTAAATAAAATCGCTTGTCTTCAGTTACCGACAAACTGATTAATTGTTTGTTGGTTTTCTCATTTGATTTTGATTTTGGCAATGCCATTTTTATCACATTCGGATTGGCTAATGTTGATATGATTAGGAAAAACAATAGCAAGAAAAACATGATATCACTCAAAGACGAAGTCGCTACTTCGGCATGAAATCGTTTATTTCGTTTTACCATTTGGACGTTGAATTATATTAACAAAATCTAATACTTGTTTTTGAATGCTTAACGCAAAACTATCAATCTTTCCATTGAATAAGTGATACGCTGAATAAGCAATAATACCAACCACAAGTCCGGAACCTGAACTAATCATTTTTTCGTAAAGTCCTCCAGAAATATTTCCAATACTAATATCTTCGGTTTGTGAAATGCTATAAAAGATTTTAATAACTCCCGAAATGGTTCCAATAAAACCAAACGTAGGCGCTATACCCGCAATCAGTCCTAATTGTCCTAATTTGCGTTCCATTTCTCCAATTTCGATATTGGCAGCACGCTCCATATTGGATTCAATTTCGGCAATGGGTCTTCCAATGGTTAAAATTCCTTCACGAAGTACATAACCAGAAGCTGTTCCGTTTCGTTCTGCAATTGAAACAGCAGCATCAAGATGACCTGCATTTAAGTTATCTCGAATATCTCGAATTAAATTGGGGTCAATTACGGCACGTTTGTGGATATATAGATAACGTTCAATTATCAAATAAAAAGTATAAAATAAAAGCAGTGCGATGGGAATAAGGAAAAAACCTCCTTTTAAAATAAATCCTAAAACTGAAATTTCATTGGTTTTCACTGTACCTGTAATTACAGCACCCGCAGCTTTAGCAACGGTGTCGTTTTGAACTTGAAGAAAAAAGTTAATCATATAATTTTATTTTTGATTTAGTTATTAAAAATAATCTCAAATTTGCACTAAAGATAAATTCTAATAATATAGTAAACTACAAAATTGGGAATTTATTTTGTTTAAAGAAATATTTATTTAAAAAGTAATGACCTATCAAGAAACAACAAATTGGCTTTTCAACCAACTTCCTGTTTACCAATTACAAGGCGCATCGGCATATAAAGAAGATTTAACCAACACCCTTTTACTGGTAGCACATTTGAATCATCCGGAAAAAGATTTAAAGTGTATTCACGTTGCAGGAACCAATGGAAAAGGGTCGACTTCCCACCTACTTGCCTCCGTTTTACAAGAAGCAGGCTACAAAGTTGGATTATATACTTCACCGCATTTAAAAGATTTCAGAGAACGAATTAAAATCAATGGAAAAGAAATATCTGAAGAGTTTGTTTGCGAATTTGTAGCAAAAAACAAATCGTTCTTTGAAGCTAATGCGTTAAGTTTTTTTGAAATGACGGTAGGTTTGGCTTTCGAATATTTTGCCAAAGAAAAAACAGACATCAACATCATAGAAGTGGGAATGGGTGGACGATTGGATTCTACTAATATCATCACTCCTTTGGTATCTGTCATTACCAATATTGGATTGGACCATACACAATTTTTAGGAACTACTTTAAAAAGTATTGCTACTGAAAAAGCGGGCATCATTAAAGAAAATACTCCCGTTGTCATTGGAGAATATACACCCGAGACCAAGGAAGTTTTTTTAACCAAAGCAACCCAAACAAATTCAGATATTTATTTTGCCTCTGATTTAATTGAGAATACTTACCCCTCTGATCTTTTAGGCGATTATCAAATTCAGAATAAGAAAACAGTACAGCAAACCATTGAAGTTATTCGAAATCAAAACGAATTTAAAATTTCGGAAGAACATAGTAAAAATGGATTCCTGAAAGTTATTAAAAACACGGGACTACAAGGTAGATGGCAACAATTGCTGGAACATCCAAAAGTAATTTGTGATACGGCTCATAATACTCATGGACTCAAAATAGTTTTAAATCAAATTAAGAAGGAAGAATTTGCTGCTTTGCATATTGTTTTAGGAGTAGTAAATGATAAAGATTTGAATGAAATTCTACCTTTGTTCCCAAAAAAAGCGAACTATTATTTTTGCAAACCAGCCATTCCTCGTGGATTAGACGCAGAAATTTTACAACAAAAAGCAAAAGAATTTCAACTGAACGGGAAAGTATATAATTCTGTTTCAAATGCTTATCAAGAGGCACTGAAAAATGCTAGCAAAAACGACTTCATATATATTGGCGGGAGCACTTTTGTGGTTGCTGAAGTTTTATAAAAAATGTTTGCAGATTTAAAAATAAGCCCTATATTTGCACCCTGATTAATGAGAAATCATTAATGATAAAAGGGCGATTAGCTCAGCTGGTTCAGAGCACCTCGTTTACACCGAGGGGGTCGGGGGTTCGAACCCCTCATCGCCCACCACTTTTATCAAAACTTTACTGATAATAAAAACAAGCATTATCGGGCGATTAGCTCAGCTGGTTCAGAGCACCTCGTTTACACCGAGGGGGTCGGGGGTTCGAACCCCTCATCGCCCACAAAAAACTCCTTAAGAAATTAAGGAGTTTTTTTTTATAAAGTATAGTATGGAATTTATTGTCTACATTCTTTTTAGTGAAACTAAAAATCGATTCTATATCGGATTTACTTCGGATATGGAACAACGAATAATGAGACACAATCAAAAGAGTAAAGGCTTTACTGGAAATGTAAACGATTGGAAAATAGTTTATACTGAAAAATACGATTCCAAAGAGGAAGCCTACAAAAGAGAACTACAAATTAAATCTTGGAAAAGCAGAATAAAAATTCAAGAACTAATCAATAATAGCGATTAGCTCAGCTGGTTCAGAGCATTCCGATGGCATCGGAAGTGGTCGGGGGTTCGAACCCCTTTCCGATGGCATCGGAACAAGCAATCGCCCACAAAAAACTCCTTAAGAAATTAAGGAGTTTTTTTTTATAAAGTATAGTATGGAATTTATTGTCTACATTCTTTTTAGCGAAACTAAAAATCGATTCTATATAGGATTTACTTCGGATATGGAACAACGAATAATTAGACATAATCAAAAGAGTAAAGGCTTTACTGGCAATGTAAACGATTTGAAAATAGTTTATACTGAAAAATACGATTCCAAGGAGGAAGCATACAAAAGAGAACTACAAATTAAATCTTGGAAAAGCAGATTAAAAATTCAAGAACTAATCAATAATAGCGCTTAGCTCAGCTGGTTCAAAGCATTCCGATAGCATCGGAAGTGGTCGGGGCTCGAACC
>CAIWKX010000293.1 GCA_903913315.1 uncultured Bacteroidota bacterium | reverse complement strand
ATTCCCGAAATACTAAATCAACTAAAGTAAATGACACCGAAAGAACTGGTTCTTGATTTCTATAGAAATGACTTGCTTTTAGATAAATCGGAAGTGAATGAATTTCTACATCCTGATTTAATCATCGAATGGAATAGTACCAAAGGTTTTATCCAATTGAAAAGAGATGATGTGTTAAGTCTCTCCGAAGATTTAGCCAAAGCTTACGTTCGTTCCAAAATGAGAATCACTCACATTATCAGTGAAGATAATTTGGTTTCGGTTCGTTATTCACATTTTGTTAAAACCATTGAAAATCCTAGAGAAGAAATGCTCTTAGCACACTTTTATGTCATTTGGGAAATCAAAGACAATAAATTATATCGAGGCTATCAAATGAGTCAATTTTCATAAATCATATATATAAAATTTGCAAAAAAGTAGTAAAAAAACTAATCGGTAATCACTAATTACTAATTACTATTTAATACTTTTGCATCACGTAAAATTAAACACAAAATAACATATACTATCATGAGCGTTTTAGTTAATAAAGATTCAAAAATAATAGTTCAAGGATTTACAGGTAGCGAAGGAACTTTCCACGCGCAACAAATGATTGAATACGGAACCAATGTAGTGGGTGGAGTAACACCAGGAAAAGGTGGTACTTCGCATTTAGATCGTCCAGTATTCAACACCGTTAAAGACGCCGTTGATAAAGCAGGTGCCGACACAACCATTATTTTTGTACCACCCGCTTTTGCTGCTGATGCGATTATGGAAGCTGCTGATGCAGGTATTAAAGTCATTATCTGTATTACGGAAGGAATTCCTGTAGCCGATATGATTAAAGCGTATTCTTATGTTAAAGAAAGAGACTCTCGTTTAGTAGGTCCTAACTGCCCAGGGGTAATCACTCCGGGTGAAGCTAAAGTAGGTATTATGCCAGGTTTTGTGTTCAAAAAAGGAACTGTTGGAATTGTTTCTAAATCAGGAACCTTAACTTATGAAGCGGCCGACCAAGTGGTAAAACAAGGATTAGGAATCACTACGGCTATCGGAATTGGGGGAGACCCTATTATTGGAACAACAACTAAAGAGGCAGTAGAGTTATTAATGAATGACCCAGAAACAGAATGTATCATTATGATTGGTGAAATTGGTGGACAATTAGAAGCAGATGCTGCTAAATGGATTAAAGCTGATGGTAACCGTAAACCTGTGATTGGATTTATTGCTGGAGAAACAGCGCCAAAAGGACGCACCATGGGACATGCTGGCGCTATCGTTGGAGGTGCCGATGATACTGCTGAAGCAAAAAAACGAATCATGAGGGAAAACGGTATTCATGTAGTAGATTCTCCTGCTGAAATTGGTAAAAAAGTAAAAGAGGTAATGGGATAATTTCCTTTTATAATTTGAATACTAAAAGTCTCACATTTTGTGGGACTTTTTTATTACCTACCATTGGTTTAAATTCTGAGAAGCTCTGTTTCTTTCTTCTCCATGGATTCACAGATTTAAAAAATAAAAAAGCAAGGTTGTTATTTCTAAAATGTATCTAAGATGTTTGATTATAAATATTAGAAACAATGTAAGTTCTGAAGTTTGAAATAGCTACTTTTTTGAAAAAATGGATTAGCAAAATAAAATAATGACAACGATTGGATCGGAGCTTACTAAAATATAATTCATTTAAAAAAACATAACCTTCAGTTGAATGTGGGATTTAATGTAAAAGTATTAATCCTTATAAAATATAGAAGATTTGGTTACAATTTCTTTAATAACTGTATCTAATTCATTAGCTGAGTCCAAAATATAAGGAAGTAATTCTGTTTTCTCTTCAATAATCGAAGCATCATTGATTAATTGAATAAATCCCATAATTCTTGCTAATGGTGCTCTAACAACATGGGATTGCATCCAGGCAATTTCTTTTAGGATTTTGTTTTGTTTTTCTAAAGATTCGAGATGTTTCAATTTTTCAGTAACATCATCAATCAACACTAAGGTACATTTTCGACCATTATAATCCATTACATGCGCATTAATATTGACATCCATTAACTCGCCATTCTTTTTTTGATGTTTAGTTGTAAATTTTACTACAGTTTCTCCTTTTTCATCTGCATTATCAATAATATATTTTACTGTTGCCACTTCCTCAATAGGTCTAATTTGCATCATGTTCAGACGTAAAAATTCATCTCTTGTATACCCATATTTTAAAAGTACTTCATCATTACAATCTACTATACTCAATGTTTCAAAATCGAAGATATACATTGGAGCAGGGTTGTTCTCAAACAGGTGCTTGTATTTTCTTTCAGAAGCTTCAATTTCAGCTTTGACTTTTAACTTTTCTGTAATATCATTTATTAACGCTAAAGTAGATTTTCTGCCATTATATTCAATTATATGTCCATTAACTTTAACATCTATAATTTCACCATTCTTTTTTAAGTGCCTTGTTGTTAATTCTTTTATTTTACCAACTATATCTTTATTATTCATTAATCCCTTAAAAGTAGACATTTCCTCTTGAGGTCTAATTTCTGAAAGGTTCAATCGTAAAAACTCTGCTTTGGAATATCCATATTTTAACAATGCTTCTTCATTACAATCAACTATCATTAGGGTTTCAAAATCCCAAATAAACATAGGCCCGGGATTATTTTCAAAAAGTTCTTTGTATTTTTTTTCAGAGGCAATTATTTCATTTTCTATTCTTAATTTTTCGGTAATGTCATTCACTAAAACTAAAGAAGATTTTCTCCCATTGTATTCCATTATGTGGGCGTGAATTTTCACACTCATAGTTTCTCCATTTTTTTTCAAATGTTTTGTGCTGAATTGGATGACATTTCCAAATTGAGTTTCTTGTCCTTTTAACTCAAAAAAGGGAGCTATTTCTTCTGAAGGCCTAATCTCTATAATATTCAATTGTAAAAACTCTTCTCTACTATAGCCATATTTTACTAATGCCTCTTCATTACAATCCACAATCATTAAGGATTCAAAATCCCATACAAACATAGGAGCAGGGTTGTTTTCAAACAGGTTTTTGTATTTTTTCTCAGAAGAAATTAATTCTTCTTCATGTTTTTGTTTGTCTGAGGCGTCTTTAGCTGTACAATAAATTATTCGGTCTTTTTCATCCCATTTGATGGACCAAACAATAGGAACAATGGTACCATCTTTTTTAAGATAACGATTTTCAAAATTTGTATATTCCGCACCATTCATTAATTCTCCGGCAATTAAGAGAGTTTGCTCTCTATCTTCTTCAATAACTAAATTAATAAAAGGTTTTCCAATAATTTCCTCAGGTAAATAACCCCATATTTTTTCAGAAGCACTGCTTACTGTAAGAAAGTGTCCAAACTCGTCAATAGTACAAATCACGTCCAAAGAGGAATGCATAATTTTTCGTAACTCATTGCTTATTTTTTCTCGTTCCTTAGAGGCCATTCGTTCTGCAGTAACGTCATGAATTGTACCAATTAACTGAGTGCAAACACCTTTTGAATTAAAAATAGGAGTAACAGAAGTAATTATTGTTTTTACTCCTGTTTCATAATCTCTTTCAAATTCCCATGATACTTTATTTCTAGTGGAAATGGCTAACTGGTAATTCATTATTATGTTACTCAAAGTTGGTTCAGGAACAAATTCATCAAGATAGTGGCCTATTACATGTTCTTCTTTTAATCCAGAAATTTTAAAATAAGGTTTGTTGATAGAAGCTAATTTGAATTTATT
>CAIWKX010000292.1 GCA_903913315.1 uncultured Bacteroidota bacterium | reverse complement strand
TTTTTAATTTTTTCAAAACCTGGAAATCTAAAATAAGGTAATTGAGGCCATTTAAGATATGACTTTGTATGAACTACAGGCAAAGTGTCATGAACCATCGGAGCCGCTACAGTAGTCATTGGTACTCGTGCACCATAATTCATTTTACTCACAAAAAGAAAATCACCAATCAATAACGATTTTTCCAAAGAAGCAGTAGGAATGGTAAAAGGTTGAATAAAATAAGTGTGAACAAAAGTAGCCACAATAATAGCGAACAATAATGAACTCACAGTATCACCTGCTCTAGTGGCTGCAGTAGTACTTCTTTCAGGATGGTATTGAACTTCTTGAGTATAATTTACATAATAAATATACAAGCCACAAGTCACTATTGCTAGTAAAGTGTCAAGTGAGGATTTTCTTCCAAAACTTCTCAAGGTTTCTACCCATACCACAGGAAACATAATCAAATTGATTATAGGTATAAATAATAAAATGGTCCACCAAGTTGGACGATTGATGATTTTCATCAATACAATTGAGTTGTAAATAGGAATTCCTGCTTCCCAACCTTTTCTACCTGCTTTTTCGTATAATTTCCATGTTCCTAAATAATGAATTACTTGAATTCCAAGAAAAAATATAAACCATTGATATATATTCATTGTTTTATTTGTTTAAGGTTTAAAGTTGTTTAACTAAAAACGGGTTATTTTATTTTTATTTTTCTAATTCCAATACATCTCGCATTGTAAATACTCCTTTTTTCCCAACCAACCATTCGGCGGCTATCACTGCACCAAAGGCAAAACCATCTCTGCTATGCGCGGTGTGTTTTATTTCTATTGTATCTACAGCTGAGGTATAAAAAATACTATGTGTTCCAGGAACATTTTCGATTCTTTGTGCATCAATATAGATAGTATTCTCATTTGAATTTTTATCCAAACTCCAATCAGTGTAATTAGAATTGTCAATAATTCCTTTCGCTAATGAAATAGCTGTTCCGCTTGGGGCATCTAGTTTTTGAGTGTGATGAATTTCTTCCATCGAAACTGAATATTGATTAAACTTCGACATCATTTTTGCCAAATAATCATTCAATTCAAAAAACAAATTCACACCCAAGCTGAAATTAGAACCATAAATGAAAGCACCTTTCTTTTCATCGCAAAGCGCCACCATTTTCGGATAATCTTCCAACCAGCCCGTTGTTCCAGAAACTACAGGAATAGAATGATGTAAACATTCTGAAATATTAGCTACTGCAGAAGTAGGAATACTAAAATCAATGGCTACATCGGCATTTTCTAAACCATCATATGTTGTAGTACTTGATTTTCGCAATACAATTTCATGACCTCTTTCCAAAGCAATTCTTTCAATTACTTTTCCCATTTTTCCATATCCTAGAAGTGCTATTTTCATTATATGTTAGTTTGTTTTAAATTTCTTTGTTACAAATTTTAAGAAAACTTTAGAGTTTTAAAGTGATACAAATTCCTAAATCTTGTTTTGCTGTAAAATCATTTTTATATAAATTCGGCGTTACAGTAAGTTTTTCGTTAACATTAAATTGCATTAAATGTGCGTCAACATTAGCGTCAACAATATTTAATACATAAAAAAGTCCTGTTAGTAAGGTTGATAAATCCCTGTTGTTTTGATAAAACTTTTGCGCAGCAATCAAACGAGTATTGTCTAGATAAGAAAAATTATCATCATAAAATCCTTCTAGTCTACGTTTATAAGCGTCTCTATATTGATTGTATTTTTTATTATTGCTAATATAAAAATAAATTGTAGTTCCTAAAGCACCATATACCAGAGGTAATTTCCAATATTTCTTGTTGTAAATTTGACCTGCACCGGGAAAAATTGCAGAATAAAATGCAGCTTTAGAGGGTGCTAATACATTTATTTCTGCTGATTTTTGGATACTATCTTTAGTTCTTAATCCTTCGCCCAATTCAGTTTGTGCAAATGACGAAAAACTTCCAAGAAGGAAAACTATTACTACTATATGGAAGCACCTAATCACTAACCGTTGATTAATTTAACGATACGATTAAAATCTTCTTCCGAATGAAACGGAATGGCTATTTTCCCTTTTCCATTACCAGCAATTTTTACATCCACTTTAGCACCAAAGAAATTAGTAAAGGCTTTCTTTTGTTCCTCAGCAATAGTAAAAGAACTTCCTTTTTTCGCTTTTGTAGTTGGTTTTAAACCCTCTTGATGTTTTTTAACCAATGCCTCAGTATCACGAACAGAAAGATTCTGACTAACAATTTTTTGATAGATATCCGTTTGAACATCTTGGTCTTCAATGTTAATCATAGCACGACCATGTCCCATACTGATGAATCCATCACGAATTCCCGTTTGGATAATTGGGTCTAATTTTAAAAGTCGTAAGTAGTTGGTGATTGTAGAACGTTTTTTACCCACACGCTCACTCATTTGTTCCTGAGTTAATTGAATTTCTTCTATTAAACGCTGGTACGATAATGCTATTTCAATAGGATCTAAATCATGACGTTGAATATTCTCTACCAATGCCATCACCAAAGATTCATTATCATTGGCGATACGAATATAAGCGGGTATAGTGGTCATGCCAACTAATTTGGAAGCACGCAAACGGCGCTCTCCAGAGATTAATTGGTATTTATTAAAATCTAATTTTCTAACAGTAATTGGTTGAATTACCCCAAGTTCTTTGATAGAAGAAGCTAATTCTTGTAGGGCTTCTTCATTAAAATTAGTTCTGGGTTGGAAGGGATTAATTTCAATCGCTTCGATATCAACTTCTAATATATTACCGACAACCTTATCTGCATTTTTATCATCCACCGATTTAATATCGTTCTCCGGATCTTTTAAAAGTGCTGATAAACCACGTCCTAAAGCTTGTTTTTTTACTGCTTTTGTCATAAATTAATTACTATTTTTTAAGATAACCTCTTCTGCTAAACTCAAGTAATTGGTAGCTCCTTTACTTGTAGCATCAAACGCAATAATACTCTCACCAAAACTTGGTGCTTCACTTAATTTTACATTTCGTTGGATAATAGTTTTGAAAACCATATCGTTAAAATGTTTTTGAACTTCTTCTACTACTTGATTAGAAAGGCGTAAACGCGAATCATACATCGTTAAAAGCAATCCTTCAATGTCTAATTCTGGATTGTGTATTTTTTGAACACTTTTTATGGTGTTTAATAATTTTCCTAAACCTTCCAAGGCAAAGTATTCACATTGAATTGGAATAATCACTGAATCGGCTGCGGTCAAAGCGTTTAATGTTAGTAAACCCAATGATGGAGCGCAATCAATGATAATATAATCGTATTGGTCTTTTATTTTTTCCAAGGCTTGTTTCAGCATGTATTCTCGATTTTCCTTATCGACCAATTCAATTTCTATGGCAACTAGGTCAATATGAGCTGGAATAACATCTACGTTGGGAGAAGTTGATTTAATAATTGCTTCTTCTGGGGTATTGCTATGTTCTAATACTTGATAAGAACCTATTTCTACGCTTTCTACATCAATTCCCAATCCCGAACTCGCATTGGCTTGCGGATCGGCATCAATAAGTAAGACTTTTTTCTCTAAAACACCGAGTGATGCGGCTAAATTTACCGAAGTAGTCGTTTTTCCTACACCACCTTTCTGATTGGCTATTGCAATGATTTTGCCCATGTATTCTATTCAAATTTTGAGGTGTAAAAATACGATTTTTTATGGTTTATGAAAGTGTTATTTGTTAACAATGTTGTAAAGTTTAGAACAAAGAGAAGAGAATAAAGAGGATAGAATATAGAAATTGAGATACAAAATTTAATTAAAAAGCCAGAAAGCAAACATCCCATCTGGCTTAAAAATATAATTACAAAGTAGTTGACTGAACACTGCCAACTGCCAACTGAGCACTCTTTACTTACTTCCTTTATTCTTAATCATCATCTCTAGCATGTCCCACATTTCGGTTGGAATTTGTTCTAGCATATTAAATTCTCCAGCACCTTGTAACCATTCCCCTCCATCAATAGTAACTACTTCTCCATTGATATAGGCAGAGAAATCAGAGACTAAATAGGCAGCTAAATTTGCTAATTCTTGATGGTTTCCTACTCTTCGCAAAGGCACTTTTTTGGTCATATCAAATTTTGAAGCTAAATCACCTGGTAACAAGCGTTCCCAAGCTCCTTTGGTAGGAAAAGGTCCCGGAGCAATCGCATTCATTCGGATGCCATATTTTGCCCATTCTACTGCTAAGCTTCTTGTCATCGCTAGAACTCCTGCTTTGGCGGTAGCACTTGGTACTACATAACCAGAACCAGTCCATGCGTAGGTAGTCACTATATTTAAAACTACCGAAGAGTCTTGTTTTGTATCTATCCAATGTTTTCCTAAAGCTAAAGTACAATTTTTAGAACCTTTCAATACAATATCGATGATGGTGTCAAAAGCATTAGCTGATAAACGCTCAGTAGGAGAGATAAAGTTTCCTGCTGCATTGTTTAATAATACATCTACTCTGCCAAAAGTTTTCAATACTTCGGCAAGCATAGCTTCTACTTGGTCATAATGCCGCACGTCGCATTGCACAGCCAAACATTTCCCTCCGGTATTGTTTTCAAGTTCTTTGGCAGTATTTTGTAATTTTTCTAAATCTCTCGATGTAATGGCAACATTGGCCCCCAGTTCCAGAAAATAATTGGTCATGGCTTTACCGAGTCCGCTACCGCCACCGGTAACGATTATTGTTTTGCCTTTTAGGGCATCATCACGAAGCATTTTTGCTGAAAAATCCATTGTAGTTTGTTTTGTTTTTCAAATGTAGTAAATAATATTGTTATGCTCGAGTAGTTGTAAAATAGGAATAGTATTTTGATACTATTTCAATAAAAAAACTCCAAAAAAAATGTTTTTGGAGTTTATAATATCAAAAGCGGGTAAGCCAATATTCTTATTTTGCTCTTATTGTATTCAAATTAAATCCAAGTCCTGCTGATAAACGAATTTCAGAAAGATTTTTATGCTCATCAAAATTGTGTTCGCCTGCAATAAGTCGGGTTTGAACAAAGAAATGGAAAAATCGATTCACGTAAAAATTATATCCTGCTACTGTTGAAAACAAAGGATTAACCCCCGAATGTGTTTGTAATAAGTTATTAGGAATTTCATTAAGTCGTGTCAAGGAAATTCCTGGTTGTAAGCCCAAATAAAAGTCACTATTTCCATTGGTGAAATGTCTTGAAGCTCCAAAAAACAAACTGTGGTTGTATCTGAAAGTGCTTTCGGCCATGCCTGTTGTTCCAAGATAATAATATACCTCACCAACCAGTGATACTTTTGGAGAAACAAATCCTTCAAGATTGCCATGGGCATAGAAGTAACTTTGTTTTTCCGCAAACATGGAGGAAGTACTTATTGTAAGTTCCCCATTTAGTAGTCCGGTTCTTATAACGTCATTGTTTTGGGAATAGGCTGTCGATACTACCGCTAGAATTAGCAGCAGCACACTATTTTTTCGTATCATTTCCATAATCTGAATATTTTATAGTTTAAACTTACAGTAGTTAAAAGGTGTCCTTCCAAAGTAGTGTTTTTAGTTTCTTCAATAGCTACATTGTTTCCATCAATTTGGGCATCTAGTTCTTTGGTTAGATGTATCATGTATTGACAAGTCAAAGAAATATCAAATTTATCAGTGAGATTAAAATGGGTACCAATGCCAGCTTGAACGGCAGAACCCCATCGATCTTTGGTAATAGTAGGGTCGCTCATAGAAGTCTTTTGATTGTAATCAAAACAATGTCCTGCTAGAAGATAAGGTTGGATTAGTTTGGGATAATGCTTGTTTTCAAAAGGGTAGTACAGCACCGACCAACCAATGTGATAGTAAATACTTCTCACTTTATTATCTACGTTAATCGAAATATAATCGGCAAACCAATCAGTATTGACGCGAGTAGAAGGTTGAATCCGAAATTGTCCGCCGGTTCCGAGACCGATGCCATCGCTATCAAAAAGGCTTATGGTGCTTCTACCTCCAATAGAAACCCACCCTGCCTTTGGGACATTTGAGGTGGATAACTCCTGACTATAGCCTGATTGATTGGCAAAAAAACAGGAGGTCAGTATAGCGAAAAATAAAAAAATGTTTTTCATATCGGTTTGTTTATAGATTAGTACTATAGTCATAACGTTTTAAAAGAGGCTAATCGTATTCGAAAAGGTTTATTACTACATTAATTTTCCTAAGTAGTTTTTATTTAGTAGTTTAATTTAAATTTTCACCAATCTTTCTATAGCCTTTTGCAACGTATTATTATCTTTCGCAAAACAAAAACGAATACACTGGGTTTGTTTTCCATCTGAATAGAAAGGCGATAACGGAATAGTTGCCACACCATATTCTGTCACTAATCGTTTGGTGAAATCGACATCATTCTCAGTAGAAATGTTTTTGTAGGATGCAATTTGAAAATACGAACCCTCACAAGGTAGAAGCTCAAACCGAGTTTGCTGGCATAACTGTCTGAAAAAATCTCTTTTTTGCTGATAGAAATCCCCCAAGATAGAAATTTGTACCATTTCAATATAATCGTTTAGGGCATATTGAGCAATACTGTTGACGCTAAAAACCAAAAACTGATGCACTTTCTTAATTTCCTGCATCAAAGGTTCTGGGGCCACGAGGTAGCCAATTTTCCAACCCGTGATGTGAAATGATTTCCCAAAAGAAGATACCGCAATACTTCTTTGCGCTAGTTTCGAACGGTGATGCACCGAGATATGTTGGTTTTCAAACGTGATGTATTCATACACTTCGTCTGAAAGTACAATTATCTTAGGATATAACTCTAAAAGCTTTTCCAATTGCAGGAAGTCTTCTTCTGTCCATATTTTTCCGGTAGGATTGTGTGGGTTATTGATGATTATCATTCGGGTGTTGGTCGTCATGGTGGTACCAATCAGCTCCCAATTTGGAGTGAAATCATCGTTGAGGGGAATACGTTTCGGAATGGCATTACACAAGAGTATCGGCGTTTCATAACAATCATAACTAGGGTCAAGAATTATCACTTCGTCCTTTGGATGTACCAAGGCTTGAATACTCGCAAAGATTCCTTCTGTGGCACCTGCTGTAATTAAGATTTCCGTTGCAGGATTGACTTTTCTACCATACGATTGTTGTGTAAGCGTTGCAATTTTTTCTAGCAAAGGGGTGAAGCCAGCCATGGGAAGGTACTGATGAACTTCTTCTTTGGCCCATTTTGCCACCAATTCTTTCAATCGGACATCGACAGGAAAGTTTGGAAACCCTTGAGAAAGGTTAATGGCTTTATGTTCGTTAGCCATTTGCGACATGATGGAAAATATAGACGTTCCGAGCTGCGGAAATTTAGACATACTCTTGTTTTTTGCAGGTCTAAAGATAAAAAAGTTTTGTGGAATTGTTAAAAAAGAAATAGACTAGACTAATTACAAATCATACATAGTAAGCGGATTATTATAAAACCTAAATCAACAAACTTGCATCATCTATTGCTTCGTCATTCCTACAGCAGTTCCACTCCCTTCTTAACATTTTTTTATTACCCAGAAAAAGTAAAGTGTCTAAGCCTTATTCAAATACTCCTCAACAATGGCTTTGGCTTTTTCAAAGTCTTCTTCGTTTACTCTTAGCGTAACGGGATTAAACCCACCCGCAGTTACCACCCACGGTTCTATAATAGACATGTTTTCGTTAAGAACAAATACGTCTATGGTATAAGTCTCCAACAAATTCTTCATATTCATTACTTCAAAATACGACCCTCTAAATAAATCTACCATCATTTTTATTGTTAAGATTAGCAATACGATTCTCACTAGTTTCTTATTCCCTCAAGTTACTTCTCTTCAAGTACAATATAGTAGTAGCATCAAACAAAAATACTACAATAGAACACCAAAATTCTGTAACAGCATCACAAAGTTATATAATAAAGAGGAGGGAAGGGCAGATTATCTTTGTACTATTAAAAGTAAACAACTTAAATATAAAATTCTATGAAAACATCAGAAGAAAAACCTACAACTACTACAGAACAAGAAAGTGGTAAATGTACCAATCCCAATTGCAAATGCGAAGATTGTAAATGTGGTTCCAATTGCACTTGTACCGACTGTAAATAAATAATTTACTGTTGCCATTAAAAGAAGCCGTTCCATCTTTGGGCGGCTTACTTTTTGGGACAACCCTTACATTAGCTACAATTAAAAACAAAAATCCACGCTATAGACTTCCTCTTTATCCTTTTAATTCTTTAATTTTACACTATGACTACCACAATTGTATTAGTTAAGAATATGGTTTGCCATCGGTGTATTTTAGCCGTCGAAGCTATTTTGCAAAAAGAAGCCATTTCTTTTCAAAAGGTGACCATTGGAGAAATTCATCTCAACCAAGAATTGACTGCCCATCAAACACAATCGCTAAAAGAAAGTTTGAAAGCAATCGGTTTTGAATGGATTGACAACCACAACAGCGGATTGGTGGAAAAGATCAAACAATTGGTGATAAAGAGAGCGCGAAAAGAAGTAGCAGATGATGAAATCAAAAAAAAGCTTTCACATTATATTTCAGATGCCATACATCATGAGTACACTTACTTGAGTAGCCTCTTTTCTTCTGTTGAAGGCAGAACTATCGAAAACTATTTTATTGAACAACGCATTGAGAGAGCCAAAGAACTGCTTATTTACGATCAACTTTCCTTATCACAAATTGCTTTTGATTTGGAATATAGCAGTGTGGCGCATTTGTCTTTACAATTTAAAAAAATCACAGGTTTAACGCCCACTCATTTTAAAGAAATTGGCATTTCAAAAAGAAAAGGGTTGGATACCATCTGATGACGTGAGAAGTTATCTTTCTTAGTTGCCAAATTGACTCTATTTTTTTTCTTTTACTTCCTTTTCTTTATGAATTGTAAATTAAAGATAGAATCTTTTTTAAACGCAACATTGGATAATTCTTTTTGTTTCAGATAGAGTTGACCCAATTGACCAATATTCAAACGTGTTGCCTGCAAAGAATCTTTTTGGATTTGATTCAATAAAGATTTAAATGGAAGAAACTGCTTATTTTCCTTATTGGCAAAAGGATATTTAAACATTATTTTCTCCCCATTTTCAAATGTAATTTTTACGCTATGCCAATTACCACAATACAAAGTACGTTTTGTGCTTTTAAAATTGAAATCTTTCTCTTTCTTATTCTTACATACACTTAGAAGCGAATCCATAAAACTTTTTCTTATCCGAGATTGACAATTATCTATGTGATGTGATGTTTTATTATTGAATAAAGTTTGAGTAAAACCACTTTTTTCAATGGAGGCATACATTTGATAGTCTTTGGCGGAATTGAAATAAGTGAGTATTTCAATTTCTTTTACTTGATTAGAATTAGTGCAGCCAATTGAAAAAAATAAAACGATACAACTTGCTAGTATTTTTTTTATGAAGTTTTTTTTTATTTTAAT
Source organism: uncultured Bacteroidota bacterium (assembly GCA_903913315.1). Classification (GTDB taxonomy): domain Bacteria; phylum Bacteroidota; class Bacteroidia; order Flavobacteriales; family Flavobacteriaceae; genus Flavobacterium. The sequence continues at coordinate 5,380 of CAIWKX010000292.1, read as the reverse complement.
CATCAATTATAATGGTATAACTATAATAACTCACAACCCCCTCCCAAAAAAAATAAAAGAATGATTTCAGGTTAACGAAGATGAGGAGGTATATAATAAAAATAAGCACATCATTTTTACTAACTATGTACTTTATTTAATTTTAACTTACGTATTATTCTAAAAATATTTTTTGTGTCTTTGTATTTTGTTTTAACAACTTCACCTGTTTTATCAATCCCATCAAACTCTGGAGGAAATTTATCATCCAAATCTATTCGTAATAATTTTGTAGAATTAATGTTAGGAGCATCATAAAAATAAACTGTAAAAATATATCCTGCCATTTCTTTATTATTGCTTTTCTGTGAAATAACAATTACTAATTCATCTTCAGGATCATTATCTACATTTGCAAAAAAAAGGTCAGATAAATTAAAATCTTCAGCATCTGCTGTGATATATTCATTTATAAATATTCTTGAATACTGATTTTCTATAAATTGAACAAATGCATATCCCTCTATTTTTGTTTTGTCCGAAGTAGTATAAAATGAAATAATAGGATCTTTAGTTTTATTCCAATTGCTAGTTGTTACGTCTATTTTTTCATGGTATGTTGAATCTAATCTAAATCTTTCTGCAAATTCAGGAACAGTTTCATTCTGTAATTTTTTATAAATTTGAGCAAACATAGTATTGGAAAATAAAAGAAATAATGGCACTAGTGATAGTATTCTTTTCATGTTTTTTATTTTAATTATCCACGACCCCCTCCAAAACAAATTTAATAGACTAACCAAATTATAATACAGCAGATATATTCTATTTCAATTATTAAAAGGAAATATAAATTTAATTTTCTGTTTTAACAGCAATTGATGAAACATCTTTTAGCGCAATACTTTTTTTACCTCCAATAATTCTGGATTTCAATCCTTTCAAGCTGTCATTTTCTATGTACACAGTATCAAAATATAAACTTATTGACTTTCCTGTGATAGCATTAGTGATAGAAAAAGAAGTATTCTTATTGGGGTAGACATTTTTTTCGTTTCCATTTTTATCTACGCATTTAATTTGGCTCAAATGGTTAGAATAATAATTAGTTCCAAGTGAAGCAAGGTTTTTTGTTTTGGAAATACTTTGGCTATTATCGAGCTGTTGCAATAAACTTTCTTTAGTTATGGTATAGGTTGAGCAACTTGTAGCAATTATAAGCAGGGTAATAGAGAGTAATTTTTTCATTTGTGTTGATAGGTTATATTTTAATTTTTAGGTCTTATGTTTTTATTTTGAACTATCACCTATTTACTTTTTACAAACTTATGTACAGTGGTATCTGGACATTTTTCATTTGGATTATCTCTATGAAATAAAGAGTTATTCTTAAGATAGAAGATGTCATTATCAAAAAAATCGTAAAATTCAGTTTTAGAAGGTTGACAATTTAATTTTGTTTGTCTTAAATTTTTAAAATAGCATTGTCCAAAGGGCAGTATAATATAACATCCATCAATATCAGAAGCGTTTAAAGAAGTTAGAGCAATTGAATCTCCTATAATTTCATAATGACCTTTTGAAAAGGTTTTTGTTCCGTTGCCTCCGCTTTTATATGAAAAAGTATTTTCCTTACTATTAATTTTTAATTGCGCATATCCTGAAGGAATTTGAAGATCATTCCATGTTCCAACAAATTTATTTGTATTTGTTTTTGGTTGGCAGGATAATAATAATAACGTGCTGGCCAATAATAAGTATAAGAGGTTTTTCATAGTATTCTTATTAAGAATTTGTTTTTAATAAACTGTGATAGTATAAATATAGCTTAAATTTTAAATCGAAAACTATAAATCCAAAGAGCAAATAGTAATATCGTTGCTATTAAAAATAGAAAGGGTTGTGAATAGTGTTTGTTATTTTCAAATGATTTATGATAATTATAAAATTTATTTTCTTTAAACAGAAAAATATTGCTCTCAAATGAAGCTAAAATTATTGATACAATTGATGTAATCCATACAAAAGTTATTTTATTGCCAAATAAATTAAGAAGTAGAGATGCTAAATAATTAATGATGGTAGCATTAAGGATATATAATAAACTCAAAAAAAATAATTTTGACAATCTGTTATTTTTGTATAAATTTAGAAAGGAAGGAATCTCGTTGAGAAAATTATTTTTGAAGTAAGTAAAACCATATTTTAGTTTTGGTATACCTATTATCCAATTGATAGGATTTAAATAACCCAATACTACGATTCTAAAATTATAATCTAATTTATTAAAATTATAAAAAATTAAATTAAAGAAACATTCTACTTTTTTCATTTCTAATGATTAAATTTTAAAACCTTATTACAACCCCTCCCAAACAAATTTACTAGAATAACCGCAAGATAAAGCAGTCGTTAAAGTAGTAAAAGCATAGATTTTTATTTTTTTATCCATCCTTGTTTAACTATAAATTCATCAAAGTATTTTTGTTCGATTTGTTTTTCTTTAGACAATTCATTTATTTTCATGTCAGACATTCCAATTGGGGAATAAAATTTCCATTTCCATGTTGGACGATGTTTTATAAAAAAGTTCTTTTCAGAAAATTCATCATGAACATATACCCCACAAAAGAGGCGTGTGATAATAATCACAAATAATGAAACAAATAACAAGATTAATTTCTTTTTCAAATGATTATATAAATTAAGTATAACTATTATGAGTTAGTTGTGACTATTTAGATTCAATTTCATCATAAATTTCTTCTAGATAATAACTCACAACCCCCTCCCAAACAAATTTACTGAAATAACCTCAAGATAATATTACAGCTGAGGTTTATTTTTAATTTTTGATTTAATTCCAAATGCTATTATCGTGTTAGAAGTCTCTAGTCTGTTATGTTGCTCTCCATTCCTTGAAAGTAAATATTAATCTTTTTTTTAATTTTTTCTTTTATTTTCATTTTAGGCTCCTTCATTTCATAGGTAATAGAATTTTTTGGTTGCCAACTATTATTTTTATATTCAAATTTTTCTATTCTACTTAAAAGTCCATTGTGATACAAAAAGTTGGATTTCTCTTTTTTAACCAAATTATTTACGACTGTTGAAGATTCAATTTTAATAACATTGCCATGAGTATCGTATGTAATAAAATTTTCTTCATTCGAATTATCTAATCCATAAAAGCTAGAAGAATACATTAGCTTTTTTCTATTGAATATTTTTTTATTGATGCTTAGTAATGGTTTATCAATATAAATAGAATCGTGCCGTGATATGGTTTCAATAAGAGTGTCTTTAGATTTAAAATACGTAAATTTTGCATTATCGATTTTATTAATATAATTATATATTTCAGATAATTTATTTCCCTTATAGGTGTATGTTCTAATACATATTGTGTCAGAGCCCTTTGTCATAATAATAGCTTTTCTATTTCCTTTAGTATTATACAAATATTTTGATATTTCATCATTACCAAAACTAATAACATCTAAACGCCCTTTTTTATATGAAAATTTAAGTAAATAATTAATATAACTAGTGCCTATGTAACTTGTTTTTTCTATAAGATTGGAATCATAATATTTAAATTTTGTGATATTTCCTATATGAGTTTAGTCAGAATTATGATTATCTCCAAAAAATGTATATTCTAAAATATCTCCTCTTTGATTAAATGTGTGTTGCAACTTTTGTTTTTTTGTACAAGTACTATCAAGGCAGTAACGTTCTATCATCATAACATTATCTTGGCAAAAAGAATGACCAAACGATAGAAAAAATATAATGATAAAAAGTTTTTTCATTTTTATTGGTGTAGCTGTTTTTTTATTTGTTTTTTAAAGAAACCATAACTCCATTATTCTTTCTCCCTTTTTTTGTCATTCCGACGCAGGAGGAATCGCATTGTATTATTTTTTCTTTTACTTCAATCAAAGAGTGCAACTATTATTTTTTTTCTTTGATAGTGTGATTAGCGTTTGCGATTCCTCCTGCGTCGGAATGACAAAGCACTGAAAATTTGTTATTCTACTAAAGCTCCCAAACAAATTTACTGGCATAACGTAACAACAACAATTTTGTTTGAAGTTTTATCTATTTTAACGCTAAAATCATATCCGCAATTTGTTCATTCAATTTCATATTGCTTTCCATCCCCATTCTTTTGGTTATAATTTCATCAAGGTAATTTGCGATTTCTATTTTGCTTGCCCCATTTACTTTTAATTGATAAACTTGAGGAATATAACTATTGTATTCGTCACTAACACCAATTTGGTTGATACCTATTGGATCCCAATCCAACCATAAAATAGCATCAATACTTTTATATAATTGTAGTTGCTCTGGGTTCATTTTCATATTCTATAGCTGTTGATATGGTTTGTTTTGCTTTTAGCACACAAAATTGACTACTAACTATTCGTTCTGCTGCTAGTTGTTTTAGTATTAATTCTTAACCCAACCACTATTTTTGGTGTTTTTACTTTGTGGAAAAAAATCATCTTTAGTGTTTGGAATTCCATCCGTTCCAGAGGAAAACAAAGTATATTTATCACCCACTCGTTTATAATTAAAATACGCTTTTTCCTTTTTTAGTATAGGTTGAGTTGGATCATAAATTTGAACAAATTGATCTTTACTATTTAATTCTTTTAGACTGTTAGGATAGTTTCCATTTTGAATTTTGTAATATTCAATATCTTTTACCAATTCATTAAGTTGTATTTGCGAAAGTTTTTTCCATTGCTGTTTCCCTGTTTCAGATACAAATCCTACATAAAATAAACTAGCATATGCTACGATTGTGAAAAGCATACAAGAAACCCCAATAATAACTAACTTTCTGTCTTTATATTTTATAATGCCGTATAAAGTCAATCCAATTCCAACAAAAAAACCAACCATAGGAATAATACCCAAAAGGCCCAATAAATAAGGAGGTTTTGAATTTGATTTATTTATGCTCGCGGGAAAGTCATCGACATTCATTAGCTTGTAATATAAGTTATGTTTAAAATAATCGTTAATTTATTCAGAAGCATGACATTCATCAAACTTTTACTAATGGCTTCTCAAATATAAGGAACATCTTCCACCATTCCACTTCCCATTCCTATATTCTTTCTCCCTTTTTTTGTCATTCCGACGCAGGAGGAATCGCATTGTATTATTTTTTCTTATTTATTCCTTCTTGGCAAATTTGATAAAAACTTTCTACTCTCTTCGAATAATCTACTGCTCCATTTCCACAATCAAATCGTATTTTATATTTCTTTGATTCTTCCAAATACTTTAAGGCAGTTTCAAAATCCTTATTATCAATAAAAATTTCTACCAAAGTAATACAAATACTATTTCGTGCTTCATTTTCAAAATCTACACTTATGGG
>CAIWKX010000291.1 GCA_903913315.1 uncultured Bacteroidota bacterium | reverse complement strand
TTACAATTTACATCAGTATACTGACTATTGTGAACATAGTGAAGGATGGGCAGCAGGTGCTTGGTTTGTACCGATTATTTCTATTTTTAGACCTTATCATATTATGAAAGAATTATGGGAGGAAACCACAGCTTTGATAGCTTCAAAAAAAGGGATTGAACTCAATCAAAACAGTAGTCTTATTGGGGTATGGTGGACTTTATGGGTTTTTACAAGTTTGATAGGAAATTTTTCATTGAGACATGTATTTGATAAAGCCAAAACAGTAGATGATTTTATCAGTAGCACAACATTTGATTTAGTAAGTAATACTATAGCTATTCCTTTGGGGATAATAACCATATTGATGATTAGAGCTTATGCCAAAAGAGAAGAACTATTGAATCAATAAATTGCAGGGTAACAAAATTCTAGCCTCCAACAAAAAAAATTAACTCTTATGAAATTAAAACTTGTACTTCCCTTTATTTTATGTCTGTTAACATGGAACGGCTTTGCGCAACAAAGTTCCATTCCTGAAATCAAGACGCCTGCGGGTATTCGTTATATCAATAACACTTTTATTAGCTATCCGATTGCGGGAAAATACTTGTTTGAAGGTGGTGAACCCATAGTAGTCATCAACCCCGATGGAACGGGTATCTATCAATTGCATGATGCGCTTCCAAGACCAATGGTTTGGGGATTGGATTGTAGTAAACTGGGAGAGATAGCATTTATAAAAGGGCATGATAGCATTGCCTATACGTTATGGTATAAGTTTACCGACGGTATCGATGCCGATAACGAATGGAAATCGGTGGAGTATTCTATCCATTTCAAGACGATGAAGATGTATATTCAAGGTGAACGCGTTAAGTATTTTGGAAAAGAACCTAAAAAATAGTGCTTCTTTTTATTGAAATCTACGAGTCTTTGCTTAGTCCTTTCTTTAAAAAACAAACTATACTTGAGTGAAAAACTATAGTATCTTATTCATTATCAAAATATAAGGCATTCCATACTTTAACTTTCGACAAAATACACGGTTACTAAAGATATGTTAATATACAAAGAGGTGTAACATTAATTGGATTTTAGGAATCATCTTTGTGTGGCAGCAGGTTTTAAAAGACTAATTTGCTAACTTAAATACAATTGATTATGAAAATTAAAAAGCTAAAGATTGAGAAGGAATTTGAAGAAGTAACTGCGGCTGCCACCAAGATTTTAGGAAGTACCATTACTTTTTTGATTGCCTTGTGTTTGGTGATTTATTGGTGGGTGAATAACTTATTCTCGTCGGGTAATGAGCATCAAAACATTGGCGATATCATCTTTGGCATTACTTTTTTGAGTTTGTTCATTATCCAGAAATCATTCAATCGGTATTCGGCATTGATTAACTTAAAATTGAACGAGTTGGTGTCTTCCAATCAAGAGGCTAACAACTCGGTGTTGAATACGCAAAAAAAGACGGAGAGTGAAATTACCGAGCTAGTTAAGGAATATATTGATGAAGAAGTGATAGAAGAAATTGAGGAGTTGCTTTTGAAAAAAAAAGAAGGAAAATAAGTGCAAAAGGTCATTTGCGATTGTGTTCGATTGAGGCGACATACTTCTCGACGAAATACCTAAACATAACGATTTAAGCCCTTTACAAAATAATTGTTGTAAATTCTTAAGTAAAAATTAATCTAAAATGGCTATCGTTAGACCTTTTAAATAAATTGTTCTAACTATATTTGAATACTAAATTAATCTAAATTTTTATTTATGAAAAAAAGTATTCGTACAATTTTTGCTTCTTCACTAGTGGTACTTGCCTCAGTGACCTTGTTCAGTTGTTCTAATTCCAATGCAGATAGTTCAGCTACTTCTGCCAATGTATCCACTCACCGTTATGGGTTAAACCCAATGGAGCCATCTGACTGGGCTTTTGTTCCTAGTTATCATACGAATGTTGCAGCTCGTGTTGGTGCAACTAGCGAAGTGTTGCCAACTTCATGTTTACTATCTAATCCTGGTATTAGAGACCAAGGTCAAATTGGAAGTTGTACTGGTTTTTGTGGTACAGAAACTAACGAAATTTTAAAATATTATGCAGCTAATGCGGTAGCTCCAACAACAGGAATTACTACTAGTAACGGTGCTACTACTGCGATTTCTACTAAATTTACTCCTGCAGTAGCATTGAGTCCATTGTTCTTATATTATACAGAACGTTGTGTAATCAACAAACAAAGTATTTCTACTGACCAAGGAGCTAACATGGTTAACATTTGTCAAGCTTTTCAAGGGTTAAGCAAAAACACAAGTGGTGGTACTGCCTTAACTTTAGGAGGTAAAACTTTTAAAGGAGAATCTACTGAAGCATTGTATCCTTATCCAAGTACAGGTTCCAACACTAGTACACAATTTCTTACTGCGCCAAGCGCAACAGCTATCTCTA
>CAIWKX010000290.1 GCA_903913315.1 uncultured Bacteroidota bacterium | reverse complement strand
TCTTGAAAAAAGGTGGGGTACATGATCGAGTCATAAAGTGAACTTTGGAGAGTAAATGTGTTGCTTATGAATTATCCCGCTGTCGTATAAAAAAGCCATGAGCGAATGCTAGCTATTTATCCAAAGCTTTGATTTAAACTTAGAAATCAGCCTTGATCGAAGTACCTCTACGCTAATACGACCTGGGAGTAATAAATTATTTACAGTACGGGAATTGAACAATAAATTTAGAGCCCCCCGTATTAACTGATTCATACCAAATTTGTGCATCAAATTGACTGAGAATGTTCTTTGAGAGCCATAGACCAATTCCACTACCCGTTACTTTTGTAGAATGTGTTATCGCAAAAAGTGATTCTGATCCCCCCAAGTTGACTCCACGGCCATTGTCTTCAATAGAAATTTGAATAGTATTGTTGATGACAGATGTAGTTACCAAAATCATTGGATTGAGTGATTTTGAAATTTCAAGCTCTTCAATTGAGTTATTGAGCAAATTCAAAAACACTTGTTCAACTTGACTTTGAATAGCATTGATAAATATATTGTGGTGATTATTGTTTTTAATTTGAATGCCACTTTTTTTACACCGTGCTTCAGAGATATTTATAACCGAATTCAACACTTGATTGATGGAGGTCGTTTGGTTCTGTTCAGAGCTGTTTTGACTTAATTTGGCGAGATTGCTAATATATTTTGATGCTCTATCAATATTGATATTTAGGGATGCAAGTGTTTCTTTTAAATCAGTAGTACTTTCGGGATATTCATTTGTTATTTTTAACGCTAATTCTGTATCTAATTTCATTGCGCCAAGTGGTTGATTTATTTCGTGAGCTACAGAACTTGCAAGAGAATTAATAGAGGCATTTTTGTTTAGCTTATTTAATGTAGAAATCATCTTGCTACGCTCATCTAAAGAATTTGTAAGGCGTATATTGAGGTTGTTGAGGCGACTATGCTCAGAGTAAGCAAGATGCATGCGTAAAGGTAAATAAAGTACATTTCGAGTAGTGCCAAAGATAAAAATACAAAAATAGACAATTATGTTGTACAGTTTTTGGTCAAAAGCTAAATATGCGTATCCAATAACTATGTTAAATGTTCGTATTGCATAAAGCAGCCCAATCACAAAGAACAAATACATTAAAAATTTAATAAAATAATTGTTCTCAAAAATTTTCACTACTTTAAGTGACGACCGCGTATTGTAAAAACTGACCAGCATCCAACTAACAGCTGTGAAAGCGCTCATCAAAGGTGTAACTTTTCCCTCTCCAACATATATAAGTACATATTGCACAAAAAGGAAAATAATAAGAAGATATATCCCACTGGGTGGAAATATAGATTTATTATTTTTGTATAAATTAGTTAAAGATGTTGATTGCAAAAGCATGGCGACTGTTTCAAGTGCCACCATTAGCGTATATCCAATTAATGGAGGAACGTACTCTCTAAAGACGGTTCCGAATGTTGCAATTGCAGAAAGAAGACAGCTCCAAATCCAAAGGTTTGCAGAAGCGTCCTTGCGTCCATGAAAAAGTGATTGCAGTAAGATTGAGGTAAAAAAACTTATCGCGCTATAAAGCAAGAATAAAGACGGGATATTAATTATTTGCATAAGTACTGAAGTTTATAAATGAGCTGAGTAATTTGAATTTGATACTTACTCAAAATAGTTTCCAGTTGAGGGGGGTATGGTTAACGCGGAATTGATTATTGATGCTGTATTCCATGAATTGAATCTATCAACTCTTCAATTGCGGTGAGGGTGTATGGTTTTCAAAATGAAAAATCGGCATAATTTAATTTCAATGAAGCGAAATAAGCAATAGTCTGAAGTGGCGAATTTTCAAAAAGTAACTTAAAGATTGAGCGAGTAGGCGGGATATTAAATATTTTCATTAGAAAATATAACAGCTTAAAAAATTTAGAAAATTAAGGCGAGCCTTATTATTTTTATTAGAACAACTCAGCAAAATATGATCAAAAAAAACAGCATTACAGTCAATTTTATAAGGTCAATAGAACTCTTTCCTAAATTTTTCCTAGAAAAACAGCTTGAATGCAGACCATCCAATATTAAGAAGTGCAAGAGAAATTAAAGTATAAAAAGTAAATTTCATTCCAAGAACACGCTTGCTAAAATCAGGGGCAGGGACGTTAATACCCTTGGCGTGAATCAACCGTCCAATAATTAAAGTGAAGGCTGGAATAGTTACTAACCACCAAGGAGCGCCATTTAATTCCAAGCATGCAATCAGAAAAAGGCCAAAAGGAACATACTCTGCAAAATTGCCGTGAGCTCTAATTGCTCTTTCCAGTTCTTCTTGTCCTCCACTTCCCAAAGCAACTTTGTTTTTTCGTCTCAATCCGATAACTGCAAAGGATAGTTTAACGAAAATAATAGTAAGAATCGAGGCAGTAAAAGAAGTCACAATTAACATGTTAATCCTAGTTATGGATAGAGAGTTTTGAAATGAGAATATAGATTTAGTAAAAAATATCCAATGCTTAATAATCTACTAGTCGTCAAAATGATTGTTTTTTGCCATTTGTAGTAGAAAATCAATGAAAACTCTAACCTTTTTTGGTTGCTGCTCTCTGCTAGGGTAGTATATTTTTACGGGGAGTGGTGCAGGCCTGTGCTTTACAAACAACTCAACAAGAGCGCCAGAATTAATTAAGTCACGAACATGCCACAGTCCTACGCAACCAATCCCCAGATTATTTATCACCGAAGACACAACTGATTCAATATTAGATAGGGTTAAATTACCGCTAGGAGTGATACTGACATACTCTCCTCCCACTTTGTATCCCCAAGGAACCACTCTGCCTGAAGATAGTTGTCGGTATGCAATTAAATTGTGCGCAATCAGTTCGCTTGGTTTTTTGGGCGTACTATGTTTCTCGAGATATAGAGGGGAGGCTATTGTGACTAATTGGAGTTTGCATAGTTCCCTGGTAATAAGGCCACTGTCAGAGTTATCTAAATTTCCAATACTAATATCGAATCCCTCACTAATTGGATTTATTTTTTTATCCTGTAAATGAATGTCGAGTTCTACTGATGGATATTGGCTTAGAAATTTTGGTACTAAGGGTAGGATATAGCGTTTGCCAAAGCTCTCAGGTATATTAATTTTTAGACGGCCTGTCGGTACCAAATTAGCATTGCTATTTCTATTGAGCGCTAATTCGATTTTATCAAGGGCGACACAAATATCGTTTCTGAGCCTTTTGCCGTCTTCGGTTAATGACAGTGTTCTTGTGTTCCTGTGAAATAAACGAAGACCAAGAGTTTGCTCTAGCTCTCCAACGGATTTACTGATTGCAGCGGGAGTAAGTCCCAGGTATCTAGAGGCTATAGAAAAATTACCAAGCTCTGCAGTCTTGAGAAAAGCATGAAGGGTATTCAGATTCATATTCAACTTTTAGTTGAAAGAGATATTACCATATTGATACTTGTCGTTTAAAGTAAAAAAGGGAACAATCCAGGAATATCAAGACATTGGAGCAAAAATGAAAAAAATACTAATTATTGGATCAAGTGGATTACTGGGCAAGTCAGTTACTGAATTATTAAAGCCACACTACGAGGTCATTGAGGCATCAAAAACCAGTGAGTCATATCCAATCGATATTTCCCAAATTGAGTCTATCAAAGGGCTGCTTTCAAAGATAGGCAAAGTTGATGGAATAGTGTGTACGGCAGGATTAGTAGACTTTAGAGGTTTTGATG
>CAIWKX010000289.1 GCA_903913315.1 uncultured Bacteroidota bacterium | reverse complement strand
CTCTAACATTTCTAATTCTTGTACAGGATTCACTTAACTCCCCTAGATTGCTGTAACTTTTGCAAAATAGACATTAACGCCGCTTGTCCTTGTCCGGTTTGTTGTGGAGGTTGCTGTATTTGTTCTTGCGAGGGTTGTTGTTTTGTAGAATCATTGCCGTAAATTTTTTCAACAATGTTTAAAAATGGCACCTTATGATCTTTTTCTATTTTTTCTATGCTTTTTTTATGTTGAGGAAAAATATCAATTAAACCAATGGCTTGAGCGGGCGTTAAACGATTTATTTTTATGTTTCTTTCTAAAGATTCATGAAGCTTGTCATCATATTTCTGAATAATATTTCGTTCATCTTTTGCACTTTCATTTCCCAGTTTTTCTTTTAAAAAATCCAATCCTTCTTCTACATCAAGCCCCATTTGCTGCCCTTTTTGCAAAAAAGATCCAAGTTTTGGGCTGACTTTACTAATTCCTTTTACTGCTAATGCTGTTGGAATATATTCATTTAAAAAAGGCATCACTTTTGACACGAGAGCTCCAGAAATTGCGGCGCTTCCTAAACTTGCGGCTGTTGCAATTCCTTTTTTTACATTACTTCTAAATTTTTCATCTTTTTCAATTTCTGTTTGATTGGCTAGCTCATCAGATCTTAAAACCATAATTATCTCCCTATGATTGGTAGGTAAAGAAGATCAGCCCAGTTAGGTAGAATGTTTCTTGGTCCTTCTCCTAGTTCCAGACGTTGCCGATCATTTAAACCGATTTGATCCTTGTCTTCTGCAATCTGATCTAAAAATGCTTGTTGATCAAAAAATGGATCTCGATCACTTAAATTTTTCATAATAGACAAGACACTATCATCGGGGCCTATCAAATCCTCTAGTTCCAACGCCGCTTTTTTAGCTTCTTGCACTTTTACCGATGACGAAAGAGTGGGTGTTTTAGTTTTATAAGAACCGACAAATTTTTTTATCTTTTCATTTGGGGGATATGCAACGCTTGCTGCTGCTTGAGGAGACATCCTAAAATCTGGCCCAATTAACATATTTTGAAATTCTTCTAAATTTCCCGATTTTTTAAATATGTCTTGGTACTCTTTGAGTTTTTTTAAATTTTGTTCCCCTTTAAAAAAACTTTCTAAACCTGTTGTATTACCCAATTTTCTTAATTTATCTTTAGCAATCGCCGTTCTAAACAGCCTTTCCGACCAATCATTGGCAACGTTATCGATATCCTCATATGGATTTTTTATTAAATCTCTTGTCATTCCTCTTTCGGCATTTAAAATCATGTTGCCTTCAACGTCTTTGTAAACGTCTTCGCCGGTTTTTTGTAATTTAGTTTCTAAATGTCGTTTTAAAGTGTCTCTTACCTTTTCTTTAGCAAATTCGATATCTTCTAAACGTTTTTTATATGCCTCGGGTTCCGCTAAATCGCTTGCCTCATCATCTTGTGTTAGTTGTCTTGCTTGTTCTGGCAAAAACCCTTGTTTAATATAATTTGAAGTGGTTTGATGTCTTTTTTGTGACGTCCAAGGTGATCTTGTTAAGTTTTTTTCATTAAATTGATTTCCTTGAACTACTTGTGGAACGTTTTCGTTCGGTGAAATATTTGGCGTCTGCTGTAAATTATTTACAGCTCCAACAGGGGGTAATTTACCAAATTCAGCCGGCATATTTGGATTTTGACTAACTTGTGGGGCTATATTTGCAAAATTAATATTTTTGATGTTTTGCGTATTTGGTTCATCCTCTGGAACGCCATAAGGATTCATTCCACTTTTTTTGTAAGCATTCCCTTGATTTTGAATTTTTGCTAATTCTCCAAAGGATTGAACCATTTGAGGAGTTATACCATAAGTTCCGGATGCTTTAGCTAGATATTGAGCGGGAGATAAATTACCCTGATCGGCTTCGTTTGCAAGTTCATTCAAACCAGATTTTAATCTGTAATTTTCAATTTCTTTAGGGATTTGTTCAGACAATCCCCTTCCTATTCCCGTCCCTATTCTACCAAAAATATTTCCTTGTTTTATTTTTTGAGCCAAATTTACCCCCTATAATTATTAAAAAGCTGATGCAAATTGAGTTGATTGTGATGCTAAATTTCCATAAGGGCTTGAGTTAGCTCCAACCTTATTTCCGCCAAATGAGTTTTTTAGCCAATTTCCCGCCATATTTCCTGCTGCCGCACCCGGAGGACCTGCAAACGAACCAATAGCCGTTCCAATAGCCGGGGCCAATTGCGATAATAAACCTTCCGTTCCTGGCTGTGTTATCATGTTTTGACTATAGTTCTGTAATCCGACTTGTCCAATGTTTTGTAAGCCCTGAGCGCCTGCCTGTCGTAAATTAGCCCTAATGGCGCCTAATCTTTCGGCTAAGTCAGTTGCTCCCTGAACTTGAGCGTTTCTAAACCCTGAGCTAGATAAGCCACCAGATCCCATACCAGCAAATTGCTCTGAGATACCGGGCAATATATCTTCGTTGTATTGCCTCAATTGAGGAGCTGCAAAAGCATTAAAGTCAGCGCTATCGTCGCTTAATAGATTGCGATAATAATCGGCTGAGGTTCCAAAAGCTCCTCCCGCTCCTTTTCCCAAACCGGCATTTACAGCTTGTTGGTATAAAGGTTCTTGTTCGGGTCTTAAAGTTGAGACGTTTTCCCTTATCTCTGGTGTGCCTGTTAAAAAATTAGAAACTCCGCTTCTAAAATTTTTATTTGCGATGGGACTAACATAGCTATGTTTTCCTATCGGATTAATTCGATCCCAAAAACTTGGCATATTAAAGCTCCTGCATATATTCCATGATTACCCACGCCCTTGTATAAGCTGCCGCAACAGTTACATAAACTTTTGTTGAATCATATGTAATCGTATCTGATCCATTTGGTAATGGTTCACCAGTCAAAGCCGTTGCGTCTGTAGCTCCCCCAAACATTTGTATTAAACTAAAATTAGCGTCGACCGTTATTCCATGAAGTTGAGAATTTGTGCCTATTGATAAACTAGGAAATGTAATCACTTTTCTTAAAACTGTTCTAAATTGCTGTGAGGATCCTCCTTCACTTGCAATATTTACTCCCGGAATAAAAGCTTTTCCTGATAACAATTCTTGATCTAAAAAAAATCCTATTTCTCTTGAATTGACTCCATTAGCTAATTTTTTTAATTGTTCTACAATAAACGGCCTTGCATCTTCCCACTTTTCTGGAACGGCATCGTACACCGGAACATAACTTTCTAACTGTTGACTGTCTAATGAAAGCGTCATTTAATTACCTATAGCTATCCAATAAAAACTTTGACTTGAAGTCGATGAAAATTGTAATTGAGTAATGCCTCCTGCCGGAGCTGTACGTGGTGCGCTACTGCAAGAAATTGATCTTGTTGCTGTATCTGTTGTTTGGAATGTAGCTAGTGCCAAATAAAAATTATTTGGAAATTTTTGAGTTAATGACACTATTGTTGTCGGTGGTGTTGAGCTAGAATAGCCCCAATTTAAAATTAATCCCCCTAACAATGTTGTGGCACCATTTGATCCAAGTGTTGGTGCAAAATTTCTTGTTAATTGAGATAATATGTTACCGCCAGTTAGACAATAAAATGCTTGATCGGTAGTTATTCCATCGTTTATTTGAGCAGAAAAAAATTGTCCATAACCAGATGTAGCGGTGTATCCGTTGATTGGTTGGTTATTTGGTGCATTTGATGTGGTTGTTGAAACCGGAACCAAATGTATAGCCTCATGATAACCATTTGGTGGGCTTCCCGATGTGCTGCTTAACGGCACATGATCTACAGAAAATTGTGTGTTAAGTTCAGTAAAATTATTTTGTATGTTCAAATAATCTTCATTTAATCCTATAAAGCCTGTTGGAATCCCTGGTTGATATGACATCATTTACCTATAATTGTGTTAATCTTCCGGCT
>CAIWKX010000288.1 GCA_903913315.1 uncultured Bacteroidota bacterium | reverse complement strand
TGCCCTTTATCGGCTTCGGTGATTTGTTTTATTTTTTTTGTATGAATAGGATACTGCAACGGCAGTATTTTGATTTCTGGATTGGGTACTACCACTTCATTTTGAGACGTAGTAATTGATTTGAATTTTTCTACAGGCAAATCTTCCATCATAAAGACTTCAATTTCTAGCCATTCGTAGCGCAACAGTTCTTGTATACAAGGAAAATCTTTTTTAAAAGGCAATTGATTTTCTGTATAATAGTCGCAAAATTCAAGGGGTAATCTCCATATTTGTGGTGTTTCACATTTATGGTTTTCAAAGAAATGAGCTACTGCTTTTTTCCATCTTTTTTTCCCAATAAGCTTTCGGGTTATGGGATAGGCAGTTTTTAAGGTATCTTTAATAGCGTTATAGACCAATCGTCGGTATTGAAAAGTATGTGCTTCAATACTGGTTATCGGTTGGTTTATTCCTGTTCTGCAATACCAACCTAAATCGGTTTGCAACGCAAACGTCTTATTTTGAGTGCTAGGCATACCCATGTGTTTTTAAAGCATTGTGTTTCAATTGTCGCAGCGTATCGATTTCGGTTTGTAGTTCTGATAGTTCGGGAATATTAAAATCGCGTTCTAGTAAAACAGGAACATCGCGTTGTAACTGTTGCATGGTAAAATCAAATAAATCATAAACAGGATCAATGATATTGGCACCGTGTGTATCGATTATTAAGTTGTCGTTCACTTGATAATGTCCTGCCATGTGGATGTATTGTACTTTATCTAAGGGCATTTTTGAAATAAAATCTTTGGCATCATACCCATGATTGAATGCATTGACATATACATTATTGACATCCAAGAGCAATTCGCAATCCGCTCTTTTTACAATTTCATTGATGAATTCGGCTTCGGTCATTTCCGCTTGTAGCACCGTATAATAACTTCCATTTTCAAGGATGAGTCTTTTTCCTAAACTGTCTTGTACTTGTTGGATATTTTCAACCACTCTAGTGATGGCATCTGCTGTAAAGGGAATAGGTAAGAGGTCATACAAATGCGCATTATCTACTTTTGAAAAGGTCAAATGTTCGGAATACAGCACGGCTTGCGTATCCTCAAGAAATTGTTTTACTTGCTTTACAAAAGCTAGGTCAATGCCTTCTGGACTTCCAACAGACAACGACAATCCGTGACAATAAAGAGGATACTTGTCCAGCACCTTTTTTAGTTCTTGTTTCCAGTACCCACCAATTCCAATCCAGTTTTCGGGAGCTACTTCTACAAAGTCGGGGGCCAATAGGTCGTTTGACAAAAAAGCGGAGGAAAATTCCTTGCGATAACCAATTCCTACCATAATGGATTTGAGTTTTACGTTAGAAAAAAAAATCGGTACCGATAGATACCGATTTTTCATAAAAAAGAATTATTTGCTTACTTCTGTAGCCGCTTTTTTGTCGGTTTTAGCTTTTGACTCTTTTTTCTTTTTTTTGTCGCCACATTTTCCTTCACCGCATTTTCCTTCTTTGGTTTTTGCCGTTGCTTTTTTGTCGCCACAAGTAGCGTCTTTAGTTTTAGCGTCTGTTTTTGCTTCCCCTTTTTTATCGCCGCAAGTTGCTTCGATAGTGGTTGCTGTAGTTGTTTTAACTGCTGCAAACGTCGTAGTGGTTCCCATTGCAAGAGCACTTAAAGAAAGTACGCCTACCAAAATTGATTGTCTTTTCATTTTTTTTAAATTTAAATTGTTAGTATTTATGAAATAGACGATGGTCCATTAGAAACCTGACAAAAAAAATTAATTTTTTTCTACTTGGGCAATAATTTTAAGTTTTATTTCTTCTGAAAGTGTAGTATATTCAATGCTTCGCGCATTTATTTGCGCTAAAATTTTTTCGATAATTTTGCTTTTATTTTTATAATCGGTACAAGCAGAGCAGATAGTTAAGTGCATTTTCAAGCGGAGGGAGTCCTCCCATGACAGTCCGAATACCGTTTTTTTCTCTATTAATTCCGTTGCTTTTTTGCACGAAAACAGCAGGTTTATCATTATCCCTTTCATCGTCAAATCCAATTAAGTTCGATACATTTTTTTAATAGTAACTTGGCTCTATGCACAATTTGCCAATAATTAGACATTGTAATTTCTAATTCCTGACATATATTTTTGCTATCCTGGTCCAGAATAAATCGCGCTTGAAGGATAAACTGCCAATTCTCGGGTAATTTATTTTTACATTGCGATAGTATCGTGATGAACTCTGGATTGTCTAACCA
This sequence comes from uncultured Bacteroidota bacterium, assembly GCA_903913315.1. Lineage (GTDB taxonomy): Bacteria > Bacteroidota > Bacteroidia > Flavobacteriales > Flavobacteriaceae > Flavobacterium. The sequence goes on along the minus strand of CAIWKX010000288.1, from coordinate 306 downwards.
ATTTTGTGCGTTAACCTCTGCTATTTCCTTCCATTCTTCATTCGAATCAAACAAATCATCCGACATTTGCATTGGTTTGGCATAGTCTTCATAGGAGGTTGTAAACTGTCTCGATTTACTTCTGTAGTGGTCGATAATTTTATTTTTCAATATCGAAAACAGCCAGGTTTTAGGAGTGCTATTATTTTGAAATTTATCAAAATTAGTACACGCCGACACAAAAGTATCCTGCACCAAATCCTCCGCAATCTCTTTATTGGACGTTTTATACAACGCCCAAGAATACAGTTCGTCACCATATTCCTG
>CAIWKX010000287.1 GCA_903913315.1 uncultured Bacteroidota bacterium | reverse complement strand
TTTTACTTCAATTAACAATTTGGCTGTGGAAAGTGCTTTTTCTTCCAACCTATTTTTAAATTCTTCTTTTCTAAATTTTGAAAAACTAACATAAATAAAGGTTGATGCTAATCCAAACAAAATAGAATAAGCAATAGAAACATTGATAGCAATTTTCCTTTTTAACGTCATTTTTCCTCTGAATTGATATAGTATCCATAACCAGGACGGGTAAGAATCAGTTTTTCAGCATGGTCTTTATCTATTTTTTTTCTGATAAAGTTGATATATACTTCAATAGTATTAAGATTACTATCAAAATGAACATCCCAAATTTGTTCGGATATGGCTTGTTTTGATAAAACACGACCGTTGGCTTTAGCAAGGATCAACAACAATTGGTATTCTTTTGGAGTCAATTCGATCACATGACCATTGCGCTTCACTTTTGAGTCGTTTGTATTAATTTCTAAGTCCTTAATAATAATTAAGTCTTTTTTTTCTTGTGGAACCGCACTTCTTCTCAATAATGCCATGATTCTAATATACAGCTCATCAAAATGAAATGGTTTTACCAAATAATCATCAGCTCCAATATTGAAAGCATCCATTTTATCCTGAATATCGCGATAGGCTGTCAACATTAAAACAGGAGTGGCAGTGTCGGTTGTTCTAATTTTTTTACAAACATCCAATCCATTTAATTTGGGAACGTTTATATCCAAAAGGTAAATGTCATAAGTATCTAATTTTTGTTGTCTAAAAAATAGTTCGCCATCAAAAACAGCATCGCAATCAATTTTCATTGACTTCAGAAAACTAATAATTTCTTTAGAAAGAATAATGTCGTCTTCAAGTAATAGTGCTCTCATTGGATTGAATTTATTTTGAAGGTAAAGGTAAATATTTTATTGTTGTTGCGTTTTAACTTTTTTATTTTGTTTAACAATTGTTATCCATTCAATTCATTTTGAAAATGTACTTTTGTCATTCAAATTTTTTTAAAATGAAATTCACAACACTTCCCAATACCAATCTAAAAATAAGTAAAATTTGCTTAGGTACTATGACTTTTGGCAATCAAAACTCTGAAGCCGAAGCGCATTCACAATTGGATTATGCCCTCGAGCGAGGGATTAATTTTATTGATACTGCCGAGATGTATCCTATTGGTGGCAACGAACATATTGTTGGAAATACAGAAAGACATATTGGGAGTTGGTTGCATAAAATTGGAGCCTCCGAAAGAGAAAAATTGGTGGTTGCTACCAAAATTGCTGGACCTAATCGTGGGATGGAATACATCAGAAAACCTTTGGATTTTTCTAAAAAAAGCATCCATGAAGCGGTGGAATTGAGTTTAAGTAACCTTCAAACCGATTATATTGATTTGTATCAAATGCACTGGCCCGAGCGCATCATGAATATGTTTGGACAACGCGGACTGACACAAATTGACACTAACTGGCAAGATAATATCTTCGAAGTATTATCTGTTTATGATGGATTAATCAAGGAAGGAAAGATCAAACATATCGGAGTTTCTAATGAAAATCCTTTTGGTGTCATGCGTTTTTTACACGAAAGTGATAAACATAATTTACCAAAAATTGTAACCATTCAAAATCCGTATTCCTTATTGAATCGATTGTTTGAAGTAGGATTGTCTGAAATTTGTATGCGCGAAAACGTTGGGTTGTTAGCCTATTCGCCATTAGCTTTTGGAGTGCTTACGGGAAAATATCTAAAAGGGATACAACCTGATTATCGAATGGCACAATTCCCACAATTCACTCGATATACAGGTGAAAATGCTACCAAAGCCACCCGATTATACAAAGAATTAGCCGAAGCTAATGGCTTGACGTTAGTGCAAATGGCAGAAGCGTTTGTACACCAACAATCTTTTGTTATGGCGACCATTATTGGAGCGACTTCTATGGAACAATTAAAAGAAAACATCGATGCTTTTGAAGTGGTTCTATCTCTCGAACTTTTATCAGAAATCAATAAAATTCAAGAGTTGCATCCCAATCCGGCTCCTTAAATTCAGCAGACAGTATTCCTTCCGTTTTGTAGTGTTTAGCAAAAATTCAAATTCAAGATTGGAACTTCAATTTTCATGCTTTGAACCTGAAAATTGAGGCTAATAGCGTGAAAATTCACCCTCTGAGGGTGAAAATTCATGCTTTTAGGGTGAAAATTCACCCTCCGAGGGTGAAAATTGAATAGAGTTACTGAATAATAATTTTTTTATAAATTATCAATCACTTTATCTGAGTATGCTCAATAAACTGTGTCAAGTATAAAAATTGAATTAATAAAATTTTTAAATTTGACATATTATGAAAGAAAAGTTTGATTTTGAGAGTTTTTCTAAATCTGCAATAGAAAAACTACGACAAGGTAGTCCTTTAA
>CAIWKX010000286.1 GCA_903913315.1 uncultured Bacteroidota bacterium | reverse complement strand
TCAATATGCAACCAAGCTTTATTATGTATTTGACCCTATTTCTCATGACTGGTGCAGCTTGAGATTGATCGTTAAGCGACCATTCTTTAAAAACCTAACCTTCGTGTGTGAGTTATGAAAAAATTAATAGTTAATACTGAAATAATATCTAAATGGAACCCATGCAAGGATAGATTTGATAACTGGTTAAAACATTACAAAGACTTTGATGGTGATGCCATAGAGTTTTTATCGCTTGATAAAATCACACCACAGGATAAAATCTGGGTAACACTTAGACTCTTACGAGATGATAATGATTTATTTACTCTTCAAGTATTCGCTATAGATTGTGCATTTGCTGCTGCTTATGCTGCTGCTGCTGCTGCTGATGCTACTGCTGCTTATACTGTTGCTACTGCTGCTACTGCTTATACTGCTACTGCTACTGCTGCTGCTGATGCTGCTGATGCTGCTACTGCTGCTGCTTATGCTGCTACTGCTACTGCTTATGTTGCTTATGCTGCTGCTTATGCTGATGCTACTGCTGCTTCTGATGCTGCTTCTGATGCTGATGCTGCTGCTTCTGATGCTGCTGCTGATGCTGCTTCTGCTACTGCTACTGCTACTGCTGCTGCTGAACGCGAAAGACAAATTGACTGCTTAATTTATTTAATAAGCAATCGTGGTGAGTTATGAAAAAACTTAAAAATAAACTTAATAAATTAAAATCTAAAATAAAAAAATAAAGGAGAAGCGTGTGAAGAAATTAGTAAAAGTTCAGGAAATAGATGATGATTTAATTTCGATTGTATTACCTAATGGTTATGTTTTATTAGAGCCAATGCGAGATCATCTAAAATCATGTTCAACGTCCGGTGATAGGTTTTTAAATTATTAAATGTAAGGATAGCCTATGACCTACTTCGCATTAACTCAATTAGACTTAGTGACTTTGGTTATTTTGATTGGAGTTTGGATATGAATAGTCCTGAGACGACTACCAAGGATACGAAATGAAATGGATTTGTGGATTTTGTAAGGCAATCAATCATGCTGGAACAGGTATACGAAACACTAAAGGAAAAGGGGGAGTGAGTGATTATAACTTCTAAACCAAAATATGGAATTGAAAACGTTGTTGCGGGTTTTAATGGTCCCGCAATTACTCAAACACTTCACCGCACTTACATTGAGCATAAACAAATTCGCGGCATTCTTAGGAGTATATTAGGAAATCGTTTGTTTCGACACTCGGCTGATATTGGCTGCGGGTACGGGCGTAATACCCCTTTGATTGCTGAGTTTACAAGAACCTCAACCACGGGTTTTGAGCGTGACGAAGATTTTGTGCAGATTGCTAAAACTAACATGCCAGAACTAGAATTTAAGCAGGTCGAAACTCTCGCTCAACTTCCCGCACTTGATGCTAGATTTGATTTAGTATTTTCATTCACCGTACTTCAACACGTTCGTGACATAGCAGTTAACGAAGTCATTGAAGAATTAAAACGTGTTGCTTGTTCGACAATATTAATTTGTGAAGAGACTGACCCCACATGGCGGGATTCTACAACTACGGGGCGAAGTATTAATACTTACACTGAATTATTTAAGCCCTTTAGACTAGTTTACAAGTCTCAACGCGACCAAGAACCGAATTGTCCATCAAAAAATCCGGGACACTACATGGTGTTTGAAAAACCATGATTAGTGGAAAAACTACTCTTCCAGAAGGTTTCATTATTAAAGGGGAAGGCATTGGAGATGTTGTTCAATTCACTTCACTACCTGAGAATTACTATCGCGCAACGGGAAGAAAACTTGTAGACTGTGGGAATTGTTGGGCCTTTGATTATAATCCCTACGTATTAAGAAATGTTGAAGATTTGTCAAAAGTTTATCACATGTGGAATTATTTTTGTCCTGAAAAAATGGACCATGATCCGCTCCCACATGTGAGAGGTTCTGTTTATATGACTAATGCCGAAATTCATTTGGCTGTTACGGGTCATAGAAGCCCCCACCTTATACGCCCCAAACTTTACAAGTTTGAAAATAGTTTTAAGCGAGATAAAATACTTTTCCACCCGTTCGGGAAAAGCCACGGGGCATTGCCTAAAGAAGTTATTGACCACGTAATAAAAAAATATAAAGGACAACTGACTCATCTTGCGGTGCCGTCAGACCCCCATTTCATGGACATGCCACGCATTGAACCCGATAGTTATTGGTCGCTTGCATGCGTTATTTCCCAACACAAAATGTTAATTGGAGTTGATTCAGGGCCCGCGTGGGTTGCGGCTTGTTATCCCGATGTAATTGTTAAAAAAATTCGTGTTGGGTTTCAAGATGAAAAGATTGCCCCAAAGGATTGGGTCCCGTTAAGTGAAAAAAATCCGCATGCGATTTGGGATGACAGAACGCTTTTTAAAATGTATTGGTGCGGAGAGGATGATTTAGGTTTTATGGAAAGTTATCGGAAGATTTAAAATGGAAAAAATATTAAAAACTATACGACGCTTTTTGCTTAATTTTATTATAAATACTATAATAAAACGGATAGACAGAATTGTTTCTACAGAAGAAAAAAATAATCCAAACATTGATAAAATCGAAAAAGAAAAATGGATGGAAACTAGAAAAAAGTTTGTTAAATTAAAGGATGAAATTCGAAATGATTGTTTATGAATGGTTTAATGAAAACGGAGTTGAAAAAGATGACGTCCTTAATCTCGCCGATGTCAGCCCTTATTGGGAATCTGCGAGTGACTTTGTCATTAATAATTGGCTTAAAGATGTTGACGATTTATCGAGTAAACAAATATCATGGATGTCAAAAATTTTAGAGGAATTGGAAGAAATATGAATATGATACCGGGGCTACTCGAATCACCTTTTACTGAAGAAATTATTGGTAGCGGGCAAAAAATTTTTACCTGGAATCGTGCCGGCGCAATCGGCGACATTGTTCTTTCACTTAACCTCTTTAAAAATTTTAAAGACAAACATCCCAATTCTAAAGTCTTTTATTTAGCTGCGCCTCAAATAGG
>CAIWKX010000285.1 GCA_903913315.1 uncultured Bacteroidota bacterium | reverse complement strand
TGATGCCATTCTTTTGGAACGCCTTGAATTGGTAAGAAAGGATTTAATAAAGTTGGAGTAACGATGATGAAACGTTTCCACCATGATCCTACTACAACTAATATCCCTACAATAAATAAAGGAAGTGGTTTTCTGCCTTTTGGAAAAATAAGAGCAATTACAGGAATAATTAATCCTCCTACAATTACTGTCCAGAATAAAAAGGCATAATCGCCAAAGAAAAGTTCATTTAAGTGACTTGCTTCTGATTTTGTTGTTTTATAGGCAGGAACTAAGTATTCGTTCACGTTAAAGTACAAATAGATCAAGCACAGTAAAACTAAAAGTTTACCCATTCTATCAAAATGTGAATCCGTAATGTAATTTTCTAAATGATATACTCTTCTTAACACATACATTACTACTACCACAGCTCCAGCACCTGCAACAAAAGCACCTGCTATGAAATAGGGACCAAAGTTTGAACTATCCCAACCCGGTCTATAGGTCGTAGCAAATAACCAAGCTGTTACTGTGTGAATTCCAAATGCAACCGGAATAATAAGCACAGATAAAATTCTGATTGACTTATCATATAGAGATATTTGAGTTTTGTTCCCTGTCCAATTTAAAGAAAGATTACCGTAAAATTTACTTAATTTAGGATTGTTGCTATAGTATTTTTTTAAGATTGCAAAATCAGGAAGTAGAGGGAATATTAATAATAAGATACTTATTACTAAATAAGTTGAAATTACTAATACGTCCCAAATAATTGGCGATTGTAATCTTCCGTGTAAAAACAGATTGTATATTCTGTCAGGACGCCCCATATCTATTATGATTGTTAGTCCAGCCATTATGATTGCTGCAACAGCTATAACTTCGGCAATTCTAGTTAGAGGTGTACTCCAATGTGCACCAGTTAATCTTAAAATTGCGGTTACTAATGAACCAACCAAACTTATTGCCACAAAGAAAACGAAATTGGAAATGTATACTCCCCAAAGAGCGTAATCTCGCATGTTAGTGATGATTAATCCTTTGCTTAATTGTTGATAATAGGCATATAAAGCACAAACAATAATTATCACTAAAGAGGTAACCCAAATTTTACCTAATTTCCCAAATTTTTTAGGAGCTAGGTCATCTATTATTTTGTTATATTCTTTCATGATTAAGAGTCTTTATGTACAGATTCAAATTCGTTGTAATTTTCCAACCCTTTATCAAAATCTTGCAATCTTTCAACAGGAGGAAGGTAGTAAACACTAGGTTCAGTCCCTAAACTTTCCATTAAACGGTGTCCAGCTCTATCTTTTAATAATTTACTTAATTTAAAAGTTTCACCACTACCATTTGTTACAGCATCTTCATACATGTCACCGAAAGCAAATACATCATTTGGACAAGCTTTAACACAGAAAGGTAATTCTCCTTTTACAATTTGATGAGGGCAGAAATCACATTTATCAACGGTTCCTTTAACACTAGGTTGACCACAATAGTCTGGAGTATATTCTTGACTTTTTAGGAGTGTTTTATCTTGTTTAGGTTCTTGCCAATTGAAAACTCTAATGGAGTAAGGGCAAGCAGCCATACAAAAACGACATCCGATGCAACGTTCATTATCAATAAGTACAATTCCGTCTCTTCTTTTAAAAGTAGCATCGACGGGACATACTTTAACACATGGAGGTTTATCACAGTGTTGGCACTGAGTAGGCATAAAATAAGGAGCTGTTTTTTCAGACTCCTGCATTTTGTATACTTTTAACCAAGCATTTTCTCCAGTAATATAGTGCCCTTTGTTGCATGCATTTTGACATCTTAATGCATTTTTACATTTGGCCAAATCTATGACCATAACAAACTTTTTTCCTGGAAAGCCTTCTCTTGGGTTATAATTTCTTGGTTTTGGAGAATTTTCTTTTACTTCAGATGCAGGAACTTTAACAATGTGCCCATCTGTAGACATCAGTTCAACCATTTCGCCTGAAGGCTCACTGTCCATAGCTTTAGAAGCTAAGACTGTGCCTGCAGTTGCTAATAGTCCAAACTTGATTCCTAATTCAAAGAATTTACGTTTAGATTGTTGTTGGTTATCTTCTTTCATTTTATTTTTTCATTTTTAACCAACTCAAAAGAGATTGGTTAGAGATATTTTTTTCAACTATTTTAGAATTTTCAATAACACTTTTTCTAACTCTAACGGTTGTTCCGTCTGGTTTTAGTAGTGTTTGATGTTCTTCTAACTCTTCTGCTATTTTAGTAGAGCCTTTACCGAATCCCAAAACTGGGAAAAGTAAACCACCACCCAGAAGAGGTAGGAAACCTCTTCTAGATAATGATTTTTTATTATTTAATTCTTCTTTCATGACTCAATTAGTGAAATAGTCTAGTGATATTAAATCCTATACAATATTTACCACCATTAAAGAAATCATTTTGATTGTAGATAGTATTATATTGTGAAATTATAGATCTATAATTGGTAATAAACAATTGGAATGCATGGGATCCCGTTGAATATTCCATACCCAAAGCCATTCCAGGTTTAGTTGTATTACCATCATATTTAGTATACATATAATTATAGTCTGCTAATACTGCCATTGTTGAAGTTACTTTAACACGAGCTCCCATTTCTAAAGAAGTAATATTGCTTTTCATTGGTGCTTCAACATAATTCATGTGTGAAATACTTGGAGCAAGTTGGAACGAAATAGTTCTATTAAATCTTCTTGCAATAATTAATTGATTGAAATAAGACCATCTATCAGTAGAGTGTACAAAATTTTCAGGTGGACGAGCATCATAGGCAACATCTCCATAGTAAGTAACACTAACAGGCATTTTATTGTCGCGTGTTTGTCTTAATAGAGCTCCTTTCAAATTTAAATCTTGAAGTCTTGAGTCTTTTGTAGTTCCAAAACCAACATTAATTCTATTGGTAATTCCATAATTTAAGGCAAATCTAATGTTTGCTGGTGCCCAAATACCTAATCCATCATTTGCATTAGGACCTGAATTTACGATACCAAAACGGTGATTAATGGTCATTTCTAAAGTTCCTTTAACATTAACAACATTGGTTTGTGATTCTATTAATGCAGAACTTTCAAAAGCAGCTCTTTCAAATTTTGATTTAGTTGAAGCTACAATACTGTCTTTTTTCTCTTGAGCAAAGAATGAAAGAGGTAAAACGAACAGTGCGATTAAAATTGATTTATTTAATTTCATGACTTTATAGTATTAATTATTAGCTGCTCCGTCGTTAATCCATTTTTCTACTAGAGCAAGTTTTGATTTGCTTAAAGCACCATTTGGTGGCATTTGAGGAGCTCCATTTCCAGTTAATGCTTGATAAATAATGCTTCCATCAGCATTTCCTGGAGTAACATAAATTTTTCCTGCTGAGTTAGGAGTAACAGTTGTTAGTGAAACGTATGAATTACCGGTAGTTAAGTCTGGACCTGAATTTGCTGCTCCTTTATGACATCCTATGCAGTTTTTATTGAATAAGGTTTGAATGTTTGCTTGGTATGAAACATTCGCTGGTAGCGGCTCTGCTGGAAGAACATCATTATAACATGAAGTAGCTAATAAACCTACAGATGCTACCATTACTAGTTGAAATATTTTTTTCATTGTGAATAGATTTTAATTAATTTGTGTTGTTACTTTAATCATTTAAGATTTTATAACTTTTAATTTCCTCCAACTTGTTTGTTAGGAGTAATAGCACCAGAAGGATATTTTGTTGTATTACTTAATGCTTTAAGTAAGTTTTTCATATCGTCTTTAGTTATTGGTGTCGCAGCCATCCAAGGCATAGCCCCAAATTTGCCTGTGAATATAGTATTAATGGCTTCAGCAGTTCTTGTTCTCACGAAATCTCCAACTTGAACTTTATACGTATTATTCACAGTATTTCCAGATGGGCCAGATGCTAATGAAGTCCCTCTACCACCGTTACCATGACAAACCATACATTTTGCTACATAAAAGGCATCACCTGCTACTGCATCACCATCTGTTCCTCCTAAATTAGAATAAACTGCTGTTGTTGGTGTAGCGAATGGAGTTAATGTTGTATTGTATGGTCCCGAAGCTGTTAAAGTATATAAGTCATTATTCTCATTATATATAGCGCCTTCTCTAAGCCATTTTACTATGTCCCAAATTTTGTCGTCAGTAAGTATTTTGCTGTAATCTGGATGTGAATTTCCAAGTGGAGTTGTTACACCATTTACAGTTAATGTAGGATCTATAGCTCTACCTCCAACATTTTTTATAGTATTGAATAATTGAGTGATATCCCAACTTCTGCAGTCTCTAAGATGAGACGCTGCTATTAAAGGTTGTCCAGGTGTAGCATTAGCCACTCCAGCAGTTACTGTATATAAAGTTTTTGTAATATAACCACCATCTTGACCTAAACCATCAAAAGCATGACATCCTGAACATGAATAAAAACTTCTGTTTTTTTGTCCTGTTTGTCCAGTTGGCGGGTTTGCAATATTTGCAATTGTTATCGTTGGGTCACTCGCTGCACTCGCTAATGGCCATCCTAATGCATCAGCAGGCCATCCTGCATCAACATGTTCAAAATTACTAAATAATTTCGCCCCATTTACCGCGTCAGCATTGTCATAAGATGCTTTGTCACCAGCTTGCGGATCTACATAAATGTCATGGGTACAACTTTGTAACATATAGGCAATGATTCCTATCATTACTATGTTAAAACTTCTTGTTTTCATAATATTAAAATTTAGTTAAAAAATTATGATGTAAATTTCCAGTTTATTATAGGTTTGAAAGATGATATAAATCATATATCACTTTTTATTTTTTAATATATTAATACTGTTTTCTTCTTTTTTTTACTTTGAAACATCAGTAAATAGTAGCCTTTTCGTTGATTTTTCTATTTTATTTTTTTTATTTTTATTCAAAGTATTAAATAGTATTTGTTTTTTTATAAAAAAGGGAAATCGTTATAGTTGATAATATTGTTTTAAATTTTATTTGTAAAATTTAGAGATACTCTATATTTGTATACCGAAAAACTATAATTCAATAAAAAACAACATACAATCATGAGCATTATTATTAAAATACACGCAAGACAGATTCTTGATTCAAGAGGAAATCCTACTATTGAAGTAGATGTAGTAACAGAAAATGGCGTTCTCGGACGTGCTGCAGTCCCTAGCGGGGCTTCAACAGGAGAACATGAGGCAGTTGAACTTCGTGATGGAGGAAAAGCCTATATGGGAAAAGGAGTTTTAAAAGCAGTTGAAAATGTGAATACTAAAATTGCACCAGAATTATTAGGCGTTTCTGTATTTGAACAAAATTTAATCGATCAATTAATGATTGAATTGGATGGAACTGCCAACAAAGGAAATCTTGGTGCTAACGCTATTCTTGGCGTTTCTTTAGCTGCTGCAAAAGCGGCTGCCAATGAATTAGGATTGCCATTATATAGATATGTTGGTGGTGTTTCTGCCAATACTTTACCTGTTCCAATGATGAATATTATCAATGGAGGGTCGCATTCAGATGCGCCGATTGCTTTTCAAGAGTTTATGATTATGCCGGTTAAAGCAACATCATTTACTCATGCGATGCAAATGGGAACTGAAATTTTCCATAACTTGAAAAAAGTATTACACGATAGAAATTTGTCAACGGCTGTTGGTGATGAAGGTGGTTTTGCTCCAAATCTTCCTGGAGGGACTGAGGATGCTATTGAAACTATCAAAAAAGCAGTTGAGAATGCTGGATATAAATTTGGAGATGAAGTAATGATTGCTTTAGATTGTGCTGCTTCTGAGTTTTATGTTGATGGTAAATACGACTATACTAAATTTGAAGGACCAACTGGAAAGATTAGAACGTCAAAAGAGCAAGCAGAATATATGGCTGAATTAGCCACTAAATATCCAATTATTTCTATTGAAGATGGAATGCAAGAAAACGATTGGGATGGTTGGAAATACTTAACAGAATTAATTGGTGATAAAGTGCAGTTGGTTGGTGATGATTTGTTTGTTACTAATGTGGAGCGTTTGTCTACAGGAATTGAAAAAGGAATTGCCAATTCAATTTTGGTAAAAGTAAACCAAATTGGAACTTTAACAGAAACGATTGCCGCAGTAAATATGGCTAAAAATGCAGGCTATACTTCTGTAATGTCACATCGTTCTGGTGAAACAGAAGATAATACAATTGCTGATTTAGCCGTTGCATTAAACTGTGGTCAGATTAAAACCGGTTCCGCTTCACGTTCGGATAGAATGGCGAAATACAACCAATTGTTGCGAATTGAAGAAGAATTGGGAGATACAGCTTACTTTC
>CAIWKX010000284.1 GCA_903913315.1 uncultured Bacteroidota bacterium | reverse complement strand
GTCCCTTTAGGATAGAGCATTACATTAAATGAATAATTTCCATTAGGCAACAATCCGCCTGCTATAGTTAATTTTCCATTTGTGTTTAAGGTTAAGCCACTAGGCAATGCTGCTGTAGGAACAATTGAAATCGAATTTTGGTTTCCAGCCACTCCATCAATTAAAATTCCAACGTTATCTCCCCAAGAAGAAGGATCAAACAAACCATTTGAGGAAGTTTGACTATTTTGGTTAAAACAAAAACTTGGGTAATATTCATATTTACCGGGCTCAACAATACTTGGGGCTTTAATGGTTATAATAGCTTTAACCGTATTACTTACAGTTGAACAAGGATAATTTATTTGGTAATAAAAAATATAAGTACCCGGTGAGGTATAGGCTTGAATGTTAAAAGTACCATCGGCATTTAAGGTTATACCTCCGTTACTAAAAGTAGGAAGTGGTGCTACTTGACCGATTGTAACATTTGGTGTTGTTCCAGTAATTAAAACACCATTAATAGTGTCATTATTCAATATGCTTTGAGTAGTAGTGTTGCTCTGCAAATAAGCATAGGTATAATTATCCCCAACAGCTACTAATGTTGCAGCTTGATTTACTACTACCATCATTGAAGCATTTGCAATGCACTGACCATGCAGTACAACAGAAGGAGTAAAAGTATAAGTGGTGGTTGCTGTATTATTCAGTGCTGGCGACCATGTTCCAGTGATACCGTTTAAAGAAGTAGTTGGTAATGCATGTAAAGTTCCTCCACTACATATTGGAGCTACTTGAGTAAACGTAGGAATTACATTTGCAGTTACCGTTATTGTCATAGTAGCAGTAGTAGCACACAATCCGGCTGTTGGAGTAAAAGTATAAGTAGTTGTAGCAGTATTATTCAGTGCTGGCGACCATGTTCCAGTGATACCGTTTAAAGAAGTAGTTGGTAATGCATGTAAAGTTCCTCCACTACATATTGCAGATACTGATGTAAAAGTTGGTGTTAGTACTGGTGTAGCAGTAACTAAAACAGGAACAGCAGTACTATAACAGTGTGAAATGGCATCATAAAAAGAGGCATAATACGTTCCTGCTCCTACAATTGTTGAACCTAATGTGTTTGCTCCTGTAGCAGGAGTACCACTATGCCAGGTTAAAGTATCTGGTGTTGTACAACTTGAATTTGGTGTATTACTTGCTGTTATACTATTTAAATTTGTCGTAGTTGCTAAACAAGGAATATTTAATGAGTTAGCACTTAAATTAGGGGTTGGTAAATTACAAGTATAAGGGGTTAAAATAAAACTGCATAAATTTCCTTGTTCAATTAATGATCCTGATTGTGGGTCATCATTATAAGTAATAGTTGTAAAAGGTTGATTTGAAGAAACAGTTAAACTTACATTGCCTGAGGCCCAGTTTGTTAATGATGAAATCGATCCTGTTATCATATTTCCGTTAATAGTAACACCACAAGGATTAGTTAATTGTAAATTACCACATCAGTTAATAGTTATATAACCAAAATCAGCAATTTTATCAAAAATGGCATAGGATATTGTTGCACTTGTAACAGGGGTACTAAAAGTATAGGTGAGATATCCGCCAACATTCCAAGGGGCAGACGCAGCTCCAATTCCAGTATAAATACCGCTTGGTGAACAATGACTATTAGTATTAGTTTGTGGAGTATAGGCGATGTAATTACTGCCGCTTGACGTTACTGTTATTCCACTAACAACACAACTAGGCAATGGAGAAGGGGATGTTAGGGAGATAATATCTTCCACTTGTTCTACATAAGCTTTCTTTTGTGCAAATAAAGCATTATCAATTGAAATAAAAAATAATATAAAAATAAGTAATCTAGTTAAGAATTTTTTTAAGTAATTGTTCATGATTCTAAAATTTGTTGAATTGAGTTAAATGTTTTTGGCGCTTCAATTTTTTGAAATTGATAAATAGTTGTCTAAATAAGAATTGTGTTTTAACAAGAGCTTTTTTTAATTGAATTGTAAATCTAATGAAAATATTTCACAAATTACATTTCAAATGAATATTAAAATGTAATATTATTCACAACACCTTTCTAATTAATAAACACATTCATCAAAAAAAAATACACTTAATCGGTTTTATTGTTAATTCATCGAATTATTATGGTGGTTTCAAACATTAAAAATAATTTTAACCAAATCTTAAGTGTGTAGCCGAAAGATTTTAGTATAAACCAATAAAAACTTAAAATTATGAGTTCAAATTCTGAAAAAGGACATGCCAAAAATGTGGCTAACTTTAAATTACTAACCACTTACATCACGGGTTTAGGAGCCGCTTACAATCCCTCCAATCCAGAGATTGAAATCACCCAACTAGAAAGCTTATACGACAATGCTTTTCTCAAACAAAAAAATGTAAATACCTCTGAGGCACCCTACAAAAATGCAGCAGCAGAAAGAGAAAATTTTTTTGCACCACTCAATAAATTGATTACAAAACTTCGTGGGGTTTTTAAATCAACACTTGGTGTGCAACCCAATCAATTAGACAATTTTATGACAATAGCTCGTAAAATAAAAGGGCGTAAAAAATCAAAAAATCCACCAACCATTGACACACCAGAAACTGATGCCATTCAAGCGCAACATTCAGCCTCCCAAAGAAGCTACGACCAACAAACAAACAACTTTGAAATTCTTATTGCTTTATTAGAATCGACACCCAATTACAATCCAAATGAAGTAGAGTACAAAATTGTTACATTAAAAAATAGGGGAGTGTTCAATAAACTGTGTCAATCATTTTATTCTATCACTAAAATAGATAATTAAATCATTTCTAACAGCAGACCATCCTAAAATATTTCCTTTCCATCTTGTTTGAGCATTTT
>CAIWKX010000283.1 GCA_903913315.1 uncultured Bacteroidota bacterium | reverse complement strand
TCTTTAATTTCCATGACTGTGTTTTTTAATTTGTTTAAATATACTCTTTTTAATCCCCTTCGGGGTAAAGTCTTAATTGGCGCCATTAAGACTTTACCCCGAAGCTTATTTTGAGTTTACACAATCTAATGACTACTCCCCATCTTTAATTCATTTTGGAGAATTTTCGTTGAAAATATAACTTTTCAAATTAAATCGAGAGCATCTTTAATTCATTTTGGAGAATTTTCGTTGAAAATATAACTTTTCAAATCAAATCGAGAGCATCTTTAATTCATTTTGGAGAATTTTCGTTGAAAAAATTAGTTTTTGAATTCAATTTAAAAAACAAATAGCTGTTAAAATTAAAAACAAAGGATTAGTCATTAGATTGTGTAAACTATATCACCTGTTTTATCTATTCATGGTCGGGGCAATATTGAACAGCTCTTAAATACTTAAAATTGAATACAAGTAAGAGACTCCTCTACTATCAACTCATTTATTGCAATTTAATCTATAATGAGCAAAAGACGAAATATTTTTATTTAGTAATACCAAATTTTATTTTGGCAATAAGTTATTATTTTGTTGCATACCAAAATTAGTTTCAATTGTAGTATAAAATTAGATGAGATATAAGCATTAGACATTAATAAAAAAATAGTTAGGTCGATTTGGTATTAGTATACCTACATTTGCTTTTTACTTCCAACTTTTTTAAAAGGAAAATCGAATCGCTTCACATCATATTTAAAATATTTTAACAAAAATATAACACTTACATTACTAATTATTTATCTAATTTTGAAATGCATTGAAGTTTTTTAAAAAAAGTATAGTTGTTTTTTTAATCTATACTAAATATTATTATATTTGACTGCTATAAAACTAGTTAGAGAAAAAAATGATTGAATTTTGAGCAGTTTTAAAATTTTAATTACAATTGAAAATGACCATTTATGATTCTATAATTTATAAAAATACTGTGATTTCAACTTGGCTGGATTACATCCAAATAAAATTTGGAGACACTAACTATTTTGAAATTAATCATGATAAGGAAGATTGCATTGTAGTAAAAAGCAAAACCAATAATACCGAGATGCGATTTTACGGTTACGATTCAATACATCAAACAATTACCGATTGTCAATTTTCTAATGTTGATTGTAAAGGTTGGAGCGGAAAAACATACGATAAAAAAAGTGAAAAATACAGAACATTAAGTCAAGAAAGTATAAATCGAATAGATAGAATTTTAGAAATTCCAATATATAGAGGTTGGTATTCGGAGGATTTTTATATTGGAAGTGAATTCTATAAAGCTAGTACCTACAGTAACAAAAATAAATCAAAACTTATTGCAAAACATGCTTCCGAAAAACTAGGGATTTTAATATATCTTCTATTTCCCATTTCAAAAATAATAAAATATTTATCCATAAAAGGGATTCATGGAAAATGCAAAAAGACCATCATTGAGCCAATTATAAAATAGAGAATCTACAAGTAATTAAAAAAAGTTGTCAAAAAAAATTCTGGCAACTTTTTTTAATTAAAACAACTAGTACTTGCACAAATGTTCTAGCGTAACCCTTGCACAAGGCGCTTGCTTTTCTATCTTAAAAATGGGTGCTAAAATTTGTGCTAATTGTTCAAATTCAATTAAAAAAGCATCATGTCCATGAATAGAGTTAATTTCAGTATAGAATACATTCTGCTTAATGCATTTTAATTGTTTATAGGTTTCTCGATTTTCATCGGCAATAAAAAAATAATCAGTATCTACGGAAACAAGGTGAATGTTCGACTGAATTTCAGCAACTACCGAGAGAAAATCTTTTCTATTTCGGGTAATATCATTCGTTTTTAATAAATGGTTCATCAGTTTATATGCCGATAAACGGAAACGATTTTTCAATTTGAATCCGTGATTGATTAACCAATTCTCTATTTGAAAAATATTTAAATTATCTTGTTTACTTCTTTGAAAACGTTGGTTGATTGATTGTGGGGTTCTATACAACAACATGGCATGCAATCGGGCATCCACAATAGGATCATCGGAATTGTTTAAAATTTGGTCTTGAATCAAGACATTAGCAATTACCCAATCGGTCGCTTTCCAATCAGTAGCAATTGGAATAAGATTTTGAATTCGCGTTGGTAATAATGCAGCCATCTCCCAAGCGACAGCTCCACCGAGACTCCCTCCTATCACTGCAAATATATCAGTAATTTGCAAATAAAGTAGTCCTTCCCAAAATAGTCGAGCAATATCACGAATAGTGAAATCTTGATAACTCGAAATTAGATTTTCAAAGTTATCGTCAAATCCATTACCCGGAATATTGAAAGCAATCACTGTAAAATGAAGGGTATCGATGGTTTTATGTTCGCCTATCAAATCATTCCACCATCCATTTTCTCCAGTCACATTGGAATTACCAGTCAACGCATGATTGACTACCACTATAGGACCCTTTCCTATTGCCAAACCAAAGGTTTGATAGAACAACGGAATTGAAGCCAATTGCTTTCCATTTTCTAAATCAAAATTTAAGACTTGAATTCTTTCTAAATTCTTCATGATAACTTTTTTTTTAAAACTGCCTCCAACCGCGAAATTGGAGACAGTCAAAACAAACAAACAATAACCTAAACTAATTTTTCTATGGGAAGTGTCACAAACACCGACTTCAAATCGGCTTTCAAATCTTCGATATCTTCAATTCCAACAGATAAGCGAATTAAATCTTTAGTTACTCCTGTCGCTTCTTGTTGCTCATTCGAAAGTTGCTGATGGGTAGTACTGGCAGGGTGAATAATCAATGATTTAGTATCTCCAATGTTCGCTAAAAGCGAAAACAATTGGGTACCATCAGCAACTTTCTTGGCAGCTTCAAATCCACCTTTTAATCCAAAGGTCACAATACCGCTTTTTCCTTCTGGCAAATATTTATCGGCTAAGGCTTTGTATTTAGAAGTTGCTAATCCTGGATAGTTTACCCAAGCTACTTGTTCTTGTTTTTGTAACCATTGTGCTAAAGCAAGGGCATTCTCACTGTGCTTTTTAATTCTGATTTCCAAAGTTTCCAATCCTTGAATGGTTTGAAAAGCATTAAACGGACTCAAAGCAGCACCAAAATCTCGCAATCCTTCAATACGAACTTTAGCAATAAAAGAGGCTGCTCCTAGGGCTTCGTAATATTTAAAACCATGATAGCCTGCTGAAGGTTCTGTGAATTCTGGGAATTTTCCATTACTCCAATCAAAGTTTCCAGCATCAATAATAACACCTCCTAATGAGGTTCCGTTCCCCGTGATATATTTAGTAAGGGAGTGAATAACAATATCCGCTCCGTATTGAATGGGGTTCAGCAAAAAAGGTGTGGCAACAGTATTGTCAACAATAAAAGGTACTTTAAAAGCTTTGGATTCTTTAGCTATAGCTTCTAAATCGAGCACGTCTAATTTTGGATTTCCTAAACTTTCAGCAAAGAAAGCTCTTGTATTTTCTTGAGCCGCTTTGGTAAAATTTTCAGGATCAGATGGATCAACAAAAGTAGTGGTGATTCCCAATCTTGGCAAAGTTACACTTAACAAATTATAAGTGCCGCCATATAAACTATTAGAAGCGACAATGTGATCACCCGATTTTAATAATACTAATAAGGTGGTAGCAATAGCAGCTGTTCCAGAAGCAGTAACCACTGCTCCAATTCCGCCTTCCAATTTGGCTAGACGTTGTTCTAAAATGTCATTGGTCGGATTGTTCAATCGGGTGTAAATGAATCCAGCTTCGGCTAACCCAAATAAATTGGCAGCATGTTGAGAATCTTTAAAAACATACGACGTAGTTTGATAAATTGGAACGGCCCTTGTTCCTCCATTTTTTGTTACATCGTGTCCTGCATGTAATGCGTTAGTTGCAAATTTTTGTGTACTCATGATTTTAAATTTTAAGATTAATATTTAGTAAGAATTTTTGAAATAAAAAAAATCCCTTTGGTTACTTACCAAAGGGACTTGCAAAATATTGTACGAAACTACAATTAAGTCGACCGCTTTTGGTAATAGCATAGGTAGCTGCAACACATTGTGCACATCATCATCCAAGTCATCATATTGTTTGCTATTACGTTCATATTTTTTTTGTTTATGCTGAACTATGTCAGCATCTATTATTGTTATTTGGACTTCCCTTTTATTAAATTCAGAAATAAATTCAGAATAAAAAAAACCTCTGCGTTGGCAGAGGTTGAATTGTATATATTTTAAAAAATTAAAATTATGCAATAGTATACCTCTGCGGAGATTTCCACATCATACAACACATATTGCAAATAATTAAATTCATTTTTAGTTCATTTTGATGTAGCAAACTTCCGAAGTATTTTTCAATTGACCAATGAAATTTTAAACTTTAACATTTGTATTACTTTTAAAACGATTAAAAAATCACGAAATACAACATATAAATAATTGTTTATAAAACAGTTACCACTATTAACAAATCATTCACAATTTTAATAATTATTTTGGCACACAAATTGGAATATCACATACATCAGAAACTTTTTCTGATCGAAGAAGCTGAAAATCGAACGAGTAAGCAAAAGCTTTAAAACGATTTATTATGAGAACAATGTATGTAATAGTAGCAAGTGTTTTACTGGGAGTAAACGTTGCGAAGGCATCAGAAGCGTTTAAAACAATGGGAAACAATGCCACTTTTTATAGAGAACATGAACGACGTGGGGAAGGAAGATTTCATGAAGAAAATTATGGTTACCGACATGATTTTGACCGTGATGACAGAGATGGTTATGTAAGAGCAACACATTACTATAGCTATCCTCGTCCTTACTATTACAACAACAATAATTATGAAGGATATAATTATGGTAACTGCAATACGCACTATTACAGATATGATTGTGATAGACACGAATGTAGACGTGGCTTCAGAAGATAGGTAAGTTAGTTGGTTTTGGTTAATCCTGCGGATTCTGGGAAGATGAAGCAGGATTTTTTATTTTGAAAAAAGTTCAGAATCTAGTTCCTTTTTATTCTTTTCAAAATAGAATTGACAACATTATTAAACTCCTCTGAAATAGCTAATCGATAATTAGCAACCAAATAAAATACTGTAATTAATATAGATTTTAAAGTAATATTGATGATTGGAGAAATGGAAAGTCGCCCAATATAAAGGCCATCAAAATGGAAATCCCAAAAGTAAAAGAGTAAAAAACAAATAACCAAAATACCCAAAGAGTAAATTGTTTTAACCGTAAAAGGATACAGATGCATTTTCTTAACCACAAAAATTAATTTGATGGTATTGTAAATCGCTACAGTGATCAACGTTGCCAATGCAGAACCAAAAATTCCATACATGGGAATAAACAACATATTCAATCCAATCATTAAAAAAACGGTGAAAACACCAAATAAAAGTACGGTCCTGTAATACTGTGTGTTCACAATAATAGAATTATTATTACCCAATAGTACATCATAAAATTTTGCTAAACCAATCATAAAAACAACACTAATACCCGCACTATAATTATTGGGTATTAACAAATACAATTGTTTAATATTTAAGAAAATTAACAGCATCAAAAAACCACCTACCAACTGAAGATTAATGGCGCTTTTTTTATACAAATCATCCAATTCATCATGTTTGTTCTCTACTAATAATTTAGCGGTAATTGGGGCTACAATTTGGGTCATAGCCCTACTTGGAACAGCAATTACAGTGGCAATAAATATCGCCACGGCATACAATGCATTCTGACTAATGTCTTTATAATGCGGTATCATCACTTTATCAAAATCGACCAACATGACTGCAACTCCACCCGAAACAATTATAAAAAAAGAGTAATAGACAATCTCTTTTAAATTATCGGGTATAACAAACCTAAAAACTGGCATTTTTACTGAAAAAGCATACAGTTGCATTCCAATTAATTGTGCCAAATAAGATAAGGCAATTCCATACACACAGGTATCTTTGGTAATCCAATCAAAATGGACAGCAATTAGCAATATCATGATTACTAATCGATAGAGCACTTCGCTTATTAAATTGCCTACTACCGATTTCATATGAACTTTTACCCAAGCATAAAAGACTTCAAAATAGGCCATAAATAATCCAACAATAGGAATCAACCAAAAGAAGGGCTGTAATGAAGGATTTTCTATTACCCAATTGTTCGCAATAGTAGTATAAAAAAAATAAAAAATCAAGCTTATGGGAACAATTAAAGTCAAAGGAAAAAATAACATGAACGTTAAAAATTCTTCCCTTTTTTCTTCTGTTTTATAATGAGAAAAGAATCGAATTAAAGTATTTTGGGCTCCAAAAGCCATAAAAGGCATCATCAAATTGGCTCCTGAAAGAATCGTAGAAACAATTCCGTAATGCATTTTTCCAAGAAAATTGGTATATAAAAACAACGCATTAATAGCACCTATACCAAATCCGAAGAAAGTAATAAAGGTGTTTTTAATCGATTGTGATTGTATGATTCCCATTTCTTTGCTTATGAGTTGTGCATTATGAGTTGTGATAACTGTTTGGTTAAACTCTTTCTTGAATAGTGCTGCAAACCAATAGGATAAACTTGTAATTTCTCTTCTAAATAGAATTCAAAATAAGAAACGATAGTCTTTTTTAGACGCTCTTTTTCATGGTAAGTAAAGAAAATACCTGTATTGGTTGAAGTGATAATTTCAGCAAAATCAGAATCTTTAGGACCTATAGCAATAATAGGACGTTCTGAAACCATATATTCAAATAATTTACCAGGTATAATACTTTTAGTTTCTGGCGAATCTATCTCTATCAAAAGCAATACTTGCGATTTTCTTTGCTGCTTTATCGCTTCTGTATGGGACACATACCCTAAATTAGTGCAATAACTCGTAAGCTCGTGTTGCGCTATACTATCTAGTATTTCTTGACTTACTTTCCCAATTAATTTTAACTGGAAGTGATTGGCAAATGAGTTATTCTCTATTATCAATTCTTTCAATACTTCCCACAACATTGTAGGGTTTCTATCAGACAAAAATGATCCAATATGGGCCATTGTAAACTTGTCATCCAAAACTTGTCGGTCTATATTTTCAATATCATACCCATTAGTAATAACTTCTATTGGGGTATCAGTTAATAACTCGAATTCTGCTTTAGTAGTTTTGCTGGTTACAATAATGGTATTGGCTCCATCCAAAACTGATTTTTCCAATTGTTTGTGCTTTTTATCTGCATAAGAAGATAATTTCAATGCTTTTTGATACCCAATAGTAGTCCAAGGATCACGAAAATCAGCAAACCAAGTCAATTCCATCGATTCCTTTAATTTCAAGCCAATCAAATGCAATGAGTGAGGTGGACCAGAAGTAACAATAGTATCGATATTGTTTTCTTGGATATAGTTCTTCAAATACCTCACGGAAGGATTTACCCACAGAAACCGAGCATCGGGGATAAAAACATTACCTCGCACCCAAAGCAAAACCTTCTCCAAAAAAGATTGTTTCTTAGCCGCAGGAATTATCCCAGAACTTATTTTTTGAGTTTCTTTTTTCGATAGAAAACCAGCTAATTGATAGGGTTCAAAGATTTTATTCTTAAGTATTATAATGCTCTCTGAAACCTCCTTTATCAAATCCGTATCAACAATAGGATAAGTAGGATTTTCTGGAATATAAACAATAGGTTGAATATTAAAATCAGGAAGGTATTTAACAAACTTTAACCATCGTTGCACGCCTGGTCCGCCTGCAGGTGGCCAATAATAGGTTATGATTAGAAGTTTTTGGGGTTCTGTTTTCAAATTTATGAATTAGATTTTTTATTGATTTTTTCTAACTCTTCAATATCTAGAATATCTTTTGGACGGTTTGCGGCTTTTTTAGTTATGATCAAATTATCATAATCTAAAAAATATACAAGAATGCCACTAATTTCGGTAATGTATGCTTTTTCAAGTAGTTGTTGAAAATCCGAAGTCTCAAGACCTTTAACCGAAGTCATAATGTCTAATCGCAAATTAAAATTTAAAGTGATATCGGTCCAACCTGGAATAAATTGCATTGTTTTTATATTTTCAAAATCTCCTATCCCTATTTGTATCAATGCTTTTCTTAAATTTTCTCTATTTTCAATAGAATCTTCAATAAATATATCAATATCGCCTGTATTTCTTCCATAGCCATAAATATTAACTGCAAATCCTCCAATAGTCAAATAGTTTACATTGTTTAAAGATAAGTATTTCCAAACTTCAATTATTTGATTATCCATTACATTACTTTGATATTTTTTTGGCTGTTTTTAAAAGATACGAAATTTCAATTATTGCCATCAATTTTTCAAACCGTTGTTGTGGCGTCATAGTTCTAATTTCTTCAATATACCGAGCTTCCATTATAGAAGGATGCGCATGATTTAACTTGATTGATTTCATATTCAATTAAATATAGTTAAGTCAAATTTACAAAATTATCTACAATTAATTCTACTTCTTTTTTCTCTCAAAATAAATTCCACCAACTAATAAAAACAGTATTCCAATTGAACTTACTAAAGTAATCATGCTTCCGGTTTTAACAACTTGTGGTTCAAACTTGAATTCGATAGTATGCTTCCCAGCTGGAATAGCCAACCCTCTTAAAGCAAAATCAACTTTTAGAATATCAACTTTCTTTCCATCAATTGTAGCATTCCATCCATTTTTATAATACATTTCAGAGAAAACAGCAAAACCATTATTAGTGTTATTAGAAGAGTATTTTAGATAATTGGCTTTGTTTAATTCCAATTTTATAGTGGCGGTGGAATCTACTTTATAATGAGCATTATAACCCGTTTTAGCACTAAATTCATTTTGACTAATGGCAGTAGTTTTCGTATCCAGCTTATTTAATGCTTTCATTTCATCATCGTTAGATTTTACCGTTTTCAAATTGGTAATAAACCAAGCATTTCCATTGACATCAGGATTTACACTAGCTACATCTTCGCCTTTATCATTGCGTTGAATAATATATTTAACATTCAACATATTCAAAATTTCCTTATTATTTTTGGCGATTTGATAATCAAACAACTCTTGCATTTTTCTTGGTCGCACTGCAGAATATCCACCAATTGATTTATGAAAATAAGATGCTTTTGCATTCAAAAATCCTTCTACATCCAAAACACGATAATTAGTAGTGTCTTGCATAATTTGTGTATCTGTTGGTGAGGGCTCAAAAGGAACGTCTACTTCTCTTGCTCCAACAAAATCTTTAGTACTAACATAATTTTTATCTACAAATACCAAGTCAGCAACCATAAACAATCCTACTAAAACAATTGCAGTTTGCTGTGCTAATTTATTTTTAGTGTACATCCATAATGCTACTGCAGAAATTGTAATAAAAAATCCTGATCGCAACAAATCGGCAGCATACAGACTTCTTCGGTCTTCTTTTAAGGCATCTATAAAACCAACTCCAAAGGTTTTATCTTGACTCTGACTGAACATCTGACGCAATTGCCCGTCCATAGAACCCACAAAATCAAACATATTTCTGAACAAGAATAATAACACCAGTAGTCCTAATGAAGTAGCCGCTGCTTTCCATAGACTATTCCATTGTTTCTCTTTATCAGTGGTGAAGAAAGAATGAAATCCAATAATAGCTAATACTGGCAAACACAATTCCAATACTACTTGTATCGAAGAAACCGCTCTAAACTTATCATACATAGGAACGTAATCAATGAAGAAATTGGTCACTACAGAAAAGTTTTTTCCCCAAGAAAGCACCAGTGATAAAATGGCTCCAATAAGGAATACGTACTTAATTTTACGTTGGTCATGATATAATCCTAAAACACACAAAAAGAATACTACTGCACCAATATAAGCAGGTGCCGCAACAATAGGCTGATCTCCCCAATACGTAGGCGCATAAGAATCTACAAATTGACGGGCTTCAGCTTCTGAGGCGCCATACTTCAACATATAATCATAAACCGCAGAATCATTGCTTAATTTTTCTCCATTACCACCACCAAAAAGTCGTGGAGCAATAAGATTCAAACTCTCAGCAATTCCATAACTGTATTCTGTAATATAACTTCTATCTAAAGTAGAACCATCGGTCTTTTTAGTCCCATCGGGATTGAAAGTCAAATCACTTTTGCCACGAATACTATAATCCGTGAACTCCTTTGTTGCCAATAAACTAGTAGCATTAGCTCCTATTGCGAAAATCAATGCTACGGCGAAGGTTCCTCCTACTAGTACTAATTCTTTATATTCTTTATTCTTTATGAATTTATAAATATAATAAACACCTACTACCATCAACAAAAACAAAAGATAGTAGGTCATTTGAAAGTGGTTGGCATTAATTTCTAATGCCACAGCAAGCATGGTGAGCAATCCTCCAACAATATATCGTTTTCTAAAAACCAATAGAACGCCAGCCACAACCAATGGCATATAAGCAATAGCATGAGCTTTAGCATTATGACCAACACCAAGAATAACAATCATATAGGTGGAAAACCCAAATGCTAAGGCTCCAAAGAAAGCTTTTAATGGATCGATTTTAAGGACTAATAATAATCCATAAAATCCTAAAAAGTATAAAAACAAATAGTCGGCTGGTCTTGGTAAAAAACGTAAAACATCATCAATTTTACCAATATAATCATGGGGATACTTGGCTCCCATCTGATAGGTTGGCATACCTCCAAAAGAAGAATTTGTCCAATAGGGTTCTGCATGCTCATTAGCTCTAAAATCATTTTGTTCCTTTGCCATTGCGGTAAATTGAACAATATCCGATTGGTATATTTTCTTTCCTTGTAAAACGGGAAGAAAGTAAATTAACGAAATAAAAATAAACCCAAGAATGGCTAATAAATGAGGATATAACTTTTGAAATTGCTTCATTGTATAATTTTAATTGTTTAAATATTTGATTTTAGATAGTCTAAAACCATATTAGAATAATAATCGATTATTCTATTTCTTCATAATCAATATATTCACCAACCTTTTTAGTCTCACGAGGTTTATCGCTATTGGTTGTCTGTGCTGTATTCGTATAATTTTGTTGGTTTTGCTGTTGCTGTTGAAATTGTTCACTAGCCTTTTGAACTACTTTTTTTGCCAAAAGAGGTAAAAACAAACGCATTAAAAACTTAATTACATAATAGATAATGAGGAAAATAAAAATATCTTCTATCAAACCTTCTAAAGATGCCTCTTGCATAACATGATTTTTTTTGCCAAAAATACTAAATTACCACATTCAAAATCAGTATTACTTCTTAAATAAATAATAAAATATAGTACATTTGAATTTTCAAAAATAAACATTCTTACTGTCATTATTATGAAATTACACCTTTTAGCGCTATTTAGTTTTTTATTTTTATTTCAAAATGGTTATGCACAATATACTGATGTTATCAACTCCAATCGCCCAGGTAGTTCTATGTCAGCATTTTCAGTAGGAAAAACTGTCATACAACTAGAGTCTGGAATGAATTTAACCAATGAAAGACACGATCTTTTAGATTATACTGCTAAAGGTTATTCAGTCGATTTTGTAACTCGATATGGTCTTTTTAAAGAAGAATTAGAAGCTATACTAGATGTTAATTATCAAAAGGACACCTATGTATCAGACGAATTAACAAAAAAAAGAAGCGGTGTAAAAGCATCAACAATAGGCTTTAAATATTTAGTCTACGATCCGTTTAAGAATTATGAAGAGGAACCAAACATTTATAGCTGGAAAGCGAATCATAGATTCAAATGGCACCAATTTATTCCTGCTGTTTCAGGATATGCTGGAATGAATTTAAACTTTAGCTCCAATCCTTTTTTATTTACTAACGAACAACCAAGTCGAATCAGTCCGAAAGTAATGATAATCACGCAAAATATTTTTCCAGGCGCATGGGTGTTTGTTACCAATATTTTTTTAGATAAAATTTCTACCAATGATCAATCTAGTGGATATGTTATTACTTTAACTAAAGGGTTTAATGATCAATGGTCTGGATTTTTTGAAAATAAAGGGATTAAAGGCGATTATTATGCTGATGGAATTTTTACCGTTGGTGCCGCTTATTTATTTAATAAAAGTTTTCAAATGGATGCATCAATAAGTAAAAACTATAAAAATACTCCTGCTTTAACTTATGGAGGCATTGGTGTTTCTTGGCGTTCAGATACAAAATATCAAAAAGTAATACTAAAATCTCATAAAAAAGAAAAGAAAAAAGATAAAAGCATCAAAGGAAAAGAAAAAGAAAAAGCGAAAAAACGTTTAGACGAAGGTCAATTTTAAAACGGTAACAATGATTACAATTAAAGAAGCCAATACAAACTTTTTACTAAAAGAATATGTGAAATTTCCATTTTCACTTTATAAAAATCATCCTTATTGGGTTCCTCCTTTAATTGCTGATGAATTAGAAACATTTGATAAAACAAAAAATCCAGCTTTTACAAATGCAGAAGCTTATTTTTATTTAGCTTACAAAGAAGATCGAATTGTCGGTAGAATTGCAGCAATCATTAATTGGGATGAAGTAAACAACCAACAAAAAAAGAAAGTTCGATTTGGTTGGTGGGATGTTATTGACGACATTGAAGTAACCAAAGCCCTACTTGAAAAAGTATATGAATTAGGGAAAAAAAATAAACTAGACTATGTAGAAGGACCAATGGGTTTTTCTAATCTTGATAAAGTAGGCGTGCTTACTGAAGGGTTTGACGAATTAGGCTCTATGATAACTTGGTATAATTTTCCTTATTATAAAGTCCATTTAGAGGAATTAGGTTTTATCAAGGAAAAAGAATATTTAGAAAATAAATTTCCTTTTTCTAATGTAAAAACCGATTCTTATGAAAAAATAGTACCCCTAATTAAAAAAAGATACCAATTAAGAGAATTAAATTTCAGAAATAACAAAGACATTATGCCGTATGTAGATAAAATGTTTGATTTATTTAATACCGCTTACGCCAACTTGTCTTCTTTTGTAGCTATTACTGCTGTTCAAAAAGAATATTTTAAAAAGAAATATATTAGTTTTATCAATCCAGAATACATCAAGTTTGTAATGGATAAAAACGATAATATGGTGGCTTTTAGTATTGTGATGCCAAGTTTTTCAAGAGCTTTACAAAAAGCAAACGGTAAACTTTTCCCATTTGGTTTTTATCATTTGCTAAAAGCAAAAAAAGAAAGTAAAGAAGTTTTATTTTATTTAATTGGCGTGGATCCTGAATATCAAAGCAAAGGCGTTACAGCAATAATTTTTGACGAATATTACAAAACCTTTTCAGAAAAAGGGATTAAAAACTGTATCAGAACGCCTGAACTAGAAGATAATATTGCTATTCATCAACTTTGGAAACATTTCGACCCGGTAACTTTTAGAAGAAGAAGAACATATCGGATAGATTTATAAAATATTTTATTAAACTCTTTTTAATTCTTTAAACTTTTCCTTTATTTTTTATCATCATTCTTTGACAAATACCCCTCTATTCAAAATAAACTCCACCAAAATAAAAAACTATAATGACATTCAAACAATGTGATTGTAGGTTATTTTATAGTTTACAAGTTTATTTCAATAAATCATTTTTGAGTTTATACAATTCAATCACTACTCCTACTAAATCCCAAAAAAAGTCTATTTTTAAAGTAGAAAAAGTTCCATATTTAGCCAAAAAAGCTTCTTTTATAACGCATGGGATTCTTTTTACACTACATGGGATTCTCTTTCCTCTAATTGGGATTCCATTTACTTCAAATGGGATTCCTTTCACTCTAAATGGGATTCCTTTTACTCTTAATGGGATTCCTTTTACTCTTAATGGGATTCCTTTTACTCTTAATGGGATTCCCTTTACTCTAAATGTCATTCCTTTCACTCCAAAAACGACTATTTATAAAAAATAGGAACTTTTTTCTAAGCTAAAAACAGTTTATTTTTATCATTCACTAGTCAAAATATATTTTTCAGTACTTTTTTTAAATGAAAAATAGGTTTCTCTAAGTTCTCTATATAAATCACCCTGATAAGTTTTGAAAACCTATCAGGGTGATTACAATTTAATGATCATTTAGTTTACTTCGTTTTTTCTCCCACAAAATAATCATTCGTGTTTTTAAACAACACATTAAATGTGGTTAAACTTCCATAACATCTAGTGATGTATTGTTGCATTTCAATCTTTTCGGCTTCTTCCAAATTGCTCGAGTTTATTTTTTGTTCCATCACTCGCAATCGGTCACGAACCATCGTTATTTTGTGAAAGAAAGTGTCAATAGGTACTTCTTTATTTTGAGTGGGAGTTCCTGGTTCCATTATCAATTTTCCACCTTTCCATTTATCGGCAATTGCCACTACTTGAGTAACATCTGACCAACGTTGCAAAAGGTTTTTTAGTGTTTTTTCAACTTCATAAAAACTAACGGTATCTACTTCGCCATCAACCGCATCAATCACTTCAAAAGAGCTATCAACATCAATCGTTTCCAATCCGCTTTCTATAAAAGTAACCCAATAATGTTTAGACGTTACATTTGTTACTACTCCAAGTCCCAATTCAGGATGTTTAATTCGGGAACCAATACCTAAAATATTCATAGTTTAAAGATTTTTATTTTGTTCAAATATAAAAATCTTTAACAAATTCTTCTCAACTGACTAACTGAATTTTGTTGTTAAAATTGTACTTTTGCGTTTTAACAAAAAATATGCTGGAAAACGATAATACTATTGAAGTAATTGGCGCTCGTGTTCATAACCTAAAGAACATCGACATTACTATTCCGAGAGAACAATTGGTGGTCATCACTGGACTTTCGGGCTCAGGAAAATCATCCTTGGCTTTTGATACGATTTATGCTGAAGGACAACGTCGGTACATCGAAACGTTTTCGGCTTATGCTCGTCAATTCCTTGGCGGATTAGAACGTCCCGATGTAGATAAAATAGACGGACTTTCACCCGTCATTGCAATTGAGCAAAAAACTACAAGCAAATCGCCTCGTTCTACCGTGGGAACCATTACCGAAATATACGATTTCTTGCGTTTACTTTATGCTCGTGCCGGCGAAGCTTTTAGTTACAACACAGGCGAGAAAATGGTTTCGTATTCTGATGAGCAAATCAAGAATCTGATTAAAGAAAATTTCATTGGAAAACGCATCAATATCTTAGCACCTATCATTAGAGCTAGAAAAGGACATTATGCCGAGTTATTCCAACAAATAGCCAAACAAGGTTTCGTAAAAGTACGTGTCAACGGAAAGATTGTGGACATCACAACCGGAATGAAACTAGACCGTTACAAAACCCATGATATCGAAATTGTAATTGATAGATTGCAAGTAGAAGATAATGACGATACCGACAAACGTTTATCGGAAAGCATCAAAACTGCCATGTATCATGGTGAAGATGTGATGATGGTGATTGAGCACGAAAGTGATGAGGTGCGTTTCTTTAGTAGAACTTTGATGTGCCCCACTACCGGTATTTCGTATCAAAACCCTGAACCGAATTTATTTTCGTTCAATTCACCCAAAGGGGCTTGCGAACATTGTAATGGTTTAGGAATTGTAAACGAAATCAACATTAAAAAGATAATTCCCAATCCGAAATTATCCATCAATAAAGGAGGCTTTGCTCCTCTTGGTGAATACAAAAGTTCGTGGATGTTCAAACAATTGGAAATCATTGGAGAGAAATATAATTTCAAATTGACCGATGCTATTGAAACCATTTCCAACGAAGCAATGGACATGATTTTGAATGGTGGTAACGAAAAATTCTCGGTGGTTTCTAAGACAGCAGGAGTTACCAAAGAATATAAAATAGATTTTGAAGGAATTTCTAAATTCATCAAAAGTCAACATGACGATAGTGGTTCTTCTTCTATTAAACGATGGGCAAAAGACTTCATGGACGAAATCAATTGTCCGGTTTGTGAAGGATCACGTTTGAAAAAAGAATCGTTATTCTTCAAAATAAACGATAAAAATATAGCCGATTTATCCGCCATGGATATTTCGGAATTGACCGTTTGGTTCAATGCATTACCAGAAGTTTTATCTGAAAAACAAAAAACGATTGCTACAGAAATTCTAAAGGAAATCAACGATAGATTGCAGTTCTTGATGGATGTGGGTTTGAATTATTTATCTTTAAGTAGGAGTTCCAAATCGCTTTCAGGTGGTGAAGCACAACGTATTCGTTTAGCAACACAAATCGGGTCGCAATTGGTGGGTGTGCTTTATATTCTTGACGAACCGAGTATTGGATTGCACCAACGTGATAACGAACGATTGATTAATTCGTTAAAAAATCTTCGTGACATTGGCAATTCGGTTTTGGTAGTAGAACACGACAAAGACATGATAGAATGTGCCGATTACGTCATTGATATCGGACCCAAAGCAGGGAAGTTTGGTGGGAATATCATCAGCAAAGGAACACCTGCTGAATTGCTAAAAGAACATACCTTAACGGCACAATACTTAAATGGTGAGTTGCAAATTGAAGTGCCTAAAAAACGTCGTGAGGGCAATGGTAAAACCATAAAACTATCAGGAGCAAGTGGTAATAATTTAAAAAATGTAACGGTCGAATTCCCATTGGGAAAACTAATTTGTGTTACTGGAGTTTCAGGAAGTGGTAAGTCAACGTTGATTAATGAAACGCTCTACCCTATTTTGAATGCTCATATTTATAATGGTGTAAAAAAACCACAACCGTACAAAAAAATTGAAGGAATAGAATATATTGATAAAGTCATTGACATTGATCAAAGTCCAATTGGTAGAACACCGCGTTCCAATCCTGCGACCTATACAGATGTCTTTTCAGAAATCAGAAGTTTGTTTACCATGACACCCGAAGCAATGATTCGTGGCTATAAAGCAGGACGTTTTAGTTTTAATGTGGCAGGCGGACGATGTGAAACTTGTGAAGGCTCAGGCGTAAGAACCATCGAAATGAGTTTCTTACCCGATGTGTATGTAGAATGTGAAACCTGTCAAGGCAAACGTTTCAATAGAGAAACCCTAGAAATAAGATACAAAGGAAAATCAATCTCCGATGTATTGAACATGACGGTGGATGAAGCGGTAGATTTCTTTGAAATGATTCCTAAAATACACCGAAAAGTAAAAACCATCCAAGATGTGGGATTAGGTTACATTACTTTAGGACAACAAAGTACAACTCTTTCCGGTGGTGAAGCACAACGCATCAAATTAGCAACGGAATTGTCTAAAAAAGATACTGGAAACACTTTTTACATCATGGACGAACCGACTACAGGTTTGCACTTTGAAGACATTCGTGTGTTAATGGATGTGATTAATAAATTGGTTGATAAAGGAAACTCTGTGTTGATCATAGAGCACAATTTGGATGTTATCAAACTAGCCGATTATATTATTGATGTTGGTATGGAAGGTGGAAAAGGCGGTGGAGAAATTCTATGCAAAGGAACCCCAGAAGAAATTATAAAGAATAAGAAAAGTTACACGGCGCAGTTTTTGAAAAAAGAATTACTTTAGCACGTTTGATTAAAATAAAAAAGAAGATTATGGCATTTAACGATTATGAAAACGAAGATCATAGAATTCAAGATAAATTGATTCAAAAAACATGGAACGAAATTAGAACCAACGATTCTTGGGCTATTTTTAAAATCATGTCTGAGTTTGTTAACGGATACGAAGCTATGGCTCGTATCGGTCCTTGTGTTTCTATCTTTGGATCGGCTCGTACCAAACCAGAAGATAAATATTACCTGTTAGCAGAACGCATTGCCTACAAAATAAGTAAAGCGGGTTATGGAGTCATCACTGGTGGTGGTCCCGGAATAATGGAAGCCGGAAATAAAGGAGCACATCGTGGCGAAGGAACTTCGGTAGGTTTAAACATCGAATTGCCTTTTGAACAGCACTATAATCCCTATATCGATAAGGATAAAAACTTAAACTTTGATTATTTCTTTGTGCGAAAAGTAATGTTTGTTAAATACGCACAAGGATTTGTAGTAATGCCCGGTGGTTTCGGAACTTTAGACGAATTATTTGAAGCGGTAACCTTAATTCAAACTAAGAAAATTGGTAAATTCCCAATCATTTTAGTAGGAACAGAATATTGGTCAGGACTTTTAGATTGGATTAAAAATGTGATGATTGATAAACAAAAGAACGCCAATCCTGAAGACATGAATTTAATCAAACTGGTAGATACAGAGGAAGAAGTGGTAGAAGCTTTAGACACTTTCTACAAAAAATACAATTTAAGTCCGAACTTCTAAATGAAATTCGAAAGTATAAGATTCCAAATTCCAATTAGTTTTTTTTGGAATTTGGAATTTGATTTTTGATAATTCTAATCTTATGTTTTTTAACTCGCTTCATTTTGCCATATTCCTGCCTATAGTCTTTATACTGTATTGGTTTGTTGGGCATAAATCGAAAATAAATCAGAATTATATACTGATTTTAGCGAGTTACTATTTTTACTCTTGTTGGGATTGGAGATTTTTGTTCTTATTGGTTTTTTCAACTTTGCTAGACTATGTTTCGGCTATGAAAATCGAAAAAAGCCAAACTCTTTCTGAGCGGAAAATGTGGTTATGGACATGTATCACTATCAATTTAGGATTTCTTGGCGTATTCAAATACTATAACTTCTTCGCTGCCTCTTTTGCCGAATTAATTCACTCCATGGGATTCACAGCAAGCCCAATTTTACTCAAAGTAATCCTTCCTGTCGGTATTTCATTTTATACCTTCCACGGATTATCCTATATCATCGACATCTATTACAAACGCATCAAATCAGAAAGAAATTTTGTCGATTATTCTTTGTTTGTGAGCTACTTCCCTTTACTGGTTGCAGGACCTATAGAACGGGCAACGCACTTATTACCTCAAATAAAAGTCAGAAGAAAATTCAATTTTCATAAAGCGCAAGAAGGAGTTTATCAAATTGTTTGGGGATTGGTCAAAAAAGTTGTGATTGCCGATTCCTGTTCCATTTATGCCAACGAAATCTTCAATCATTACCATTCCATGAATTCGCTTTCTTTGTTGTTAGGTGCCATTTATTTCGCCTTCCAAATCTATGGTGACTTCTCTGGTTATTCTGACATCGCTTTAGGTACTTCTAAATTATTTGGAATCGAGTTATTGAGAAACTTTAACTATCCTTATTTCTCAAGAGACATCGCTGAATTTTGGCGCAAATGGCATATTTCTCTTTCTTCATGGTTTCGAGATTATTTATATATTCCACTCGGAGGAAGTAAAGGCAATAAGTTGTTTCAAGTTCGAAATACTTTCATAATCTTTTTAGTGAGTGGCTTTTGGCATGGGGCCAATTGGACCTACATTGCTTGGGGATTTATCAATGCTTTATATTTCCTTCCGCTATTGCTCTTAAACCGAAATAGAAAGAATGTAGACGATTTTACCTTAGGCTTTAACTTCGAATCCATAAGAACAATCGTAAACATACTCATTACTTTTTCCATCACTTGCCTAGCTTGGATATTTTTTAGAGCTAAAACCATCACCGATGCCCTGCTTTACATCAAAAGAATGTGCACCAATTTAAATTTTTCAGAAGAGTATTTCCGCATTGAGCGTTACAGCCATAACTTACTACCTCTTATATTGGTTT
The DNA here is from genome assembly GCA_903913315.1 of uncultured Bacteroidota bacterium. GTDB lineage: Bacteria > Bacteroidota > Bacteroidia > Flavobacteriales > Flavobacteriaceae > Flavobacterium. The sequence continues at coordinate 7,054 of CAIWKX010000283.1, read as the reverse complement.
TTGTTTTGGTAGAATGGAACAACCGCCACAAAATAGAACCCATTTCTGGAAAATACAGTTGGTTAAAATTAAGTCTTTGCCTTGCTGCCATCCTCGCTTTGGGTGTTTTTTCTGATTATAAACAATTTATTTATTTTCAATTTTAAATGAAGAAGTTTATACTTAATATCATCAAAATAATAGCACTACTTTGCCTCACTATGGTAGTGTTAGACGCATTATATACAACTGCCTACATCAATTCAAGTGAACGCAGCAAAATTGATTATCTCTACAACACCAAAGACAAAAACTACGATGTTGTTTTCTTGGGTTCCTCCCGAATTAACAACCATTTGGTACCTAAAATATTTAGCGATAACGGCTATAAAACCTTCAATTTTGGGATTACACGTTCCCGCCTAGAAGAGTCTGCTTTAATGTTGAAGATGATGGTGGAACGAAACTATAAAATCAAGAATTTAATCCTTCAAGTGGATATCAATATCAATACTGACGACCATTCGGAAGCGATTCGCTCATTATTCATGCCTTATTTACATTGGTCAAAAACCATTCGAGACCATTATCGAACCATCCCTGAATACAATCAGCTACTTTATATTCCGTTTTATAGATACATGCACTATGATGCTCGAATTGGCTTTAGAGAAATGTATTACTCCCTAATTCATAAGCGTACTAATGCCCTAGAAAATGAAGGTTTCAATCCATTAGTAAGCAATCAGCATCCCCTCATTCCAGCTGATTTATCAAAATACGCTCCCAAACGCAACAAAAGCTACGAAGAAATCAAAAAAATATGTCTTGCCAATCATATTAATCTTATTGCCATCACAACGCCGATGTGCATGGAAACCATTAACAGGGATTATTTTAATCATCTTAACGAGATTTATCCAGAAATTCGTAGATTTGAAAATGCAGTTACCGATGACAAGTATTTTTCCACTTGTGGTCACATGAATAAAGATGGGGCAACCGAGTTTACTAAAATTGTTTTCAACACCTTGTTTAAACCAAAAAAATAATTGAAAAAGATACCTTACATTCTATTCCTTATTGCTTTTACAGCTATGGCTCAACATCACTCAAAGCTGATTGTAGAGGTCAATAACGATAAGAAAACCCTAAATATTTACCAAGAGCTTACTTTCAACAATCAATCCAAAGATACCTTAACAAGTATCGTTTTGAATGATTGGAATAATGCATATTCTAATAAAAACACACCACTCGGAGATCGTTTTTCCGATGAATTTGTTCGTAGTTTTCATCTCGCTTCCGAAAAAGAACGTGGAAATACCAATACCATTACCATCATAGACGACACTAAATCCTTATTAAGTTGGTCGCGACCTAATGGCTTTCCTGATTTAGTTGAATTTCAATTGAAGAACAAGCTACTCCCGGGTCAAAAAGCCTCATTTGTTTTGTCCTATTTCGTAAAAATACCTGATGAAAAGTTTACCAATTATGGCTTCGATTCAGAGGGTAACATAACACTTAAAAATTGGTTTTTAACCCCTTCAAGATATGAAAATAAAACCTTTTTAAAATACAACAACCTCAACATAGATGATGTTCCTAATGCATTATCAGATATTGATCTACAAGTAACCGACGATGAAAACGATGTTATCATCTGCGACTTGCCTTTAATTAACAAAACCGATAAAACATACACCTTTTCAGGCACCAATCAACTCTATGTCAATTTAAATATAGACAAGAAAAAATCTTTTTTAAGTTTTAAAAACGCAGATTTAGACGTTACAACGAACTTGGATGACAAAAGAGTAAATGAAATTGAAAAAGCACTCATCGTAGACAAGATTGTCAACTATGTGACCCTGAATATAGGTAAATATCCTAAGTCTAAAATCACTGTGACTCAAGCGGATTATCTGCAAAATCCTTTTTACGGACTCAATCAGTTGCCTGCATTCATCAGACCTTTTCCTGATGATTTCATCTACGAATTGAAATTCCTAAAAACCTACTTAAACAACTATTTAAAGACTACATTACAACTCGATTCTCGCAAAGACAATTGGATGTTTGATGCGATACAAATCTATTATATGATGAAATATATAGATGAATATTATCCTGATGCAAAAATGATGGGGTCGATAGCAAAATACAAATTGGTCAAAGGATACAATCTCGTTTCACTAGATTTTAACGAACAATACAGCTATTTCTACATGCTTATGGCTCGTAAAAATCTAGACCAACCTCTTGGTGACCCCAAGAATACCTTAATACGATTCAATGAAAAAATAGCTTCCAAATATAGAGCTGGTTTGAGCTTTAGATACCTTGCAGATTATATCGGTGAAAACAATTTAAAGAAAACCATCAAACAATTTGTGGCGTATTCTACCCAAAATCAAACCGATGTTCAGAAATTTGAATCCCTTTTAAAACAAAATACTACCAAAGAAACTGATTGGTTTTTCAATACGATTATCAATTCTCGCAAGATTATCGACTATAAATTCAATACCGTGACGAAAACCAATGATAGCGTTTCTTTCAACCTGAAAAACAAAACTGGAGTTACTGTTCCCATTCCTATTTATGGAATCAAAAACAAAAAGGTGGTTTTTAAACAATGGATTGATAAAGTCAATGAAGATAGCACCTATACCTTCAAACGATATGATGCTGATAAAATAGTAATCAATTACAAAAACATCGTTCCCGAATACAATCAAAGAAATAATTGGAAGTCATTAAAACCATATAACTTCATTAACAGGCCCATAAAGTTTAACTTTATGAAAGATTTGGAAGACCCAAATTACAATCAGATTCTTTATGTGCCTACGCTCGAATATAACATTTATGATGGATTCATTCCCGGCATGCGCTTTCATAATAGAACCATACTTGATAAACCATTCCTATTTGATGTTACCCCTTCCTATTCTTCTAAATCCAATTCGTTTTCTGGAAGGTTTACCCTTGCAGTAAATCAGTTCAATAGAGAACGAAATCCTTATAGCATTCGTTATGGCTTAAGTGGAGAATATTACCATTATGCTCCCGATGCCTATTATAAAAAGATTAATCCTTATGTTAGTTTCCGCTTTCGCGAAAAAGACTATCGCGACAATCAAGGACAAGTGTTGTTGATTCGACAAGTCTATCTCAACCTTGATCCAAGTAAATATGTAATCACATCTCCTGAAGATAGCTACTCTGTTTTCAATGTAAGATACAGTAGTGGCAAAACCGAAATAACAAAACATTTTGGATACTCTACCGATTTACAATTGGCCTCACGATTTGGAAAAGTATCTGCAAATGTAAGCTACAGAAAACTATTTGATGATAACCGTCAAATCAATCTACGCTTTTTTGCAGGCGCATTTATTTACAACAACACCCATTCCGACTATTTTAGTTTTGCTATTGACCGCCCTACCGATTATCTTTTTGATTATAACTACTTCGGGCGTTCTGAAAGCACTGGATTATTCAGTCAAGAATTCTATCTTGCCGAAGGAGGTTTCAAATCAATGCTAGCCACTCCTTATGCAAACCAATGGCTTACCACAACGAACGCCAGTTTCAACATTTGGAATTGGATAGAAATATATGGCGACCTTGGATTGATGAAAAACAAATACCAAGACCCCAATATTATCTACGATAACGGAATCCGACTCAACCTAGTAACCGATTATTTCGAACTTTACCTTCCCGTATACTCAAATAATGGTTGGGAGATAGCACAAAACAAATATGCAGAAAAAATACGATTTACTGTCACTTTTTCACCTCAAGTATTAATAGGATTGTTTACTAGAAAGTGGTTTTAAACGCTATTTAATTGGATTTGAAAAATATTAAAACACAATAACCGCTAAAAAAGTCTAGCGGTTTTTTTATACTTTTGAAGTTCATCATCAAACTAGCCTTAGCAATAATAAACAAAGCACCCAAAAATCTATTTTAACTTCAACCTTAAACTAAATACGATGGACGCAAATCAAAACCCAAAACCACTAGACAACTCCTTTCTATTATCTTTAATTGAACAATTTTACAACAACAACGAAGACGAAGTAGACTTCCTAAAAGTTATGAATGAACTTCGATTTGGAAATAGTTTTTTCTTCGTTCAAACTATGAACCAAGAAGAAGAAGATATTAGAAAAATAATAACTGGTGAAGAACGATACGAATTTATAACTCATGTGAATGAAGGAGAATCATTCCAATTAGTGTTCACTAGTGAAGCGTTAATTAGAGCATTTCTTAATGACCCAAACACTACCTATAGACAATTTAGAACGAGAGATGTATTAAAATTAATCCAAACAACACCAATTAACGGAATAATTATTGATGTTCATAGTGATAGTCAATTAATTTTCTATCAAGAAGAAATAATTTAATTATAAGTGGATCAAAATAACCCCAATACAAATCCAAAAAACCAAACTATAAACCATGAAAAAAGTTTTTCTTTTTCTTTTAATAGTAATTACAATTCATGGTAGAGCTCAAAACGCTCCAACCTCAACCCCATTAATAGAAAAGCTTAACAATCAAAATAATAAATCGAAAATAACCAAGCTTATTAAAGCAAAAGATTGGAACATACTTTTCCCAAATAGATATGGAATAAAACGTAAAGATACGATAAACCACAATCAGGATTTTTACTCCTATGAAGCATTCCTGAGAGCAGCAAGCATTTTCCCAACCTTTCTTTGCGAAGGAGATAAAACAACACAAAAAAGAGAATTAGCCGCCTTTTTAGCCAATATAGCACAAGAAACAAGCGGTGGATGGGACGATGCACCTGGTGGTTACTTCAAATATGGTCTCTACTTTACCGAAGAGCAAGCCCCTCAAGGAAAATTAGACTATAACGACATCACCAAAATAAAATACCCAGGCATAGAAGGAAAACAATACTATGGAAGAGGTCCTAAACAACTCAGTTGGAACTACAATTATGCTCAATTCAGCGAAGCATGGTATGGAACAAAAGACACACTACTTCAACATCCTGAATATTTATCCAAAGATGCCGTTGTATCCTTTGCGTCAGCAATTTGGTTCTGGATTACACCACAGTTTCCAAAACCTTCTTGCCATGACATTATGGTAAACAAATGGATACCCAACGAAAACGACCAATTAAAAGGAAGATTACCCGGTTTTGGTGCCACTGTTAATGTAATCAATGGTGGAGTAGAATGTGGATCTGGAAAAGATTTACAAAAAACAAACTATCGATACCAATATTACCTCTATTTCTGCAATTACTTCAAAGTTACTCCAGGCGATAATATCAATTGTGCCAACCAAAAACCTTTTGGACAATAATTTTTATTTCACTATAATTAGTGCATAATAGTATAAAACCTTTCACAAGTAAATAAGTCATAATCAAACAAAAAAGTCCCGCCGAAGCAGGACTTTAAAATTTGTGTGTATTTTAAAACTTACTCTTTTAATACTTTAATCGTTTGAGTTAATCCTTCTGAGGTAACTTTAACCATATATGTTCCTTTAGAAAGATTAGACATATCAATTTTAGATTGCGTATCATTTATAGATTTTACAGCCACTTCTTGTCCAACGATATTATAAACATTTACTTGAGTTATTGTCTTAGAATAACCAATGTTTAAAACATCTTTCACTGGATTTGGATAGAATGAAAATTTATTAGCAGCAAAAGTAGTATTCGATAAAGAAGCTGATATAGAAATATCATCTACGTATAGATCCCATTGATTAGCGTCAGAATAGGCGTTAAAACCAAAATAATAAACATCAGTAGTCGTAGGGATAAAAGTAACAGTCTCTGTATGTAATGTAGCATCTGCAATACCAGGGTGATCTGCTAAAACAGTTGTCATTGAAGCCGAACCCAAAGAAGTACCACAAGCTACTTTTAGATTTTCAGAGTAAGTGGTATCATTATTTCCATAACTGTAGGTAACATCATAAGATGTACCAGCAGTTAAACTTAAACCATTAGTATAAAACCAAGCATCAGCAGGATTATTAGTGTCATAGGAATAGGTTAACGTATTAGTTGCAAATATTGAACTTGGAGCGTTAGCAACTACCCAATTACTACCTGTACCCTCATTAATCATATAAGTACAAGAAGGTAAATTTGGAGCAGTAGCAGATTCAAAATCTTGAGTATAAGGTACTGATGAACTAGCACAAGTTGTATTGAAACTAATAAAAGTACTCCAATCAGAAGTACTTGTTGAACTACATTTAGAACGCACCCAAACATAATAAGTGGTGGCAGAAGTTAATCCAGTTAAATTTGTATACGTTATACCGGCGGCCGTGCTTCCTGAAGGAGTTGTTGATGATGTAGGTAAGGTACTATTATCTGTTGAATAATAATAATCGTATCCTAATGCAGGTGTTGAAATAGAAGCATTCCAAGAAACAGTAGCTGTAGTTGAAGCAATAGCGGGAATAGTAAAAATAACCGGAGGTGCACAAGAAGGAGCCACACCACAAATAACAGATCTAGTTCTATTTACCGATTCTGCACCACAAGATCCATCATTTAAATTGGTGTAAAACCATACATCACCTGAAATTGTTGAGACCCAACTAACAGAACCTATTCCGAAAGTGGCTGCTGTAGCACCAGAATCCGCACTAATGGTAATCATATCGGTACTTTTAGAACTTATAAAAGTATACGATTGTCCCAAAGTTACTGTAACTGCAGAATATTCATTCGCATAACCATCAGTAACAATAACATTTGGTGTATATCCATCACATGTACTTGGCACATAACTTGTTGTAGGCCATTGGCCCGCAGTTGTAGTTAAACATTGAGCTGACATAAAAGTAGTAAAGCCCAATACTAAAAATAAAAGAGTAATTTTCTTCATGTATTTTATAATTAATGTTTTATAATGCAAGATTATAAAAAATTAACAATAAAATCTATTTTAATGATTGAATATTTAAAAAAAATCCCAAACTTTATTTTAAAGCTTGGGATTCAATATAAAAAGTAGGTTTTAATATCTTCTTCCAT
>CAIWKX010000282.1 GCA_903913315.1 uncultured Bacteroidota bacterium | reverse complement strand
TTCAATAGGTTGTTTATCATAATCTAATCCTTTATTTTTTAAGAACGCAATAACCTCCAACTTTTTTTTGTACTGTTCAGAATTCAAGTCTAATAAAACTCCTCTTAATAGTCTTAGTATTGATACTTTTTCTTCATAATATGCAGTTTGATTATAATCAGCTCCTTTTTGCAAAAGATACAAAGTAACGTCCATTCTTTCATGAATTATAGATTGAGCAAGGGGTCTTTGTGTAATATGCTCTTTGTAATACTCTATATCTGCTCCTGCGTCTATCAATAATTTTACCTTTTCAAGACTATTGTTTTTGGGAGAAGATGAAAGCGTGGCAGTTAAAGCTGTATCTCTTTCTGGATTTGTTGTGTCTTTCGGGTCAAATTCTTTAGAATTAGGGTCTCCTTTATAAGACAATATTAACTTAAGATATTTAGCATCAAAATTTCTAGATGCATAAATTATTGGTGTAGTACCGTCATATTTATCATGAATGTTAGGGTTGGCTCCAAGTTTTAATAAAATTTTCACTGATTCGTATTGACTGTGATATATTGCAAACATGAGTAAAGTATGACCATATAATGGATCTAAATAATCTACAGAAACTTTTTTTTGTAATATTTCTTCTTTTATTTTGATGGTATCTCCAAACTGAACAGCTTTTGCTAATTCCCAAGCATCTGTACTTTGATACAATCTATAATCAATACGCAATAGTTTAGTTTTATCGACAAGCGTTTCTTGATTATAGCAACTGGTTAAACTAAATAAAAATATGATAATAATTGTTTTTTTCATAGTAATAATAATAATTTTTAATGTAATAAAATAGAAGGTGGTGTTAGTGCACTTTTTAAGATACTCTTCATTTGCTGCCATGCACTATTTTGTGGCGTAGCAGGTGATAATGCTTCAATTACGTGATCTATACTATGTCCATTATAAAATGAACCTGCATTAAGATTTGGACCTAAATAATGTTGTCTTCCTCCTGCAACAGGTAAAATACTAGAGCTTTGTATTAAATTTAATGGATCGGTTCCTAAAATATAAGCATCGGTGTTTGATTTTCTATTAAGCCCAGTTGTAAATATACTCAATCCAGCCGCATTAAAGGTTACTCCATAAACCCCATAATTTATGGCAATATATTCTGCTATACCTCCCCCAAGCGAATGACCCGTAACAGAGAGATGACCAACCATTTTTGAATCTTTTTGTAAATTTCCAAACACTTCTAATCCATCTTGATATTGTTGTGCAAGTCCTAAGAGTTGTGCAGTATCAGCTTTTCCATCTTTTCCAAAAAAATCTTCCGTACCAGCTATAGCAAAACAATATTCGCTTCCGTTTTGATATAATGCTGCTTTAAAACCACTATCCTTATTAATTCTTTTAGATAACTTCCAATCTCCAGTGTCTACTGTATCACCATAAGCACCTTTACTCATTAATGCATATTGTAATGCTTTACTTTTAGTTGTAGCCGTATTCTCTTGTTTATATGCATCTTGTTTATTAACATCTCCATGAGCATTTATCCATTGGTCATCAGTTAATCCATCTGCTCCTTGAGCTTGCATCCCATCTGGGTCAATAAAAATAATAGGATTATTCAAAGCATAAGTATAGGGGCTAAATCTTCGTGAAGTTTCCGCAAGTGGATCAATATTCATCCATCTACCAATAGCAGGGTCATAATTTCTCGCTCCAAAATCATAATTATTCAAGCCTAATTCTTCTTGCAACTCTTTCCCTCCGTATTTGAAGTCATAACTAGTCTTAAACAAAGGCGGCAATGGCTTAATCTTCAAAACCTGCATTTCTTTAGTATACATATTTTTATCACTATTGTAGTTGGTATGCTTCAACCCAAAAGGATAATAATGATTTTCTTCAATAATTCTAAGGGCTCCTGTTTGCGGATCTTGACTATAACTTAACCGTATGTTACCCAAATGGTCAAGGTAATTGTATACATAACTATAAGTTGGGCCTATATCATCAACCATTTCTTGTATTATACTTCCATCAGCTAATGTAACAGGTGTTAAAGTTGGTGCATTACAATTTACATATCCCTCTGCCGTTGGAAAGAATTGCAAAATGTCGTCTTTGTACTGAAATCCATCTAAATAATCAGTTACAATTCCTGTACCCAACGTGTCATCATCAACTTCTTTTTGGACTTTTTTCCCATTGGCGTCGTAAATATAAAAAATTGTTCCGACATCTGAATTACTTATTCCAATTTCTGTAGGTAAATTTAAGTGGTTGTACTGAATATAATCAATCGATTTATTGTCATCTTCTATCATATTGCCATTAGCATCATAGTAATAATCTTGACCATCATTATTTGGATCTCCATCCGTTGAATCATCTGTAAATCCATTGGGATTAGATTCAGCATCCGTCACGCTAAATAACTGATTGGAGTTATCAAAATACTTATAAATTAAATCATCTATTTGAATAGTTTGTCCTTGTGCGTCCAAAGCACCATTGCGTTGTAATCCCGTAATGTTACCATTTTTGTCATATTGCATGCTTTCATTATAACTGTTAGTTACTGTTTGAGGCATGCCCGGTTTTTGATAAATTGCATAGGTAAGACGATTCAAATTGTCATACTGATATCCATATTTTCTGGGGGTATTATCACTAGCAGTACGCCAAAAAGTTTCCGAAATATTGCCGTTATATAATTTCTTAATTTGTCCTCCCAAATCATCTTCAACATCATCATAGTTTATTTTAAAAGCAAATAAATCAATAGGTTCTGCATTGTTGGCTAATTCGTCAGTGTTATTTATCTTTTTTAACCAACCTCTAATATTATACCCATAATCTACTTTTTGCAATCCTGCAAAGGTAGTGACATCACTACCACCAACATTTTTGCTAATAAGTTTACCAAGTTCATCATATTCATTATGAGCAATCAATTCATGATGTCCACCGTTTATTTGATGAAAATGATTCAATAAACGCCCTTGTGGGGTATATTGAAAATCTTCTTGAATAATTAGTGCTACTACATCAGAAGTTTTTTGATGTTCGGTGATACTTTGCAACACTTGGCCCGCAAAATTATATAACATTTTAACATCGGTATGTCCCCCCATATAATTGAGATTGTAAGACTCTACAACACGACTTTTACTATCATAGAGATTATAGGATGTCTGGCCATCAGAATGACTTGGATTTGTGAGCACTCTCACCCATGAACCAGTTGACATTCCTTTAGTATTGGCAAGTACTGTTTGACCCATCACATCTGATGGTAATGGATTTGGTGCATTTAAATATTTGTAATCATCATAATAATTTACGGTTAATAATATATAACCATCTCTAGGGTTAACAATATTGGAATAACAATTAACATTATTATTACTTATTTTACTTTCAAAAAGTATTTGATTATCATGATCATAATGGGACTGATAATTATTTCTAGTCCCGCTATCAAAACCACTATTTTGTTTTAACCAAGCAGTATAAGCCACCCTGCCAAACACATCATACTTTGTAATCATCCACCCTGTTGTACCATCACCAAAAGGGTTGTATGTTGGACCTGTAGCAACAACTCGATTTAATTTATCATAAACAATAAACTCCCATTGTTTACCAGGTAATTTTTTTTCCACAAGACGATTCAGATAATCATATTTGTACTGATAACATAAACCGTCTATAGGGGTTGTATTAAGGGAATAAGAATATGTTGTAGTGTTTCCAAATAGAGTACCGTCTAACATGCCTGACAAAGTTTGAGTATGAATAGATGTAAATCTAAATGGCGGATCATTAGGTGTTAAATCCACAAATTTTAAGCTATTATTCTGAATAACAATTCCATATTGATTTGATAAATCTATATTACCAAGAACCATGTCTGGTATAGGATAAGCAGCATTTATTGGAAAACTATTCGCAACATCAAAATGAGCAAAATTACTCCACCCACCAGCAAAGGAGATACTTATAGTACTATTTTGAATAGTAATTGTAATCCCGCCACCACCATTAATAGATAATCCATGATCGTCCAATAGAATTTGTGATATATCTATAAATTGCGAATAATTATATGCTACTTGACTAGATGTAACAGTCACAATACGATCTGATGCCAATGGAGGAATAACATAGATTAGATTTCCAATAACATCATAAACGTAATTAGTATCATGTTTCTCATTATTATTGTAATTTCTTTTCAAAACAATCCTTCCAAACTGGTCTTTGAATTCTTCTGTAGTATTATTATTTCCCGATGTCCAATTTTCATTTTTAGTCACTGTTTTATATAAATTGCCAGTAGTATAATATCCATTAAAAACTAAACCATAATCATAAACTCCAGTGCTATTATAAGTTCTAGTAGCACTAAAGTTTTCAACCTTATCATTATCTGTATTGGTATCATAACTAAATTTAATTTCATGTCCAGAACCTATTGTCCAAATATTCCCAGGCGCTCCTTGTTGCATGACTCTATTCAATGGCGAATTTTCAAATACTTTTTCGCTAAAAGGGTTTTGGTTGAGATAATTGGTAGGGATTAAACCACCTGAAATAACATCGTTATAATTAAGAGTGTTATCTTTAGCATTACTATCATATTGCATATTATTACCATCTTTGGCAACATACGGTAGATAATCTTTGGGTTGTCTACCAAATTCATCATATTCAATATATGTGATAATATCTTTACCAGAATTAGATTGATTATTTGCTATTGTCTGAATAGGTCTACCCAATCCATCATAATATGTTACGTTTATATTTGCTTCATCAATTTGAGGTGAATTAATACTTGTTGGGGTGGCAATCTTGTATGTAATTGTTTTAACAAAATTCTCCGAAGTAGTTTGACCAATTCCAATTATTGGTAACAACACTAAAAAATAAAATATGTTTTTCATCTTTAATTAGTTTTGTGGTTTATAATTGTATTGGTTCTCTGAAAGTATGTTCCCATCTTTGTCCTTAACATTAATCAATTTTCCATAAGGATCATAGGTATATGATATTTTATCTCCTTTTGGGTCAGTAATTGTACTAACACCTACCAAAGGAATTTGGGTATAAGTGGTGACCATAGTGCCAGAAAGTGCTACATCAGTTCTTAAATTATCAAGAGCTATCATCAAATTCGTTTCATCATTTTGATCAGAAGCAGATTGTATGTCCAAAATTAAATTTTGTGGTATAGAAGCATAATCCAAATTTTCTATCTTTGCTACAGGCAAGGTTTGTTTATAACCCCAAATTATACTAATATTATTGCCATTTTCTCTATGATATTGTAATAGATTGTGTTTGTTATCATATAAGTCATAAAACATCTTTATTTTTTTGGTTGGGTCTGTGCTTCCCTCAGGCAATAAATTAATAATTTTAAGTTGTATTACATTACTATTTTCTTCATAAACATAGTCTTTACGTGATTTTAATATACCATTTTCATATTCCATATCATAATCCAGTAATTTGAATATATTTTGAGTAGGGTAAGAAGCATGAATATAATAAGTTGCTTTTGACTCTAAAGGATTTCCTCCATTTACTGTTGTTGTTTTAATCTGCAAATTATTTTCAAAATCATAGTCATACTTTATAGAATTACTTACTGAACCGCTAGAAAAATATTCAGTTGTTAACTCTTCCTTTAATCGGCTAAATTTTCCATAAATAGGATAAAAAGTAAGTAAATATCGATGACGTATAGTATAGGTATTGCAGCCTGTAAGTCCTTGAGATGTTATATGGTCAGAACCAAAATAATCAGTTAATCTAACCCCATCATTTTGGATTGATAAACCGTATGTATCCAAAGGGGCAACGACATTAGAATAACTATATTTTTTAGACAGTTTTAACATTTCTGATGAATCATAAATTTGTTCACTTAAAATACTACCATTATCATAAAAACTAGTATCCATATAATATTGTGAATTACAAAATTGATTATAGGGATTTATACTAGTATACTCATTATTTGAAAATGTTTTTTCAATTCTACCATTATCAACCGTTCCTTCTTCTTTAATAATTACTTTATCATACCCTATGTAATCCCCATCAATATTATTAGATTGATTGATGCAATTACTGTTTGAAGCTGTTACTATTGCTGTATTAGTTTGATTAAAAGTACAATCAGCCCATATTTGTTCTGATTCTTTAGTTAAAACTCTTTTCATTATGCATTTTCCGTTAAAATAAGTAAAACTTTTTTTTCCAATTAATGAATCGTCATAATTATAATTTGTGATACTTTTTATCCGCAAGCCTGCTCCTGTATTTATTATTGGTGTATTAGCTCCTTGGTAAGCTAATAAATTATCAAATTCATTTAATTCATATTCAAATTTGGAATAGCCTTTGGTTGGGTATATAATTTTTTCAAGAGATGCTGCTTTAGCTAAATCGATGTTACTATTAAAACTATTTGCACTATTTTCGGTACATTGAGGATAACCTAATACTGATAAATCTAAAAAGCCATTTAAATTATTATGCCCGTTATAAAATCCCCAGTAATCAATTGAAGATGAGCTCTTTGAAGGTAATGATGTAGCATTATATTCAAAAGAGTAGGGTTCATTCCCTTCTTCTGTAATTGATAATAATTTTAATCTACTTGTTAATGGGTTACTTATTGAACCTGAATTTGCTTCTCCCGAATTTGTTGGAGTATCACCATTATCACCGCCGTTATAAGGGTTTCCTCCAGTATTAAATTTGTTAGTAATAATAGTAGTATTAAAATAATCATAACTAAAGATAATTTTTTTTACTTTCACATTGTAATTGTTTTGTATTTCCACCTCATCTAGTTTTTTCATATTAGTGAAGTCCGTTCTTTCACTGTATCTAAAAAAAATATTTTCTTTTTCCGTAGTTATTTGTTCCAAAAAAGTTTTCGAATTATAATCTTGAGTGTATGGGAAACTACCTGTATCCGTAATACCAAGAAAATCAGGAGAATTACCAATTGTAGCAGGTGGGTATGAAAATAGTAGATTACTAGTACCAAAACTTGTTAAATCTGCTGTGTTTCCTAAACCAGGTTGACCTGAAAAAGGGCCAATATTAGTTGATGGAGAAAGTCTTCTCAAATATCTATTAGTTATTCCTAAATGATCAACAACATTAGTAGTAATAGTTGAATAGGAAAAATTAATTTCTTTCCCTTTATTAGTAATGATTTTATCTAGCTTATAGGTAAGCACATAACAAGTAGCTATTCCATTCCTAACAACATTAGTGAAAAAATAAATATTACCACTAGGATCTGTTATTTTTATTCCTTTAATTATCAAATCATCTGGGTCTGGATTGGGTATTGTTTCAACTTTATATTCAGTATGCCCATTAATAATTTTCAATGGCAAAATTACAGGCAAAGACTGTTGTCCAATAGGAATATTTATATTATCACTTTGCTCTCTACAAAATTTTAATTCTACGCCATTAAGATTAACAGTAAAAATATCTGGTTCTGAATCAACTGCCCCATTTTCTAATAACATTTGACGATATTTATTAGTAATATTTAAATGACCTGTTTCATCTACTATGACAGCGTCTGTACTAGTTGGATCACTTCCTCCTGCAAGGGCTTTTGTCATATAAGGAATACTTTGAATACTTCCAACTCCTATATAATCATCAGTATTAGCATTCCATTGATAATTACTACTATAAACCTCTATAGATGGTATAGCTGGATTTCCTTGATAAGGTGGTAACTTTTGATGAATAGTTAATTTGTAATAATCATTACCACTTTTAACTTGTTGTATAACTGTTGGTATGTTAAAGCTCCAACCTAAACCGACAATACTAGCCTCTTCGTTAACTTTAACCCCTCCTGAATAATAATCAACTTTTAATGGAATATCTACATCATCAACTTTTAAATCATAGATGGGGATAGATATATTTACTAAGCCCCTATATTCATTAACAGGTATGTTTCCAAATTTAGTAAATTGCCAAACTGATTGCGGTAATTGAAAATGCACTGGTGGTTCAGCACTAAAATCATAACTTTGTCCTTTGGCAAAAAATGTTAATAATAACATATTGAAAATAAATATTTTTTGAATTCTCATAATCTACGCTCTTTAATTTTTACTAATTCCTTTAATAATCTTAACGCCTTGTGAAGCCGGTTTTCCTTGGTAATACGTTTTTATATTCACTACATAAATACCTTCGGGATAAGAAGTTAAATCAATGGGGACAGTAGGACTGGTAATTTCAAACTGTTGCAATTGACGTCCTGCTAAATCAACCACGGTAGCTGTGCCTGTATCAAAATCATAGCCAATCACAACATTAGTAAATCCATAAGTAGGGTTGGGAGAAGCTTCTAATTTAAGTTTTACTTTTTCTTGTTTGGCCTCGTCTTTAAGTTTTACTATCCAAAAGTCAGCACTACCATAATTGTTCTTTTTATCTCGTGAGGATGGCAGTTTCTTTTCGTTGGCACTGCCTCCGCTACCTCCATTACTTTCACCACTTTTACCGTTACCACCGTTCATTATATCACCTCCAAGATTAGCCATTGGACTTCCTATCTTTAGTGGAGAATTATCGGTTATGCCAACCGCTTTTTTTACATCATTAGTGAGTTCTTTAGAAGTGTCATTAATACTTTTATTAGTAGCTGTAGTTTGTTCTTTAATGGCGTCGTTCACTTGGTTTTTGGCTTTGTCTGCTTGCTTGTTATTGCCTTGAAGGTTGTTAAGTACTGAGCCTGCTTTTGCATTTGCGGTTGAGCTTGCCGAAGAGATAAAAGGGTTAGACGTTCCTGCCATCAAATAACCACCATCTCTAGTCTCAATCACTTTCTTCAAAATATCAGCACCATCACTTCCTACTATTTTATCCCATAACACTTCTCCTGTTTCACTAATTTTTAGAGCAATATAATCGTCTGTTCCTTTCTGAGTTTTTTGTTTGCCACCCATGCCTAATTTTCCTTTGTCGGCTATTTCTCCTTGAGCAAAGCCACCTAATAATAAAGTATGGTCCTCGTTTTCTATTAAAGAGGTAAGAATATCAACTTTACCATAATCATAAGTTTCTTGCCAAAGTATTTTTCCAGTCACATCTAATTTCACTACCCAAAAGTCGGTACCGCTAGTATTACTTCTACTTTTATCATTACTACTACTCGAATTGGAATTACCTCCTAAAATATAACCCCTATCATAAGTTTGATGCACGACATACAATTGGTCGTCTTGACTGCCTCCAATCGTTTTTTGCCATTCAATTACTCCTTTTTCATCAATCTTTACCACCCAGTAGTCACCAACTCCTTTGTTGTCATCGGTTTTGTTACCCGAGGTAGGAGAGTTTGAATAACCCCCTAAAATATAACCTCCATCAATGGTTTGCTCCAAACTTCTCAATTCATCTACAAAAGTACCTCCATAGGTTTGTTGCCATTCAATAGTTCCTTTACTATCTATCTTTACGACCCAATAATCAAGATTACCATAATTGGGCGATGTTTTCCCAGACTCCTTTTCCTTTGGAGAGGGTTGGGGTGAGGATATCGAACTACTAGAGCCTCCAATTATATATCCACCATCTGTGGTTTGTTGAATAACTTGCAGTTTATCTTGTCCACTACCACCAATAGTTTTTTGCCATTCTTGATTGCCTCTAGCATCAAGTTTTATAATCCAATAATCTTCTTCTCCTTTTGAATTCTCTGTTTTGTCAAAACCTTTATTAGATGATGAAGTTCCTGCTAGAATAAAACCAGCATCACTTGTTAAAGCAATGCTTTGCAGAAAATCACTCCCCGAACCACCAAAGCTTTTTTGCCAGTCTGGATCTCCATTTTCTTTCATTTTCCAAATATAATAATCCAAATCACCATTATTCCCATCAGTTTTATTCCCTGATTTAGTGGATAACGAACTCCCTGCCAATATAAACCCATAATCAGGCGTGGGTTTGGCATCCATTAAAATATCGGCATGTTTGCCACCAATACTTTTCTCCCATTGTATTTTTTGAGCGTTGGAACAGGTACTCCAGAAAGTAACAAACGCAATAGCAAGAAGTATTTTAGTAGTTGAAATTTTCATAGGCTATTTATATTAGGTCGTTTTTTTATAAAATTAAAAGAAAGCTTTAATAATTAATTGATATTTAGGTTATGATTGCTCAAACTTATTGTAAACTTTTTACTTCATTTTACGGTAAAACCGTAATATTTAAAATAAAATTCACAATTATAAATTATTATACTAAATCTGTTGCGCTTGATTATATTGTCAAATGCTTATTTTAGATATTATTTTAACCAAATTCAAATTTAGAAAGACCTTTTCGATAAATAGGTAAGCAAAAAGTGTACATTTTTCAAAAACATCAATTTTCTGCATATTAAATTCAAAAAATAGTTAGTGTCACATTTAATTATAGTTTATATTTGGTTTTACTTCTTGTGTTCATTTCAAATTTATAGAAGTGTTTTTTAACTCACAATAGGAAAAACCCTATTTCGTAATGAGTTTTCTCCTGCCCAAATAGGTTTTTCTCCTACTGAAATAGGGTTTACCTCATGGTGTATTTCAATTTAATTTTGTATTGAAAAACAATGTTTTTTTGTTCTATAAACAATGTTATAATTTATAAGGTTTTGCAATCTTTTTAAATCTTTTTAAATCTTTTTCCGGTTTCATATTAATTTTTTTAAAAATCTAATATATCAACCTTATTTCTAATATTTTTTTAGAGAACACGAAAATTAACAAATGAGGGCTTTAAACACTACATTATGTTAAATTTTTAAAGGAAATAAAGCATAAAAAACTCACTTATATAATTGCATTTATTTCCACACTATTATTTTTTACAATTGTACATCCCTTTTTTTAATCTATTTTACGGTTTTTTGGTCTTTTTTTTACGGTTTTATACATTACCCTGTAGTTGAGCATGTCACACTTAACGCGCTGCAATTCTTTCATAAATTTAGCTTTAACAAAATAAAAAAATGCGCAAAGGCAAGGACCTTTGCGCACATATAGTAAATTATGGATACTTACTTTTGGGCTACGACGAAACCATACAGCGCGAAAAAATGTTGTACTTAAACATGCTCTATGACATGATTGCCTATTCTATAAACAAAGGATTCGAAGAAATAGTTTTTGCCAGGACAGCTTTAGAAATTAAAAGTTCAGTAGGAGCAAAACCTATAGAAATGTTTGGATTTATTAAACATGAAATCAAACTAATTGACAAATGCATGGAAACATTCTTCAACTATTTAGAACCAAAAGTAACCTGGCAAGAGCGAAGTCCATTCAAAAATTAGCAGAATCATAGCCATTTTTGCATTTCCTATACTTCTTTGAAAGCAGCCTCATTAGGATTACTTTTTTTATAAAGGAATAGAATTCAGTCAATAAAAAATCGCGTATCCAATCCACACCAACCTACAACCTACAGCCTACAACCTACAACCTACAACCTACAGCCTACAACCTACAACCTAATTCCTTAATCGTTTTCATTCATTTGTTCTAGTCTTTCCAATTCGGTCGCCACAAGCTTATCAGCTCGGTCTATAAACTCATTATAACGGTTGCTTAGCACTTCATAATCATGATAGGGCACATCATCAACAAAACCAGTCCGAAGCGAAGTAGTATGGCCCGAAAGTATTTTAAGCAACTCCTTATCTTTCTCGGTTACACGAGGAAAGATTTCAGCAGTTAATGGTGTAAAGTATTCACACAAATCAAAGAGGAAAGGCAATGAAAATTGATTCGGCATATAACCCAGAAACAAGCGTAGTAGACCAAGGCAAGTTTGCTCAATAGCTAAATGCATCAAGTACACATGTATTTTGGTGGCACCACCGCCGTCAAGTGCTTCCGCTTCCATCAAAAATTCCTTCGTAGTATCTCGCTGTTGCACATACATTTTAGCCGACTTAATGTTTCTAGTGGGGATTTCTTCAAAAGTCAAAAAAGGAGGAGTAGAAGTCTCTTGAAACAAAAGTCTACCACGTTGCATAATCTGGTAAAAAAAATGTAGTTGATCACCTGATTTTTTATGCAGAGATTTTTTAGAATGCATAATTACAGTACAGGTGTAATGACCACCTGTTTGTTCCTTGATTTTACAAGTAATAGTACCTGGCACATCCCCTTGATAATCCTTAACAATTAAAAACAAATAATAATGAGTACTTTCAAAATCGATAGTGTTTTCATCAAGAATACTAGTTTTTGCCGATTTACTAATTGTTCGTTGTCCAAAACAATAAAGGGCAGAAGTGGCAACAGTTTCAGTTACGATTCTAGTGATAAATTGTAAAGGGTCGCTTTCATCAATGGAAATCAAAGGACTTTTAGAACGTGAAAATTCATAACGGCATCTGCAAATACATTCCTTAAAAAGCCTATTAACTTCCATTCGCATCCATTCCTTTTTAGCTTCAGCCGCTTCAATTAATTCCAATGTAATTTCGGGTGCATCATGACCATTTTGAACAGTATAGCAAGCAGAATTAAGAACTTCTAACACTTTCAATTCTTCCTCATTTTCTTCATCAAAAGCATTTGCAAGCGCCTTAGAATATTTACCAACATGATTTTGATGTGTTTCCAAATCATGCGCAACAAGCCATTCGCCAGTTAGAAAGCGTGAAGCCTCAATCAACAGCCATCTAATGTTTTGGTGCAATATATAAGCTGCTTGAAGATAATTTTCCCCTCGTACATAAAACTTAACATTGATTCCCAAAATAAAAGCAGCATTAACTTCGCTTTTATATTGGTACTTTGCTTTTTTGAGAAACCTTCTGTGTTTCAATTTTTGAGTACAGTCAACCTCAATGCTTTCAGGAGTACTATAAACAAGTGTATTGCTGTTGCAATGCATGGCAAAGAAGGGATTACCATCTTTCAATTCTTGGTTTATCCAATGAGCATCAAATATCCGAAATGAAAATTGAGGAAAAGATTCAAATACTTTCCAATAAGTATCGTTGAGTTCGTCCCAAAAATGAGGACTATCATCACCAATAATTACCACAATAACTCCTCCATTAAGGTCTTCTTCTAAATGTGGCGATAAATAAATGGAAGTTGGGGCAGAAAATGCCAAAATAAGTTCAATTACTTTTTCAAGTGCCATTTGTTGTGGATGGTCTTTGCGAATTAAAGTGTTGTGATACATAAATCGTGATTTTAATGGGATACATATTCAGAAAATTGTATTTTTGTAATGGCATGCAAGTAAAAAAGATTACGTCATGTACCGAATCAATTTTGTATGTATCATACATTTTGAATTATGTTTTTTACATTTACAGAGTTCCA
>CAIWKX010000281.1 GCA_903913315.1 uncultured Bacteroidota bacterium | reverse complement strand
TTAATATTTGAAATTTAAAATCTAATATTCCATGATGAACTGGGAACAACTTTTATCTTTAAAACGTCAAGGCGACAAAGGAAAACGCTTACGAATTGAACAAGACGACACCCGATTAGGGTTTGAAGTCGATTACGACAGAATTATTTTTTCTTCCGCATTCAGAAGCTTACAAGATAAAACACAAGTCATCCCGCTTTCAAAAACCGATTTTGTACATACCCGTTTAACTCACAGTTTAGAAGTTTCCGTAGTTGGACGCTCCATTGGAAGATTAGTAGGAAAGAAAATTATTGAAAAATACCCGCACTTAAAAGAAGTGCACGGATACCAAGCCAATGATTTTGGTGCCATTGTAGCCGCAGCTTCCTTAGCACACGACATTGGTAACCCACCCTTCGGGCATTCGGGAGAAAAAGCCATTGGTGAATATTTTTCAATTGGAAAGGGACAAAAATTCAAAGAACAGCTAACCAAAAAAGAATGGCAAGACTTAATTGATTTTGAAGGGAATGCCAACGGTTTTTCTGTCCTAACAAGTTCCCGTCCAGGAATAGAAGGGGGTATTCGTTTGACCTATGCAGTACTAGGGGCTTTTATGAAATATCCTAAAGAAAGTTTACCCAAAAAACCAACAACCAATATTGCAGATAAAAAATACGGCTTCTTTCAATCAGACAAAGAGTTCTTCAAGGAAGTGGGCGAAGAATTGGGTTTAATTCCAAATAAATCAGGAAATGATATTGGATTTGAACGGCATCCCCTAGCCTATTTGGTGGAAGCTGCTGACGATATTTGTTATACCATTATAGACTTTGAGGACGGTATCAATTTGGGTCTAGTAGCCGAAGATTTTGCCTTAGAATATTTAATCAAATTGGTGAAAGACACGATCGATACTGCAAAATATCAGACTCTTACTACAAAAGAAGATAGGATAAGTTACCTCCGCGCTTTGGCAATTGGAAATCTTATTAATGATGCCGTTCGCATCTTTATCGAAAATGAAGAAGACATCTTAAAAGGAAAATTTCCTTATGCTTTAACAGACAAGAGTAAATACAAAGCACAAATTGACGACATCATAAAGTTAAGCGTGAAAAACATTTATCAAAGCCGAGAAGTAATTGAAAAAGAGATTTCTGGCTATCAAATGATTAATAATCTATTGGACAAATTTATTACCGCATTCAACAATAATCACGAAGGTAAAGCCTCTAATTATGATAAGTTAGTACTAAAAATATTACCCGAAAAACACCTCCTTGAAAAAGAAAACTTATACGAAAGATTACTCCATATTTGCCATTTCGTTTCCATGTTAACCGACGGAAAGGCGCTGATTTACAATAAAATAATTTCTTCATAAATTCTTAATATTTATGAAGAGATGTTAAATTAATTGTTTTTACTTTAAAAATAAATTATGTTTGCGCTGACAAACTAAATTACAACACTTAAACATTATGAAAAAAATTACATCACTAGTGATGCTTTTGTTTACAGTTTTGAGTTTTTCTCAAGATATTAATGGGAAAATTCAAACCTATTTAAACAGAAACTTAGAAAAATTAAACCTTACTAGTCAAGACGTTAAAGACTGGGTAGTTGAAAGTACTGGAAATTCTGAAAGTACTGGAATTGATAATTATTTTATCAAACAACGGTACCAAGGAATTGAAATTTTTAGAGCCGTAACCAATGTATGGGTAAAAAACAATGAAGTAATTGATGCTAAAAGTCGTTTTGTAGCTAATTTAGCGACAAAAGCAAATACTTTTACGCCTACTATTACTGCTGTAGATGCAGCTGCTAAAGCTTTTAACCATTTCGAAATCACATCTAAATCTCCATTACAGATTCTAGAAACAGTTAGTGCTAACAAATACAAAATCAACAATGGGGATTTGACAGATGACCCAATGGTAGCACAATTAGTCTATCAACAAATGAAAACAGGAAGCCTAAGACTTGCTTGGGATTTAACTTTTTATGCTCCTGGCTATAATCATTTATGGAGTATCAGAATTGACGCTACTAACGGAACTATTTTAGAGCAAAATGACCAAACTGTTTCTTGTAGTTTCAAGAGAAATGAATCGCATGCTAACGCTAACGCAAATAAATTTGTGTCTTCATTTTACAAACCAACTGTATCCCCTTTACAAGTACAATCTGGGACTTATACAGTAATCCCTTTTAACTTTACAAGTCCAGACGTAAGCCCTTTTGTTGCTATTGCTAATCCAAGCAATGCTCTTGCCTCTCCTTATGGATGGCACGATACTAACGGAGCTACGGGCGCTGAATATACGGTGACACGAGGAAATAATGTTTGGGCTAGAACAGATTATACTGGTGTAAATCCAACAACGGCATCAACAGTATCAACAGCTAATGGATATGCGCCAGATGGAGGTGCTAGTTTAACCTTTAATTTTCCCTATGCTGGAAAATCAGTATCAGCACAAACCTCTATTAATGCAGCATGTACTAATTTGTTTTACATGAATAATATTGTTCATGACATCTGGTACCAATACGGTTTTAATGAAGCCAATGGAAATTACCAACAAAACAATTACGGAAAAGGAGGAATTGCAGCTGACTACGTATATGCTGATGCTCAAGACAGCTCAACGGCTACAACACCACAGTTAGATAACTCTAATTTTTCTGCTCCTGTTGATGGTCAACATGGTAGAATGCAAATGTATTTATGGGATATAGCAAAAGTAACTAACCCTCTTTTTGTAGTGGCTCCAACTGCAGTAGCAGGTAATTATAATTCAGCACAAAATTCTTTTTCCCCTGGACATGTAGATTTACCTATTGCACCTGCCTCATTACAATCTGATTTAGTTCTTTTTGACGACGGTACCGCAGATATAGGAGCGCCTGATAATTCAGATGCTTGTTCTGCAGCAATTAATGCTTCTGCAATTAGTGGACATATTGTTATAGTAAGAAGATCTTTAGCTGCTGCTAGCGGTGGTACACCTTGTAATTTTACTGTAAAAGTAAAAAATGCACAATTAGCGGGAGCAACTGCAGTAATTGTCGCTAACAACGTGGACGTGTTGGATGCCAACAACAATCCTGTTGATGTTCCTATCGGATTGGCAGGAGCTGACGCAACAATCACTATCCCTGCAATCGGAGTATCTAAAATAGTAGGCGACATGTTGTATGCGCAATTAGCAGCAGGAGTGACTACAGTAAAACTGCAATTGCCTGCCGACTACCAGCCGTTTGTAAAAAGTGATGGTGACTTTGATAATGGGGTTATTGCTCATGAATTTGGACATGGAATTACAATCCGTCTAACAGGTGGACCAGCTAACTCAAGTTGTTTACAAAATACAGATCAAGCGGGAGAAGGATGGTCTGATTGGTTTGCTTTAATGTTAGCTTTACAACCAGGGGATGTAGGTACTACTCCTAAAGGAATTGGAACTTTTGTTATCAATGAACCCCCAACTGGAGGTGGAATTAGAGATTATCCATATACTACTGATATGACGGTAAACCCTATGACCTATGCTTATACTAATAACTATCAATATACTGATACCAACGGAAATACTCAAACTGAAGTGCACGGTACTGGTTCTGTTTGGACTACTGTTCTTTGGGACCTAGCATGGGCATATATTGCAAAATATGGTTATGATGACAATAAATATAC
>CAIWKX010000280.1 GCA_903913315.1 uncultured Bacteroidota bacterium | reverse complement strand
TAAAATACAAGAATACTTCAAAGGTAAAATCATTTCATCTTTGACCACTCTGATTTCAAAAAAACTAATAACGGATAACATTTCTATTTTAGAAATTAATATTTATTTAGATGAACTTTCAACCTACTGCGAAGAAAAAATAACACAAGAGTTTCAACGTTTTGGTCTTGAAATAGTAAACTTTTATTTTCTTTCGATAAATATTCCTTTAGATGACCCGAGTGTTGTTAGGCTAAAAGAAACAAAAGACCTTGTAGCTAAAGTTAAGATTGCAGGGAAAGAACTGTACCAAATGGATAGAAGTTTTGATGTATTAGACAATGCGGCTAAAAACCAAGGAGGTGCAGGAAATTTAATGGGGGCAGGTTTAGGATTAGGATTAGGTGCGGGAATTGGCAATCAATTAGGTACTGTTTTCAGTCATTTAAATACTCAAAACACACCACAATCTCCAGCACCAATACCAACATCGTATTTTGTTTTGATTAATAGCCAACAAAACGGTCCTTTAGGTATAGAAGAAGTGAAACAATTAATTGTGGATGTTAGAATAAATAGACAAACAATAGTTTGGAAAGAAGGTTTAGCAGACTGGACTTTAATTTCCAATTTACCTGAGTTAGCGATACTTTTCTCTCAAATACCACCACCGCCACCAATCTTATAAATTTATAAACTATGTCAAAACTTAAATTAATTATTGGTTCGCTTTTACTATTAGTAAACACACTTTTCGGCCTTATTATATCTAGTTATTTACCTTTAAATTGGATTGCTGTAGATTTTGTATTGCTAATAAATATATTTCTTTTGTATAAACTTTCAACAAGCAAAATGAATAATGGGTTCAAAGTTAGCCTTTCTTTTATTCTTCCATTTTTAGGAATAATTTCTACAGCATTGGCTGTTTTAAGCCCTGATAAATGGAAAGACAATTATTATTTAATAGGTTTTGTTTGTATTCTTTTTATTGAAGTTTTATTGTATTTAATACCAATCCAATTAAAGTTTATTAGTTCTAATATATAATTTATTAAAATTTTATGAGCAATGTAATAAATTGTCAATCATGTGGGGCTACAAATCAACTTTCTGAGGGGGAAGATTTTAAGTGTTGTAATTTTTGCGGAAGTATAATTGAAAAACACGATGCTGAGAAAAAGACCATAAGTGACACAATTGATTTTATAGACGAATTAAATCATGCAAAGAATTTATTAAATGAATCAATAATTTATGGGGAAATCGAAAAATTAATTTTTAAAAAAGCATTCGGTTTATTTGTATCACTATACAATAAAAACCCTTCCAATAATATTATTTTAAATTTTATTCAAATGTTTAGTGATAGAATCTCATATATTAATCAGGAAAACTTAATTTTCTTGACTTCACTTTGCCAAACCTTTGATATAAGAGACAAATTAAACTGTCAGTTTTCATCTGAAATCATCAGTTTCTTCGCTATTAAATTCACACATGACTATCTTTTTGAAGAAAAGAGAGAGTACGAATATTATTTTGATGAAAGGTATCGATTTATTAATGATGCAATTTTCGAAAAAAGAAAACAAAAAGCCGAACAAAATTTTAGGTTAAAAAAAGAATTATTATCAACTTTTTTTAAAAGTGTTTCATTAGAGAAATACATAATTGAGTAATATTAACAATTTAAAAATAACAAAAATGGGAAACAACAAACAATTTATTTCACAAACTTTTGATAAGTTTGATGAGAAAACAGTAACCACTTCTATTCCTGAGAAAGTTACTGTAAAAATGATTATGACCTCTGAAACCCCTTTCCCAACTTGGAATTTGGGAATAAGACATGTAAGAACGAAGGACTTAGATAAATTATTAATAGATGCTCATTATGGTGGTCGAGAATGGGTCTTTCTTCGCAATGGGAGTATTTCATTTTCAACGGATTCTGGACCAGTAAAAATATTTCCTGAAATTCATGGTGATTCAGATGTGCATAGTGGTGGAGTTGTTCAGGAAAGGGAAACATATCCTATTTCAAAAGAAGATTTTTTGAAAATATGCGAATCAAATTCCCTAGAAATTAAAATTGCTGGTAGTAGTTCATTCATAACTATTAAAGCAGATAAATTTTTAGTGCTTTGTCAAAAATTCTACAATAATTTTTATGACTCTTCTAAATTTATAGATTCTTTGGACAAAAAGTCGGGAGGCTCTTGTTTTATAGCTACTGCGACAATGGGATGTTATAATGAGCCAAAGGTTATGGAGTTAAGATATTTTAGAGATAATTGGATATTGCAGAAATCATGGGGCGAAGGTTTTGTTAATTGGTATTATCATTATGGAGCAATAGCTGCAAAGTTTATAGAAAAGAGTTTTATTCTAAAGAAGATAAGCTATTTATTTATTGTAAAACCACTTGTTTATTTGTCAAGAATTGTAAAAAAATAAAAACACAGACTAATGTAAATTGATTATTATTAGTAATACAAAACATAATACCATATGGGTTACTGTGTATTTTTCACAAAAGTAGAAGTCACTGTAACTACAAGATTGATTAAACAAAAAAATATCAAATTTATTTAAAATAGAGATAATTGTAATTTATGATTAGAGAAATATTTAGACCAGACTGGTGTTCTGGACGTTATTATAAATCGGAGACTAATTGCCAAGCTCTTCTCTACAACCTACTAGAAGGAATGGCTTATTTATTTGAAGATGAATCTGCAGATTTAGTTGGAGCTATTTTAAATGTTCCTAAAAACTCCCAAATACCAATTCAGTATCTAATTCAATCTACAAATCATGAATTCACTGAAGATGAAATAATTTCCTTTTGCAATGAGCTAATTTCTGTTGGACTAATTACTGAGGGGTTATTGTCTGAAACTGTTGTTGAAAAAAACAGGAGAATTGTAGGTGAACAGAGGAAGAGCAAAGCAATCAATATAGAAAAAACAGTTGTAGAAAAATTGCCTTTTATTCAAGATGAAGCCGAAGATTCTTACATGGAGATTCTTGAAAAAGCTAGAATACCATTTGTGGTCATGTTTGAGTTAACATATAGTTGTAATGAAAAGTGTGTACATTGTTTCAACCCAGGTGCTTCTAGGAATGACAACGAAAAATCAACGAGAACAGACAGAGATGAAATTGACATTACTCATTATGAAAAGTTACTTGATGACTTAAAAAATATGGGGGTAGTAAAGATTATTTTAACTGGTGGTGACCCATTTGTAAAAAAAGATATATGGAAATTAATTGAAATGATATATCAAAGAGATTTCGTTTTTGATATTTATACAAATGGATTAGCTATTCTAGGTAGGGCGGAAAAATTAGCAAAGTTTTACCCAAGGAGTGTAGGATTGTCTGTTTATAGTGAGTTTGATGAAATACACGATAGCATTACTAGAGTAAGAGGTTCTCTCAAAAAAACATTATTGGTTGCTGAAGAAATTGTAAATTATGGAATTCCATTATATTTTAAATGCCCAATAATGTCCCACAATGCGACTAGTTATTATACTGTTTCTGAGCTTGCAAAAAAATATGGAGCAATTCCACAAATTGATATAACACTAACTGATGCGGTAGATGGTGATACTTCAATTGGAGAAAATCTTCAAGTTGATGGTGAACTTTTAGAAATCATTCTGAGAGACCCAAATATCCCACTATACGTTGGTAAAGAAGCACCAAACTATGGAGGACAAGAGAGAGATAAAACCCAGCCGTTTTGTGGTGCGGGAAGTGTAATGATGAATATTACACCTGAAGGAGATGTTACTCCATGTAACTCATTTCCAACTCAGTTTGGAAATCTCAGACAACATGCATTTTCAGATATTTGGAATTCTTCACAATCCTTACATGATTGGCAAAAAATTGCAATTAGCGATTACGAAGAATGCGGTACACATGAACGTTGTAAATACTGTAATAGATGTCCTGGACAATCTTTTATTGAACATGGAACTCCTTTGAAAGCTAGTACTGCAAACTGTTACAGTGCGAATGTTAGAATGAATTTGGCATTTAAACTCAAAAATGGCATTGACCCTTTAAATGGTGAGTCACTAGAAAAAAGATTAAATTCAATAAAAAATACAATTCAAATAGTTAATTCAAACAAAAACGAAACTAACTATAGAAATAAAGAATTGAAGTTAAATCCAAAAGCCAATAGTTAGGCATTATTAACTAGGGTCAAATTAACTCACCTAATCTAAAGCAGTTATAGAAACAATAAATATTAAGTATTATGAAAAAAGTTCTTAAAATTAGCCGTACTTCAGACATCTTTAAAAGAAGTAATTGTTCAAGACAATCACAACAAAATTGTGGTATCATGTACAGAAGTGCGTAATTAAAAATTTAAGAAAGGAGTTTTTACTCCTTTCTTAAATTTATCTTTAACAAATTTTTAATCTTAAAAAGATATTTGGTAAAAATGAGTATTAAAATTGTACATGAATTAGAATTAATTAGATGTAAACACAGCAAAGTTGAATCAATTATTCATGAAAATAACAGTGGATTTAAGTATCCATATATTGTCTCTAAAATCGAAGGAACAATTAATTGTTATTTATCTTCACCACTGCATGGGAGAAGTATAATTGTTGATTTTAATACAAAATCAAATAGATTCACTGTTACGAAAGGAAACGGGTTAACATATTTTCCTTTCGGTTTTATATCAACGGGAGAATTAGAAAATAATGCATGGGGATTTTTGAGTCTTAATGATGGTATTCGTGATTATAAAAGTTGTGAATATGTCAATGGGTTAGGTATAAAAACCAACATAATGGATGCAATTTATTCACTTTCAAGTGAAAATTTAATCTTTGACAATAAAATAGAATATATTAAACCTAATATTTTACAGTATAGTGTTGAATGTCCCTACAGAATAGCTGATATACCATTTTTAAGTAAAAAAACGATTAATCAATATATTTCCAAATGGTATAAAAAATTTAATTCTAATCATGACAAGCTTCATTGTATAGCTACTGATGTATTATTGAAAAATATTAGGACTATGCATGACAATAAAGTATTGCACAATGCAATACATTCTCAAAATTATTCCTTATCACTTGAATTATTGGATTTTGAATTATCAAGAACTCCCATAACCCCATATGAATCGGTTGCTGATGAAACTTTTTTTTTGGAATTACAAAAAAGAGAAGTTATTCAGTCATTAGAAATAGTTAATCAATTATGCTATTTTCTAAAAGAAAAAATAGAGATAAAAGAAATAAATAAAATAATGGGGAAATATGGTTACGAAGGCTATTTAAATTAAATATTTAGAAATGGAGGTAAATCTAACGATTTCAAAGTGATTGTCAAATACTTGATAATCAAGTGTAAATACAAAAAAATTATTAATAAATGTCGCAAATGATTTCATTAGTCTTTTGTTGAGTGCAGGAAAATGTAAAAAGAATGAGCAGGAACTTATTTTTTTGGATAACTGAAACAACATTGAGAATAATGGAAACAGATTGTTTTTAAATTTATATCAATATGATTAAGAATGTTATACATATACTAACTCCAATAGTTTTAGGAATTGTTTTTTATTTTAAAAATATCACAAACTCAACTTTAGCAGGTTCAATTGCTTTTTTTTCTTTTTTAGCGTTTTTAATATGGGCTGTATTAGCTGATAAAGGATGTTTTAGAAAAAGTGAGTTTGATTATTTTTCAGAAGGATTAAGAAAAGAGACTAAAACCGATTCAAAAGAATATTATTTTCCTTACATATATGATGCTTGGAAATGTACCTCTATTTTGCTTCTTTATATTATTGGATGGCTTGTTTTTGTTTTTTTTTATTAAAAAAATCATCACAAAATGCAAAAAGTAAAAATGATACTACGGTTATAAATTCTTCTTATATTACTCCAATTGAAAATCCTTCCACAACTAGTTATAAAGAAATCTATTCTGATACATCTATAACTTATCAAAACACCACAACTAGTAATGAATCAAATCCATACAGCCAAAATAAATATGATTATGAAGAAAACTATTTTCTTGGAGAATAGGTTGATGAAAATTCAATAATTTCTTTTAAAAAAGATGGAGAATTTACAGTGAAATTAAAAAAGATATAGAAAGAGATTATGTAGTAGATTACTTTTGGAAGTATGAAAATGAAATTTTATATATGGGTTCAAACAAAAATGATTTATTGGCACAATCAATTTAGAATAAAAGTCATGACTTATTTGATTATAAAGCTGAATGTGATAACATCATCTATCACGCTACTATAAATTAAAAATAATCCTTGTTGAATAGTTAGAATTCATAGTTTCCAGCCTTATTATCATAATCAAAATTCTTCAAATTCATAATCATTTTTTCAATAGTATTGTTTTTAAAATCATTACCAAACCATGCAATATTTAAATAGCTCCCATCGTAAATACCTTCTTTGTCATTTACAGGGGCTGCAACTAATAGAGCTGAAAATAAGATTGGTTTCAATCGGTCTTTTGTAATATAAGCATCATCCATTATCATAAAGACTTTATTAGAGTTAAATGATTTAATAAAATTAGAAATGATTTTATCAGTTACCTCTTTATTTGGCTGCCCCAAAAGCATTCCGTCATAAACGAACTGCATTTTGAATTCTTCTATTGTTACAATTTTGCCGTTTGCTAGTTTTATTTGTCTATAGTTCATGTGGCCAAAATTAGTTTTTTTTATTTTAAATTCGCTACTAAACCAGCAATAACATCAACTGTCATTGCCAGCCCAATAGCTTTAATCTTATTCGTTTTTGAAACATTTGGAACATCAGAAACGTAACCGTCAGGAATGGTCATTAGCCTTTCGCTTTCAAGAATACTAGGCAATCTATAACAACCATTAGGAAAATCATATTCACTAAATACTGACCTAGATTTGCCTTTATAACCTGATTTATGAAGAATAAATGGGTATTGTAATAATTTGTTTTCAGTGCTTTGGTTCGCAAATTCTTCATCTTTAAAGATTATATTACCAATATTCATTTTATAAAACCTAAAGATACCATTGGTCAAGGTACAATTAGACCCCAATAAAACATTAGCTTTTTCTCTATCAACGTAACCGTTGACAACTATATCTTGGTATTTGATTGGTTTAGGTTCTGGAACACCAATATTGGGAATATTTGACCAATATAAACGTCTTCTATTTGCTGGACTAACAAGTGATGAATTAATTTTCACAAGTTGAGTATCCTTAAAAACGTTAGTCAGTTCTTCTGTAATAATGTTTCTATCTTTATTGGTCATGCTTGCAACGTTTTCCATAAGGAAGTATATCTTTTTATTAGAAGCAGAAAAAGCATAGATTTCTTTTAGAATTTGTAACGCTTTATAAAACAATTTTGATTCACTTCCTTCAAGTCCTCTGCGGTCTTTAGAGTTGATAGAAGTCAAGTTCGTGCAAGGACTTCCAAAGATAATAAGGTCAATTTCATCGCAAAGGTCTAATCCATCAATCTTGCATACATCACCTAATTGGATATGGTTTGTATCACCAGAATAATGGTGGTTTTGAATTGCTAAAGCATGTGGACATATTTCACTACTATAATATTTATTGATTTTGATTCCAGCTTTTTCTAAAGCTAATTTGGCACAGCTGATACCATCGAATAATGAAAGGACGTTAAGTCCTTCTTGGTTAATTTGGATTGTTGTTGACATAATATTTATCTGTTTTTAGATAAATATTTGCCCATGTCAAAAAAGACAGATTTTGCAGTGGAGAAACCTAAAGTATTTTTAAAAACTCCATATTCACGGGAGTTACAGCGTGAAAAAATATTGAAATATTTTAAAAAAAGCTGGCGTAGGTCGTATTTTCCTTGTACACTCGTGGTGTACAATTAAATACTTGAAAACATGGAAACTACATCACAAACAATGGTAATTGCAGAAACAATACTTGAACAAATCCAATTTGCGGACCGATATGCACTTTGGGCTTGGGGAGCAACAAACTTTGTCGCACTTCAGGAATCAAAAGAATTTCAAGGTGGATTATCATTTAAAGTAAATGGGCTTTTCTTAAAAGGCTGGGTAAAAATCTGTTTGAGATGGGTTGATGATTACACAATTGTGTTCATCAATCAAAATCGTGAAGTAGTTAAAACAACAGAAGGAATCTATTGTGATATGTTGGTTCCTGCGATTGATTGGATAGAAGGGAAGTAAAATTGGGAATGAAGATAAAAACAAAGTTTTGCCTAATCGATAGAAATTTTATGATTTTGACAAAAACTAATTTCAACTATCACTTTTATTCTAAGTGATAGTTGATAAATTATACAAAACCCTACATATCAACAACTTAAATTAAATCAATCAAATAATTATAAAAACAACTATCATTTATACTCACATAAGCTGGCAAGTGTCATATTTTCCTCTTACACTCGTGGTATAATAATTAAAGAAAGAAATCATGGCTCTTAAAGGACAAAAAACGACAACAGGATTTATTCAATGGAATGAGTTAACAAATTTGGTTCTCAAGCTTCATCGGGATGGTGAATACAAATTTTCATTACTAATAGGTACGGGTGCTTTTACAGGACTTCGTATTTCCGATGTACTTTCTTTGACTTGGAATCAATTATTGGATAAGGATGTAATTGAGTTGCATGAAAAGAAAACGGGTAAATTCAGGAAAATCAAAATCAATCAAGATTTGCAGACTTTGGTACTCAGCAACTACAAATCGATGGGGGAGCCTAGTGTTGAAACTCTTGTTTTTGTAAATAAATATGGAACCAAACAAATCAATGTTCAATGGGTCAATACTAAGTTAAAAGAAATATTTACCAAGTATTCCATAAATACTGAAAATCCATCCTCACATTCAATACGCAAGTCATTTGGTCGCAAAATTTGGCAATTGAATGACTATTCCGAAAAAAGCCTCGTTTTGTTATCTGAATTATTCAACCATAGCAATATCCAAATTACAAAACGTTACTTGGGAATTAAAGAAAAAGAGTTGTTTGATGTTTATGATAGTTTGAGTTTATAATTGGGGTAAGGAAAGTAATGACTAACAGAAAAATGATATTGTTATGGAAACGATAAATATCTACAAAATCTATCTTTTTATGATTCGTTTTTATGGAGTAAAGCGTTTTGAGGTTTTCAGCTCTATCAATAAAAATGGTTCAAAGCCAACAGAAACCATGATTGAATTCTATATGGATAGCGTAAGAAATGTTAATATAAAACGATTAAATAGGATTCTCGAAAGGGATATAAAAAATGTATCTAATTTTTTTGTAGTTGTTGATGGCAATAAGATTACTATTCATATTGATTACTATAGGCAAGTTGGACTGTTTGACTATGATTTTGAATTGTGCAAGAATTAGAACATCAAACTTATTAGTAGCCAAAAGTAATGATTATAACCTACTTTTGGCTACTAATAAGTTTTTTAAAATCTATAATTTTTCAAACAAACTATCCATTGTAACCTCATTATCCATAACCTCATTGCTATAGGCATTTTTTTTAACTCCATAAGTTGTGACAAATGTGACAAATAAATTATCTCTTGTTGATGTTTCTTTAATGAATTCACTTTTCTTATTTCGTATATTTTCAGCATAAGATTTGTCAATGACAAATTCATTTACAGAAAATTTCATTTCACAAATATTGATACTTCGGTCATTTCTTGCTATTAGTAAATCAATTTGAGCATTTTTATTTCTCCAGCTAATACTTTTAGTATCGATACCAATTAATCCTAGTTTTTTTAATATTTGGTCAACATGTTTAAGACACAGCGTTTCAAATGCAAAGCCACCCCATGAGATATAACTCCTAGAAGCAAAAAGACTTGTCCAACTGGTGCTCAAATTATTTTTAATAAACTTCAAATAGAAAAGAGAGTATTCGTCTGAAAGTCTATAAAGGGTCTCTTTTGTTTTTTTATCATAGGGATGATATTCAGAAATAAACCCAGATTCGATTAGCTCTTGAATCGTATTTGATAGTGTTCCACCAGAAGGAACCTTTGATTTATCTATCAATTCTTGTCTTAACATTCCTTTTTGGCTTGAAGCTAAAGCTTCAACTATTTTCATGTGATTCTCGGAATTTTCAAATAAAGAAGCAAATATTTGATTAAATTCATTTACTAAAACCCCGTTTTTTTGAAAGCAAAGCCTATCAATTGCTACAGGAACGCTGTCCCCAGGATTAATTTTTTCCAAATAGTGAGGAATGCCTCCAATAGCCATATACAATTGGAGATAGGAATATCTATCTAAATTAACTTTTTTGGATTTTAGAAAAAGTTCAGTTTCATAAAGATTAAAAGGCAACAATCTTATAGGAATTGTTATCCTATTATGTAAGCCTTTTTTATCATTAATTACTTTATTAACCATAAACGAAGCCGAAGAACCACATATCACAACAATCAAATCATTTCGTTTTGTACAATAGCTATTCCAAAAGTGACTAAACATTTGAACAAATTTTGACTTGTGAGTGTAAATCCAAGGGAATTCATCAATAAAAACTACTTTTTTGCTTGATTTTTTTAAAGTGTCAATATAGTCCCCTAATAATGTGAAAGCTTCCATCCAATTAACTGGAGCTGTTGACTTGGTTGGATTGTTATATTTTTTAGAAAGTTCAATATGAAAGTTCATCAATTGTTCTTTAAAACTTCCGTCTGGAATTCCTGAAACTTCAAAAATCATTTCTTTAGAAAAGGTCTCACGGATTAAAAAAGTTTTCCCAACACGTCTTCTTCCATATATAGCTATTAACTCCGACTTGTCAGAATTTATAGCATTATGCAATAGTTCTATTTCCTTTTCTCTTCCTATAACTTTTTTCATAAAAGTATTTTATTATCAGCCAAATGTATAAATTAATATTGACATTTGGCTAACAATAGATTTTAATTAGCAATAATTTTTTATAGTTATCTAAATTTACAACTCATTAATCTAAGTGTACTTAATGAGTGGCAAAATGCTTAAAAATACACGATTTTGCATCACTTAAAAAACAACAACCCCAGTAAAATAAGGCATCCTTTAAATATAGATTCTACTGGCAGGCAAGAGGTAACCGGTTCGACTCCGGTATTCTCCACAAAAAAACCGTCGCAATGGACGGTTTTTTTATTTTTCACTTTTCAAATCTTCAGCTACTTTTTCCAATTCTTGATACCAATCCTCGCCAAATTTTCGGATTAGCGCTTCTTTTACAAATTTATAGATAGGAACTTCAAGTTCTTTTCCTAAAGCACAAGCAGCATCACAAATATCCCAACGATCATAATTAACCGCTGAAAATTCAGCAAAGTCTTTTACTCGTATAGGGTATAAATGACATGAAACTGGCTTTTTCCATGAAATAATTCCTTGATTATAGGCTTGCTCAATACCACAAAGTGCCGTTTTACCATCAAAAATAACATAGGCACAATCTTTATTATCAATCAAAGGCGTCTCTAAATCTTGATCCGTACCTTTTACCCAGGTTCCAAGTTTTTCAATAGCATTTATTCCTTCTTTACGCAAAAACGGTTTTACTTTGGAATAAATTTCATCCATTATTTTTGTTTCTTCTTCCGTCAAAGGAGCACCTGCATCACCATCAACACAACAAGCACCATGACAAGCCGAAAGATTACAAACAAAATTTTTTTCTAAAATATCTTCTGAAACTATAGTTTTTCCTAATTGAAACATGCTGTAATTATAAAATTTTGACAAAGGTACAAATGATTGTCTCTTTTATGAAGGTTTAGCAAATGGAATATCATAATTTTGTAATTTAAATAAGGAAGATATGCTTGGACTTGACTTTAAAGAAATTGTAACTATCGGAATGGTACTCTTTGCAGTAATAGATATAGTAGGAACAATTCCAATTATTGTGGATTTGCGACAAAAATATGGCCATATTGAATCGGAAAAAGCTTCTATCGTTGCTGGAATTATTATGATTGTTTTCCTTTTTGTTGGAGAAGAATTATTAAATTTAATCGGAATTGACGTCCATTCATTCGCAGTAGCTGGATCATTTGTCTTATTCTTTTTAGCACTTGAAATGATACTGGGAATTAGAATTTATAAAGAAGAAGAAGCCAGTTCCGCATCAATCGTTCCATTAGCTTTTCCTTTGATTGCTGGAGCTGGAACAATGACGACCCTGCTTTCTTTACGCTCTCAATTTCAAACAGTAAATATTATTATCGCTATTATTTTAAATATTATATTGGTTTATATAGTGTTGAAATCTTCTTCCAAAATCGAAAAATTGTTAGGTAAAAATGGGTTGGGTGTAATCCGAAAAACATTTGGTGTTGTGCTGTTAGCTATTGCTGTTAAATTATTTGCAGCTAATGTTAAAGGATTGTTCGTGTAAATCTATTTTTACTATTTTTACACTTTAAATTCATTACATGAAAATTTTTACTACAATATTGATTTGCATTGCAATCGGGCTTATTATTTTTAATCTAACCATGTTAGATTATAAAAACCCCTTTGAAGGAAATAGCATGGTGGCCTTGATTGGAGTTGCAGCTTCTTTTTGTGCTGTCTTTATTCTTCTTATCTTCAAAATGTCAAAAAAAATTGAGGAAAAACTCAAAAATCAATAATTGATGTTTGATGTTATTATAATTGGCGGAGGGGTTTCTGGAGTCTCTTGTGCTTTAGTTTTAGGCTCCGCTAATAAAAAATCTTTCGCTCAAGATAAAAAAATTGGAATTATTACTCATCAAAAAACGTCATCGCTTCAAGAGGCTTTATTTAATAATGCATACGGAATTTCTCCAGGTAAATTAGGCTCGGAACTTTTGACTGAAAGTTTAGAACACCTTGAAAACTTATACCCACACATTACTCAAATAGAAGAGGAAAAAGTGCTGAAAATAGAAGGGCAACACCCAAATTTTACAATTTTCACTAACAAAAATGCCTATAAAGCAAAAAATGTGGTCATCGGAATTGGAGCTTCAAATACCTTTGCGATTGAAGGTGCAACACAATATCTGGAACCTCATAAAAAATCGGTAGCCGAAAAACAACGCGTTCAATTAAAAAACGAAGACCACAAAGTAACTGAAGGGATGTATGTAATTGGAACGCTTGCAGGACATCGAAGCCAATTAGCAATAGCTGCCGGAAGTGGAGCTTCCGTTGCTACAGACATCTTAACTTTATGGAATGATGGAATTTCAAGTCAAATTCATGATTCGATTAGGCAATAAACTATTCTTTCAAAACTGCTTTAATCATCAGATCCTCTTTCAATACAATTTGGTAATACTGACTTTCACCATATAATTGTCTTGCCAATTCAGCAACTATATAACGGTTTACAATTGCTTTGTTTTTATTCAAATCAATTTCTATTCCCAATTTAGACAAGTATTTTTCAAATTGTTTGAGATACAAATCATTGGCTTTCATTTGAACTTGAAACTGCTCAAATTGTAATCCTTTAAAAGCAGTTCTGTTTTGATCTAATTGCTCAAAAACAAAATGACCAACAACACCCGTTTGTAAAATATACTCCAAACTTTCATTACCATGAGCCACTTCTAACGGAACAAAAACGTCTGGTACAATTCCGCCACCTCCATAAACAATTCTTCCTCTTTTGGTTTTAAATTTTAACGAATCTGCTATTTTAATTTTTCCTTTTTCATACAACTCACCACTGGCATATCGATTTTCAGATTCTTTAAAATAATCTTCACTATCCCCTTTTTTATAAGGCTTCTGAATAGAACGCCCACTTGGAGTATAATACCTAGCTATTGTAAGTCGCACAGCAGAACCATCATCAAAATTCATTTCCCGTTGCACCAATCCTTTACCAAAAGAACGTCTTCCATAGATAGTGCCTCGGTCATTATCTTGAATAGCACCTGCTAGAATCTCACTCGCCGAAGCAGAATTTTCATCAATTAACACGGATACTCGACCCTCTTCAAAAGCACCTTCATTTGTAGCATACGTCTTATCAATAGTCCCTTTTTTGTTTTTAGTAAATACAATAAGTTCTTTATCCTTCAATAATTCATCAGCAACTTGAATCGCCTTTTCCATAAATCCCCCACCATTTTCACGCAAATCAATTACTAAGGAGTTAATTCGACTTTTTTTCAATTGAAGTAATGCAGAATGAAATTCTTGTCCCGTCGTTTCTGCAAAACGATTGATTTTTATATACCCCGTTGTCGGATTCAACAAAATAGCAATATCAACACTTTTGATTGGCACAACATCGCGTTTTACCTTCACTTTAATTTGTTTGTTTTCTGATTTTCTGTAAACCGTTAAAATGACCTCAGAATTTTTCTGCCCTTTTAATTTACTATATAAAACTTCATTTTTAAGTTTCTTGCCAAAAAGCTTAAAGTTATCTGCATATAAAATTCGGTCGCCTTCCTTTATTCCAGCCCTGGCTGCAGGACCATTGGCTATGGGTTTAATAACCGCAATGGTATCATGATAGGTGTAAAAATTAATGCCAATACCAACAAAATCCCCTTTCATACTTTCTGCAACAGCGGATTGCTCACTTGACGGAATATAAACCGAATGTGGATCAAGATTAGCCAAAATATTGGTTAATGTTAAGTCAACTATAGAATCTGTCTTAACATTGTCTACATATTCTTTATCAATAAAATCTAAAAGACGGTTGAGCTTAGTCTTGTAGCTATTCTTAGCAAAAGTAGTTTTACTAGAAGGATAATTTATAAATCCGCCAATCACTATTCCTATGGCAATACAGGAAAAAAACAAAAAAGGAATATAGATTTTATTAATTTTCATTACAAGAAGACAACTTATCCAAAATTATACGATGATTATTTTTTTTCTTTCAAATTTAATCCAATTCTTCAATCTGAAAAACTTCAATACCAGCTTTAACCAAAAAATCAATACCTGAAGTATCTTTATATCCATTTTGATAAACCACTCTCTTTATTCCCGATTGATGAATTAATTTACTGCATTCTTTACAAGGTGAAAGTGTTATGTATAGAGTAGCCCCATCACAAGATTGTGTAGAACGCGCTACCTTTAAAATGGCATTTGCTTCAGCATGAAGCACATACCATTGGGTTAATCCTTCTTGATCTTCACAACAATTTTCAAAACCCGAAGGAGTTCCATTGTAACCGTCTGAAATTATCATCCGGTCGCGAACAATGATGGCTCCTACTTGCTTGCGCTTGCAATATGAAAGTTTACTCCACTCTGCTGCAATTCTCAAGTAAGCCTTATCGTACTTATTTTGTTTTTTTTCTTTCATCGGGTCAGTCACTAAAGTACTAGTACCATTTTTACCTTATAGCATTCAAATGGGTTACAAATATAACTACTGATTTGCTCGAAATGAAAATTATTTGTGCCAAATTGGATTTTCTATAAGTAACGGTAAAATTACTCCAATAACAAAGCTCGACATAATAAGCGTAAAATCGCGTTTATTAAAGCGTAATAAGGTCTGGGATATGAAAGCTAAAATTAAAACCCCTAATACAACAACAATTTGAGCGCTTTCAATTCCAAGGGCAAATTCAAATAAAGGACCCAATTTATCCACGGGTTTTCCGGGTAAAATAGAATTAAAATAAGTTGAAAACCCCAACCCATGAATAATTCCAAAAAAAATAGTGGCGCCAGATATAAAAGATAAGTTACTGGTTTTAGTAGATTTTCCTGCTATGATAAGATTAAAAATTGCCGTTATCAAAATAGTAATTGGAATCAATAATTCAACTAAACTGCCTTTAATTGTAATCACATTGAAAACAGACAACAACAACGAAAGTGTATGCCCTAAAGTAAAGAATGAAACTAAAATCAAAATTCGCTTCCAGTCTTTGGCAACATAAGGAACGGTAAGCACAATAAGAAAAAGTAAATGATCATAACCATGAATATCTAAAACATGATGAAGTCCTATTTTAAAAAAAATCCAAAAATCAGGCATTTGAATTGAAATTTAGCATATTTATTAGTGTAAACTTACTATTTATTTCGAATTTGTTCAATAAGATTATCTTAAATTCGATTAAAAACATTTTCTTTCTTTGAGGAAATTGAATTACCTTTGTAGTATTAAAAAGATTAATTATGTCATTTTCAGATTTATTTGATAGCGAATTTAAAACCAGAAATAAAGGGCATTTTTCTGCAATTGTTCGCGTTGCTACTGCCGATGGAAGTTTAAGTACAGAAGAAAAAGAGTTTTTAGATAAGCTAGCTGTAAGATTAGAAATCTCCAAAGAAGAATATGAGGAGATTTTAGAAAACCCTTTAAAATACCCTATCAATCCACCTTATTCTTACGCACACAGATTGGAACGTCTGTATGATTTGTCAAGAATGGTTTATGTAGATCATGTTTTAGGACCAAAACAAAAACAAATATTAACTCGTTTTGCTTTAGCTCTTGGCTTCACACCAAGTAACGTTCATTATATTGTTGATAAAGCATTGTCATTATTAGTAATGGGTGTTGATTTAGACACTTTTACCTATGAAATGACACACATGAATAAATAAAACACAATAGATTTATAAAAAAAGCCCTATTTAAGGGCTTTTTTTAATTTCAAGACCGAGTAAATCGCCTCATATATTTCTTCTTTTTTAAAAGGTTTTACGACATATCCATTAAAACCCAAAGCATCACATATTCCTTTTTCGGTTTTAACAGAGTGACCAGAAACCCCAATAATTGGAATCGAATTTATTTTTTCATTGGGATTACTTCTAATGATTGAAGTTGTTTTTATTCCTGTCATTTGAGGCATTTCCTTATCCATAAAAATCAAATCATACGGATTTCGCTCAACCATTTCCAACGCCTGAAAACCATTATTCGCTACATTAATAACAAACCCACCATGATTTAAAAGCAATTTCATCAACAACAACTGATTGATTTCATCATCCTCAACAATCAATACATCCAATTTGTTGCTTATTTTTACATACTCAAACGGTTTAGATTCTAAATTAAGAACAGTATTTACCAATAAGGGCAAATCAATCGTAAAACTTGTTCCAACATTGATTTCAGTTTCATAATCAATTTTCCCTCCCATCATTTCAAGCAAACTATAAACAATAGAGAGACCTAACCCAGAACCTTCTATTTTCTTTGAGTCGTGAAGTCGCTTAAAACTTTGAAAAACCTCATCTTTGTCAGTCACTTTTATCCCACTACCCGTATCAATAACTTTGATATGAATGGTGGCGGTATCATTTGTCCTGTCTTTTAATGAAATCGATAGCTGTACACTCCCTTTCTTGGTGAATTTTACAGCATTATCTAGTAAATTAATAATGATTTGTACAATACGCCTTTTATCTCCTACTATAAATTTTGGCAACTTTTCATCTGCTACAACTTGAAAATAAAGATTTTTCGCTTTCGCTTTTGGAGAAATAATCTTTTCAACATGATGAATCATTTCAATTAAATCAAAAGAAGTGTTGTGAATTTTAACTTCTCCCATTTCAATTTTTGCTAAATCTAAAATGTCATCAACTAATTCCTTAATATGATGGGTTGTTTCTTTTAATAAAGTAATCATTTCCTTTTGAGAAGAAGTGATTTCCGATTTTTCTAACATGCCGACAAACCATAATGAAGCACTAAGTGGCGTTCTTAAATCATGACTAACATTGGCTAAAAACTTGTTTTTAAAGTTTTTTTCGGACTCCAATTGCTGGTTTTTTAACTCCGCTAAATGAAAGCTTAAAATAGATTCATTTTTCTCTTGAGCAATATTTTGAAAATTAGTATAATGCTCTGTAAAATCAAAAAGGATTACTATTGGATTTTGCTCCTCCGAACCCGTATTGAAAATTACATCTATAGTTTTCTGTTGATAAGCTATATCCAAATGAATACAACTAAACGTGAAATCTTCGTATTCTTGATCTATTAATGAGAGAATCGTTTCAAAAAAAGGATGAAAATCGGCAATGGAAATATCCAATGGAATCGCATAAATCAAATTATCTGATGCAATCACTTTCCCCTCTTTAGTGAGTTCAATAATTTGAGTTTTTTTGTAAAGGTATTTATTCCTAATCGCTTCTAGCATCTTAAATCATTTTCATTCCAATAGTTTGAAATACGGTATCAACATCACTTCCTGTTTTGGCACTAGTGAAATAGTCAATAGCAATCCCTTTTTCAACTAATAATAATTTAAACTCTTCAACAGCAATTAAATCTATTTTATTAGCAACGGAAACTAATTGTGCGACGGGAAAATTTTCTTGTATATAAGCTTTTTCTTCATTAAACCGTTCAAAAGTTTGTGGCCGTGTGGGGTCAATCACATAAATAAATCCCGAAGTACCTAATAAGTATGATGAACGTACTTTTTCAATACCATCTTTCCCTTCTATATCCCAAATAATAAGTGTCAAGTTTAACTCATCTATTTGTATTTCCTTTTTTAAAATGTGAACACCAATAGTCACAATGTAATTATCGGAAAAGGTGTTTTGCACAAATCGCCTCATTAGTGAAGATTTCCCAACACCAAAATGTCCAACTAAAACTACTTTCCTTGAATTACTCATTCGCTATAAACGCTTTTAATATAATTGTGATATGTTCCTTGTCAATAGCATCCATCTTAATTTGGGAAGCAATATCAAATAATTTGTTCTCTAATTTATTTTTAAAAGTTTGGTCAAATCCTCCTGAAATTACAACTGCAAAATAATAGGAAGTGAAATTTTGAATATGAATCTCAAACAATTCATATTGAATCAACTCTAAACTTTGATGATCCCTTATAAAGGCATCTTCAACAAAACTTTTAATAGCCGTAAGCATGCCTGCTATCATATCCTCATCAATACTTTCCTGCTTTGAAACACTCGAAATGAGTAACCCAGAACCTTTTTCAATAACAAAAATCTGCTCTACGGTGGTCGGATTCATTTCGCTTAAAATAATTTCCTTTTCTGAAACACCCGTAAGCAATGCTTTTAATTTTCGCTGCCAAGTTTTAATAGAAAAGGTCGTTTGAACCTGACTATTAATACTGTCGGAAAGGGCTTTGATTTCTTGCTGAATATACTTTTTAATCATTTTACCAATGATGGGAAATAGGGCTTCAACCACTTTATCTTGAGACTTTGTTAAAGCATCTGCAATTACAGGTCCCAACTTAGTTGGAATTTCAGTTACAAAAGTGTCTATCTTTTTATCAATAATGGGATTGACTTTTTCAGAAAGTTTTTCGTGAGTGTTGACTGTATCTTCAAGAGAGTCTAACTTATGTAGAATATTTTGCGCAAAATCTCTGTCCTCATCAAGAAGAAGTTCTTTGAGCTTATGTAATTTCTCTGAATCAGTCATAGAAAATGATTACTCTTTCATAATCTTTTCACCCATGGAAACCAATAAGGTTCCTAGCAAATTTCTATCGACTTTTTTATGATTTAACTCGTCCGTTTTATCGTTCATACTGTTTTCTAAATCAGTAATCCTAATATTCAAATCGGTAGCCAAATTGTCTATAGTAGCGTTCAACTCCTTGCGAGTTTCAGAAATGAAGTCTTCTAACTCTTCTTTTCTTTTTTCGATGTGATTTTTTATCGATTGAAATTCTAAATCAATTTGTTGAATGTTTTCACCAAAAATCAAATTTTTGATAGCTTCCAATCGTTGTGAAGATTCTAACGGATTTACCGAAGCAACTTCTGTCTCTTTAGGTTGATTTTTAGACATAAAAGTAAAGTAGTTATTGTTTAAAAAGTGTTTGCAAACTTAGCAATTTTCTTTCAACTACGCTACATTTCAATTGTTTATGTTTTTGTAGAAATTGTTCTACAAAACGGAAGCCTTCATAAACTCTTCTGCTTTTTCAACCATGTTAAAACTACCACAGAAAAAAGGAACTCGTTGATGCAATTCTGAAGGTTGAATTTCCATTATTCTTTGATAGCCATCAGAGGCTTTACCTCCCGCTTGCTCAGCGATGAATGCCATAGGATTGCATTCATATAATAACCGTAATTTCCCTTTGGGTGCTTTAGAACTCGTAGGATAAATATATATCCCTCCTTTAATCATGTTGCGATGAATATCTGAAACCAAACTTCCAATATACCGGGATGTATAAGGTCTATCCCCTTCTTCTAACTGACAATATTTCAAATAATTCTTAACCCCTTGCGGGAAATGAACATAATTTCCTTCATTGATAGAATAGATACTACCGTCTTTAGAAAATTGCATATTGGGATGCGAAAGATAAAATGTGCCAATAGCCGGATTCAAAGTAAACCCATTAACACCATGTCCTGTTGTGTAAACTAGCATGGTAGAGGTTCCATAGATAACATAC
Source organism: uncultured Bacteroidota bacterium (assembly GCA_903913315.1). Lineage (GTDB taxonomy): Bacteria > Bacteroidota > Bacteroidia > Flavobacteriales > Flavobacteriaceae > Flavobacterium. Next base: position 3,134 of record CAIWKX010000280.1, on the reverse strand, counting down.
CCCGCAGCTACTTGGTTGGTCCCCGGCTGAAGAAAATCTTCTAAGGTTACAGGAGTTCCAACAGGGGTAACTCTTCTAAATACAGAAAAGATAGTACCCACAGAAACATTCACATCAATATTTGAGGATCCATCCAAAGGATCCATTAAAACAACGTATTTATTATTATGACTCTTATCAGAACCCTCAACAGTTATAAATTCATCATTTTCTTCTGAGGCAATTCCGCAAACAATTTCACGATTAATAAGGGTTTGAATAAAAACTTCATTAGCATAAACATCTAATTTTTGCTGGTCTTCTCCTTGTATATTTTGTTCGCCTGCCGCACCAACGATATCTACTAATCCTGCCTTATTTACCTTATAATTAACTACTTTGGCAGCCAGCCTAATCGAGTTAATAATTCTTGATAATTCACCTGAAGAATATTGAAAGGCATTTTGGTTTTCTATAATAAATTCCCCTAAAGTAGTGTTGCGTGTTTCCATTACGAAATCGATGTAGTTATTTGTGCAAATATCGCTTTTTTTATCAAAAAAATACTAAAACCAACTAATTTTTTAGAATAATTGGTTTACTATTCGTTTAACGACTAAACCTATTTTTACTACTTTCAATCATGACAAATTAATGTATATCGGTCAACACTATTTTGAGATTGGCAGAAAACTAATCACTGATAACCGATAACGAACAACTGATAAAAGATAAATGAAAACCCATTACCAAAGGGCCATTTATTGCAATCGAATTTGGAATTTGTTTGCTACTTTTGCTTCATCAAAATAATGTTGTATGATTATTCGAAAAGGAACTCCAACTGATATGCCTTCCGTTTTAGAGTTAATAAAAGAATTGGCCGTGTTTGAAAAAGAACCAGAAGCGGTTGTAATAACAGTCGACGATTTAGTGAGTGATGGTTTTTCAGAACAACCGTTATTCCATTGTTTTGTCGCCGAAGTCAACTCAGAAATAATTGGTATTGCACTTTATTATTATAGATATTCAACATGGAAAGGGAAAACCATTCATTTGGAAGATTTAATTGTAAAAGAAAGCAAACGTGGTACTGGAGCCGGATTTGCATTGTACAACCAAATCATTCGACAAGCGAAAAAAGACAAGGTACGCCGCATAGAATGGGCTGTTCTTGACTGGAACACAAATGCAATAGCATTTTACAAGAAAACAGGGGCAAATGTAATGAACGACTGGCGAGTAGCGCAAATGGATGAACTCGGAATTGATGAATTTTTAAAGAATAACCCTTAAATTTTTCGAATTTCTTCCCGTTTTTAAAATTCAGTTTTTTTAGCTTTGCACCTTTATTTAAAAAATCATGAGAATTTTCAAATTTGGTGGTGCATCCGTAAGAGATGCCGATGGGATTAAAAATGTAATGAGTGTTTTACAAAAAGTAGGTCATGATGATGTGCTTTTAGTAATTTCTGCAATGGGAAAAACAACCAATGCTTTGGAAATGGTGATAAAGAACTATTTCGAAAAATCAACCGAATTCCATGCTTCGCTTCAAGAAGTTCGAAAATACCACAACCAAATTTTATTAGATTTGTTTGAAGACGAAGAACATGATGTGTTTTTTGCAGTAAACAGTCATTTTGCCGATTTAGAATATTTTCTAAGAAGTAATAAATCCCCAAATTATAGCTTTGTTTATGACCAAGTAATTAGCTTTGGAGAAATTGTGTCTACCACAATTGTAAGCCATTATTTCAACGAAAAAGGATTAAAAAACAATTGGATTGACGTTAGAAATTTCATCAAAACAGACAATACTTATCGCGATGCCAATGTAGATTGGGAGCAAACACAAAAATTGATTTCAAAAGGGATCAAAAAGAAATCAGTCAACATTACTCAAGGATTTTTAGGGTCTGACGAAAATAATTTTACCACTACATTAGGTCGTGAAGGGTCCGATTATACGGCCGCTATTTTTGCCTATTGTCTTAGTGCTGAAAGTGTAACCATTTGGAAGGATGTTCCAGGAGTTTTAAACGCCGACCCAAGATATTTTGAAAACGCGGTGTTATTGAACCAAATATCCTACCGAGAAGCAATTGAATTAGCCTTTTATGGTGCCTCTGTAATTCACCCAAAAACGCTGCAACCCTTGCAGAAAAAGGAAATCCCTTTATATGTAAAATCATTTATAAACCCACTTTTACCGGGAACGAGCGTAGCGAAAGGTGCCGATTTAGAACCTAAAACGCCATGTTTTATTGTAAAGAAAAACCAATTGTTGATTTCCCTCTCATCCATTGACTTCTCTTTCATTATGGAAGAGAACATTAGCGAAATTTTTGGCTTATTTCACCAATTCAAAATGAAAGTGAGTTTGATTCAAAACTCAGCCATTAGTTTTTCCGTTTGCATTGAAGATAAATATGGAAATTTCAACGAATTAAAAGCTATTCTAGCAAAAAAATTTAAAGTTTCTTACAACGAAAATGTATCGCTATACACCATCAGACACTTTAATAAAGAGGCTGCTGAAATGGTAGAACAAGGAAAAGAAGTATTGTTGCGACAAATTTCTAGAGAAACCATGCAGGTGGTGACTATCGAATAATTTCTTTTAGGGTAGCGCATCTTATTTACTAATTTTTTTTATACCTCTCTATTAAAGTGACTTTTTTCAGATGGTCTGGGGTATGAAACATGGGTATGAAAAAAGATTAGAACGGAAAGAACATACGAAAGCCAAATCGGATTGACTTAAGGGTCTAAATTCTTAAAAAAGAACGTATTAAATTTAAAGATAATCGTTTCGGGATGCGCCCCAAGACCTTCGGGGTCCATCCCAAGACTTTCGGGGTCCACCCCGAGGCATTGGGGGTCCACCCCAAGACCTTCGGGGTCCACCCCAAGACTTTCGGGGTCCATCCCAAGACTTTCGGGGTCCATCCGCAGGCATTGGGGGTCCACCCCAAGACTTCTGGTAGAATTACCCTAACTTCTGGTAGTGATACCCAGCCCTCCGGGATTGATACCGAAGTGTAGGGGATGCGTCGTCAGACATTAAGTAACCATAGCCATAATTGGAATAGCAATAAACTATACTGCTGATAACTTTGAAATGTATCGTGTTGAGCTACTTTTCTCTCCTT
>CAIWKX010000279.1 GCA_903913315.1 uncultured Bacteroidota bacterium | reverse complement strand
AGAAGTAAGTCCAAGTGAAGCCACTACGCTTCAAGTGGGAGATCGTTACCCATCTGGAGTTTACAATGTCATTGTAACTCAAGGTGAGAACACTAAAACACTTCGTGTTATTAAAAGATAGGTTTTAGAACTTAAATACTACTAAAACCCCCTATTCAAATTGAATAGGGGGTTTTTTATTTGTCAAAAACATAGTTGAATAAATTCGTTACTAATATTGAAGTTACATTTAAATTTTTGATTAATTCATCAATCCTTTAACTTCCTCAAAATTCAATCCTCCATAATTACCTGAACTCATCAATAATAAAGCTGAATTATCAAAGTCTTGACTAAATAAGAAATTCTTGAAATCAGCTGGATTAGTATAAATAATTAAATCTTCTCTTTGGAATGACTGAGCAATTTGCTCGTAAGTTACTTCTTCAAGTTGCTTAATTTTTACAGCATCTGGAGAATAAAAAACCACAGCAACATCAGCTGCATCCAATGCGCCTTGGTATTCTTTTAGGAATTCAGCATTCAAACTACTATAAGTGTGTAATTCTAAACATGCAATTAACGTTCTATCTGGATATTGATTTTTAACAGCTTTTGTAGTTGCAGAAACTTTACTTGGTGAATGTGCAAAATCTTTGTAAGCCACTTTTCCTTTTCCTTCAGCAATTTTTTCTAAACGTTTAGATGCTCCTTTAAAACTAGCAATGGCTTCATAGAAATCGGCTTCATCAACACCCATATTTTGACAAATCCATTTGGCTCCAGCTAGATTGTTTAAATTGTGTGCGCCGAAAACTTCGATAGGCATTGGACCTTCAGGAGTGTCTAATAAAGTAGTTCCATTTTCAACAGTGTAGGTTGGAGTAGTGTATGGTATTTTCCGAATTGGATTAATAGCTTCTAAGGCTACTTTTTTAACTGTTGCATCTTCTTCGTTATACACTAAAATCCCACCTTTAGTAATTTGATTAACAAAAATTTCAAATTGTTCTACATAGTTATCAAAGGTTGGAAAAACATTAATATGATCCCAAGCAATTCCTGAAAGTAAAGCTATATTGGGTTGGTACAAATGGAATTTTGGACGTCTATCAATTGGTGATGACAAATATTCATCACCTTCTAAAACAATGAAATCATTCTCGTGTGTTAAATGTACCATTGTATCAAATCCTTCTAGTTGTGCTCCAACCATATAATCAACCTCAATATTATGATAATGCATCACATGTAAAATCATAGAAGTAATGGTTGTTTTACCATGAGAACCACCAACAACCACACGAGTTTTGTTTTTGGATTGTTCATATAAAAACTCCGGGTAGGAATAGATTTTCAACCCCAATTCTTGTGCTTTCAACAATTCGGGATTATCTGCTTTGGCATGCATTCCAAGAATAATGGCTTCAATACCCTCAGTGATTTTTTCAGGAAACCATCCCATTTCTGCTGGAAGCAATCCTTTCTTTTCTAATCTCGATTTTGATGGCTCGAAGATAGCATCATCGCTACCTGTTACTTGGTATCCTTTGTTGTGTAAGGCTAATGCTAAATTGTGCATGGCTGCTCCGCCAATAGCTATGAAATGTGTTCTCATTTATTTATGTTATCGGTTGTCAGTTTTTGGTTGTCAGTTTATTAAAACATATAACAAATAACTGACAACTATTTTTCAAATTGTTCCTTTAATTTTTTTGCTTTTGTTTTGTCTTTGATCTTGTTCAAATATAAATTATATAATTTCTGAAATGTAGTTTTTGAATTCCCAATTTCATGCGCTTTTATATAATCTATTTCTGCTTTTTCGTATCTATTGAAATATTCTTCAATATAACCTTTTGAAAGATAACCGTCTACTTTAGATAGATTCATTAATTCATCTGAATATTTATTGGCTTTGTTTTCACTTCCGCCTACAATTCCTGGTAATTCAATGTATAACATTACTAATGCCCAACGTGAATCAATGTGCTTAGGATCAAGTTTAGCAGCCGTTAAAAAAGATTTCTCCACTTCATCGATCATACTTAATGCTTTTAATTTATTGACTGATTTAGCTTTCATCCCTAAAGCGCCACCATATTTATAATAATAATTAGCCGTTTTGGGAAATTGGTTTTTTAAAATTTTATAATCATTAATGGCTTCATCCCATTTTTTTTGATGTCCTGCAATATCTCCAAGGTATTCAATAGTTTTATAATTGTTTGGATTTTCTTTTAAATCATTTTCGAAAAGTACTTTGGCTTGATCATATTTTTTTCGTTGAAATAATTTTTCTGCCTTTTCAAAATTGGTTTCACTTACCAACTGAAAGGATATCAAAAAAAATAAAATCTTTATAAAATTCATTAAAATATATTATTCTTCAAAAGTATGAAAAATGATGCAGGTAAATAAGATTTAGTAAATTTTACCATAAGGATGTCCAACTAAACATAATTTTCAGTAAATTGTTGAGCTATCTTTTTCAGATTTACCTTTAATTAGAAAACATTCTCAATAAATTGAAAACTATTTTTATGAAGAAAATTTTAATACTATTATTATTTGTTTTTTCGATTTCATCTTTTGCTCAAAATTATGACAAATCATGGATTAAAGTTATTAAACTTGAAAATGAAGACAAAATAAAATCTGCTAATAGAGAAGTAGAGTCTATTTGCAAACAAGCACGTTCAAACAATAATGAAATTCAACTAATAAAGTGTTTTTTTTATAAATCTAAATATTTACAATCATTAGAAGAAGACGCACAAATTAAAATTATTGCTAATTTAGAAAATGAAATTTCTAAAGCCTCAATTCCGTCTAAAGCTATTTTAAATTTAGTTTTCGCAAAATGTTTAAATTCTTATTTGGAAGTAAATAGATATAATTTGAGATTTAGAACTAAATTAGATTCAACTGATGTTAGCGATTTACATACATGGGATGTAAAGGATATTGAAAATAAAATTGAAAATGCTTATAAAAAAACACTTAAAGAAGAAGTTGCTTTAAAAAATATTCCTGTAAAAAATTATGAACCAATTTTTGATTTTTTTGATGTAAATAAATTCAACAATACCTCGCTTTTTGATTACTTAACGCAAGCTAATATTGATTTTTACATGTCTAAAGTAAACGAATGGACTTATTTTAAATTTGATAAGGAAAGATATTCTAATGTGCTTTTAGGGTCCAATAATGCATTTAAATCAATAAAATTTGACACATTAAAAAATGATAATATAAAAAGAATCTTATTATTATATCAAAATGCAAACTATCCTTCTGAACCAACAGAATTGGAATTTGAACGTTTATCATTTTGTAATGAATATATTTTAAAAAATGATTTAGCATTTTTAGTTAGTTTAAATTCTTTGCAAAAAAGAGTTACAGATGAAATGCTTATTCAAAAAATACGATATGAAAAAGTATTAATTTATGACAAATTAGCTTCAAAAAATAAATTTAAAGATTATGAAATAAGAGCTGTTTCATGTCTAGATAGTATATTAAATGTACCTAATAAATCTAATACTTTTAAACTAGCTACTTTAAAAAAACATCAAATTACATTAGAAGAATTAGAGGTGCAACTTCAAAAGCAAAGCTATGAAAATGAAAACACTAGAGCTTTTATAAAATATAAAAATATCAATAAGATTAAAATACTATTCTATAAAATAAATTCAAAATATGAACAAAATAATGGTAGTAATGACAGTATAATTAATAACTTCATTTCAAAAAATAAAATTTATAAATCACAAGATTATGTTTTAAAAGAAAACAAAGATTATTTTGAATATACAACAGAAGTGATTTTGCCTAAACTAGAATTAGGGACGTATTTAGTTCTTTTTGAAGGTGTTGATGATCAAAAAGTAAAAAATATTTTTAGGATAATAACTGTTTCAAACAATTCTGTTTTGGCATACCATAAAAATAATAATACTTTTTATCAAGTTTTGAATAGAAAGACTGGGAAACCAGTTGAGAATTGTCAAATAAAAAGCACTGATTTTAATTTAATAACAAATAAAGACGGTATTGTAGAATTTGATGAAAGTTCTAAAAAAGATAAGTATGACAACTATCGAGACATAACTGTTATTAATAAAAATGATACACTTAATATATCGGGAGATTATTTGAAAACTTTTGGAAGTAATTCTGATGAAGAAAATAATAAAATAAGAGCAAAAGTAAATTTTTATCTAGATCGAGCCATTTATCGCCCAGGTCAAATTGTTTACTATAAAGGAATTGCGGTTCAGAAACAAAATGAAGAAATCAAAATACTCCCCAATTTTCTACTTCATCTTGAAATTGATGATGCAAATTACAAGGAAATTAAATCTTTTGATGTGACAACAAATGAATTTGGTTCTTTTTCTGGGGAATTTGTTTTGCCAAAAAATGGAATAACAGGGGGGTATAGAATAAGAGCTACTGAACCGGATGATACTACAAAAGATCCATTATATGATAAAATTAAAGATCAGCATCCAATTTGGGATGATGGTTATTTTGAAAACACTGAAATAACTTTTAAGGTAGAAGAATATAAACGACCAAAATTTGAAATCACTTTTGAGCCAATTAAAGAGAGTTATATTATTAATGATAAAATTACAGTAAAAGGACTAGCCAAAGCTTTTGCTGGAAGCACTATTTCTGATGCTAAAGTAACTTATACAATAGAGAGAACAAACTACTCTTCTAATAGATCAAAATATTCAGAAAATAATAAAACTATTATTTCATCTGAAACCAAAACTGATAAATCGGGTAATTTTAGTATAGATTTTACGGCACTACCCGATGAAGGTTATGAACTAGAAAATAATTCTCGTTTTTCATTTAATGTTAAAGCTGATATTACAGATACTAACGGTGAAACACATTCAGCCAAAACAGTTTTAAACGTAGGGTGTAAATCATTACAACTTGATGTGAGAATCCCTCTGAAAGTTACTTCAAATGATAAAGATTTTATTAAATTATACAGCACTAATCTTAATAATCAGTTTGTTCCAGCCAAAGGAGAATTGAAAATCTATTTTATTAAAGATTTTGAGAAAAAGTTTAAAACTCGTTTGTTTGAAAAACCGGAAATTAATGCTATTCCTAACGATGAGTTTGAAAAATTATTTCCATTTGAAAGTAATGAAAAACCAATCGATGAAAGTGATAATGGGACTTTAGTATATTCTAAAAAAATAAATACTGAAATAGACAAATTAATTGCTCTAGATTTTATTGCTAACTATAAATCGGGTTACTATAAATTGGTTTTTTCTGCCAATGATAAATTTTATAATCCAGTAGAATCAAGTGCTTCATTTCAGTTGTATCAAATTAAGGATAAGCAATCTGCTGGAAACGACCTATTAACCATAAGACAACTCAATGAAAATCCAATGAAAGACGGATTTGTTTTGGTTCAAATTGATAGTGCGGTTCCTGAATTATATTTATCATGTTATGGAATTTTTAGTGGGAATAACTTTTTTGAACAAAATTTAGTGATTTCTAATTATAAAGCCGAATTAAAAATACCGATTGAGAAAGGAGTTAAAGATATTTTTAAAATAGGTTTAGAAACTATTTTTGAAAATCAACATTTTACTGCTAGTAAAGACATTTATATTAAAGAAGAATTGCCGAAAACAACTATTGAAACAGAAACTTTCAGAGATAAGTTAGAACCAGGCAATATTGAAAATTGGTTATTTAAAATAAAAGATTATAATCCTAAATTAGAATCTGAAGTATTAGCTTCAATGTATGACAGTTCTTTGGACCAATTTGAAAAAAGTTTTTGGGAACCTTTAATTTCAAAAAGATATTATGATAATTATTTTCAAGGGAAAACTGCACTTGGCTTTGAAAAGGTTGATATTTCATTAACTAATACGAATCCCCGATTATCAGTAATTGAATTTCAAAATGAGTATACCAAATTAATGTGGTTTGGATTTGATTTTAATTATCAAAATAATCCTAATATATCAAAAGAATATAAAAAACAAATCACCCAAAAAGCTAGAAAACCTAAAAATGCAAATAGTATAGTAGGAATAATTACTGATGGAAAACTACCTTTACCTGCTGCAAATATTTTCGTTAAAGGTACTCAAAGAGGAACTTCAGCTGATTTGGATGGGTCTTTTGAAATTGAAGCCGCAGTTGGAGAAATTTTAATTTTTTCTTATGCTGGATATGAATCAAAATCAATAACTATTGGAACTTCAAAAATTTATAAAGTTGTACTAAAAGAATCTAGTAAAACACTAGAAGAAGTATTAGTCACAGGAGCAATGGGAATAAAAAGGTCTAAAGATGCTGTTACTTCAAGTCAACGAGTGATTTCATTTAAGGAACTTGTTCAATCATCTAACCCAAATGCTATTCAAGCTTTGAAAGGACAAGTTTCTGGTTTACAAATTTCAACAACTGGTGAAGGAGCAAATTCTAAAACTAGTGTTATGTTAAGAGGAAGCAGAAGTACAACAGGAAATAGTGAAGCTTTGATTGTTATTGATGGAGTAATTTCAAACGCATTAATTTTAGGACAAATGCCAGCTGATTCCATAGTAAATGTGAATGTTGTTAAAGGGCAAGAAGGCGGTGCTCTTTATGGAGAGCAAGGCGTTAACGGTGTCGTAATTGTTACCACTAAAAAAGGAATTCAAGAATTAACTCAAGTTAAAACTAGAACGAATAGAAATGAAACTGCTTTTTTCTATCCAAACTTAAAAACAGACAGTAACGGAAAAATAAGTTTCAGTTTTACATCTCCAGAAGAATTAACACAATGGAAGTTACGTCTTTTAGCTCATGATAAAAATGCGAAAGTAGGTTATTTAGAGAAATCAGTAATAACACAAAAAGAGTTAATGGTTTTTCCAAATATGCCTCGTTTTTTAAGAGAAAATGACACCATTGTAATTTCAGCCAAAGTCACAAATTTAATGCCTAGTGTAAAGAACGGAATGGCAATTTTGCAGTTGTTTGATGCCTCAACAATGGAGAATATTGATGCTAAAATGCTAAATTCAAATGCTGTTAGAAACTTTACTATCACTCCATCCGGAAATACAATTGTGAAATGGAAAATATCAATTCCACAAGGATTACAAGGTGTGCAATATAAAGTAACAGCCAAAGCAGATAATTATTCTGATGGTGAAGAAAGTCTTTTGCCAGTACTAACCAATAATATTTTGGTTACTGAAAGTATTCCAATTTGGGTTAGAGAAGGCGCTAAAAAAGAATATACTTTTGCTAATTTAAAAAATACTACTTCAACCACTTTACACAATCATCAATTTACGTTGGAATATACTTCTAATCCAACTTGGATTGCTATTCAATCATTGCCTTACTTGATGGAATATGAACACGAATGTGCTGAGCAAACTTTTGCTAGATATTATGCTAATACTTTGGCTACAGAAATAATAAAAAGCAATCCTAAGATTGGAAAAGTATTTGATGATTGGAAAAAATCTGGAAAACCTATTTCTAAATTAGAGCAAAATGATGAACTAAAATCATTACTTCTAGCAGAAACTCCATGGTTAAAGGATGCTGAAAACGAAGAAGACAAAAAGAAAAATTTAGCGTTGTTGTTTGATTTAGAAAGTATGAAAACTTCTTCTGAAAATACTTTTAAGAAACTAAAAGAAAAACAAAAACCATCGGGTGGTTTTGCATGGTTTGATGGAGGAAACGAAAGTGAATACATTACAAGGCATATCATAGCCGGACTTGGCCATTTAGAAAAGCTACAAATCAATAAAGATGATAGTACAAGTTTTAAAGAAATAACTACAATGGCAATTCCGTATTTGGATGCTACTTATTTGGAAAAGAATAAAAATATTGAATTAATAGGGACAACGAATCCTTATGCTGATTTGCATTATTTATATGCAAGAAGTTTTTATTTAAATAGTTTTCCAATTTCTGAAAAAGTAAAAGCAATAATTAATAAACAGCTAGATGTAATAAAGTCTAGTTGGATGACATATTCTATTTATAGTAAAGGAATGGCAGCACTTATTTTAGATAGGTTTGGAAAAAAAGACACTGCCAAAAAGATTTTAGAGGGTCTAAAAGAAACTTCTTCTAACAATGACGATTGGGGAATGTATTGGATTGAAAACAAATCGGGTTGGAATTGGTATGAAGCGCCAATTGAAACGCAATCATTGTTAATAGAAGCATTTTCAGAAATTAATAATGATACCAAATCGGTTGATGCTATGAAGGTTTGGCTGTTAAAAAATAAGCAAACTAAAAATTGGCCAACAACAAAAGCAACAACTGAAGCAGTATATGCCTTATTGCTTCAAGGTACCGATTGGTTGAGTGTTAAAGACAATACTATTATTAAAATTGGGGATGAAAAAATAATGACCAAAAAACTTTCTGAAAATCAAAAAGAAGCAGAAACAGGATATATTAAAATGAATTGGAAAGCTGACGAAATTAACCCTGAAATGGCGTCAATTTCAATTGAAAACAAATCAAAAGTTGTAGGTTATGGAGGAATCTATTGGCAGTATTTTGAAGATTTAGATAAAATAAAAACTAATGTGGGAAGTGTTTTATACACTTCAAAAGAATTGTATTTAAAGATGAACACAACGAATGGGGCACAATTAAAAAGAATTAGTGCAGCCAATCCTTTAAAATTAGGCGACCTAGTTACAGTTCGATTATTAATTACCGCAAAAGAAGATATGGAATATGTTCATTTAAAAGATATGCGTGCCTCCTGTTTTGAACCAACGAATGTTTTGTCTGAATACCAATGGAAAGATGGCTTAGGTTATTACATGAGTACTAAAGATGCAGCAACTCATTTCTTTTTTGATAAAATAAACAAAGGTACGTATGTGTTAGAATATGATATCAGAGTAAATAACGTAGGTGATTTCTCAAACGTAATAACAACAATTGAAAGTATGTATGCTCCTGAATTCACAAGTCATACCAAAGGAATTAGAGTGAATGTAATAGAGTAACCTAAATAAAAAAACTCCAAACTAATTTCTTACTTTGGAGTTTTACTTTTATTCGGGTTTAATTACTTCACCAAAGTCATTTCATCTACAATGTGTTTAGCACCTGAGAAATTCTCAATTACCCATAAAACATAACGAATATCAACATTGATGGTTCTTTGTAGTTTTTCATCAAAGATTACGTCTCCTGCCATAGCTTCGATGTTACCGTCGAAAGCGATACCAATTAATTCTCCTTTTCCGTTAAGTACCGGTGAACCTGAGTTTCCTCCTGTAATATCATTATCGGTTAAGAAGTTCAAGTGAAGTGAACCATCTTTATCTCCATAACGACCGTAGTCTTTGTTTTTTGCCATATCCAAAACTTT
>CAIWKX010000278.1 GCA_903913315.1 uncultured Bacteroidota bacterium | reverse complement strand
AGTATTTTGGTATAGGTAACTATACATTCGAGCCAATTCGAGACTAAAAACCCCGACCATTTGATTTTTCGGAAACGATGGATTTACCATAGGCCCCAACATATTAAAGAAAGTTTTCACTCCAAGTTCTTTTCGGACCGGCCCTACATTTTTCATGGCGGGGTGAAACAATGGAGCATGAAGTATAGCAATATTTGCATAATCAATACTTCTTTGAAGAAAGTTATTGTCAGCACTTAACTTGATTCCTAAGCTTTCCATGACATTACTCGAGCCAGAAATTGAGGAAACGCCATAATTTCCATGTTTAGCAACTTTAAATCCAGCACCAGCAGTGACAAATGAAGCTAATGTGGAAATGTTGAAGGTGTTTTTTCCATCGCCCCCCGTTCCACATAAATCAATAGTAGCATAAGCAGAAAAATCTACGGGAAGACACAATTCGAGCAGCGCTTCTCTGAACCCTGCTAGTTCGTCAATCGTAATGCTTCGAATCATGTATACGGTTAAAAAGGCTGCAATTTGACTAGCATTATAGTGTCCGCTTGATATAGATATCAAAACGTTTTTTGCTTCTTCTTTAGAAAGTATTTCTTGACGTATTAATCGGTTGAGTATGTTTTTCATTTTTGATTTGTTGATATGGTAAGGGATTAAGATATCTAAATTGTGCCATGTATCCAGTTTTCTAAAATCTTTTTCCCTTGTGGTGTTAAAACGCTTTCTGGATGATATTGCAAACCTTTAATATCATACGTTTTATGACGAATGGACATCACCTCTCCATTTTTATCAATAGAAGTGATTTCCAAATCGGGAGGAAAATTTTCTTTGGAAATTACCCAGGAATGATAACGTCCGACTTCAATTTCATTTTCCAACCCATTAAATAATGATTCATCACGCACAATAATCTGAACTTTTGAAGCGATACCATGATATACTTTACTAAGATTAATAAGACTTCCACCAAAAACTTCGCCAATGGCTTGTTGCCCCAAACAAATACCCAAAATACTCTTTGTTGTAGCATATTTTACAATAACTTCTTTTAACAAACCTGCTTCAGAAGGTAACCCAGGTCCTGGAGATAATAAAATTTTGTCAAATTTCTCCAGTTCATCCAATTCAAATTCATCATTCCGAAAGACCGAAACGGAACAATTTAAGTCGTCTAGATAATGTACTAAATTATAGGTAAAACTGTCATAATTGTCAATGATTACTATATTTTTCATATTGTTTTATTTAGAGGGTTTCTGCAATTTCTAGGGCTTTGTTTAAAGCACCTAGTTTATTATAAATTTCTTTTAATTCATTTTCTTCCGAAGAATTTTCCACAATCCCGGCGCCAGCCTGATAATGCAAAGTATGATTTTTACTTAAAAAAGTACGAATCATAATGGCATGATTGAAGTTGCCTTTAAAATCCATAAAACCTATGGCGCCTCCATAAAAACCACGATTGGTAGTTTCTATTTGATTGATGAGTGCTAAGGCTCTGTGCTTAGGAGCACCCGATAGTGTGCCTGCAGGAAAGGTGTCAGCTACAACCTGCATTGAGTTGGAGTTGGGAAACAACTGACTAGTAACTTTGGAAACCAAATGAATGACATGAGAAAAAAATTGAACTTCTCGATATTTTGCTATAGTTACTTCGTTTCCGTTTTTACTTAAATCATTTCTAGCCAAATCCACCAACATAATGTGCTCACTATTTTCTTTACTATCTTCCGATAATTGTATGGCTAAAATAGCATCCTCTTCATCGTTGCCCGTTCGTTTGAATGTTCCAGCAATGGGATGAATTTCGGCAACCCGATTTTTAATTATTAATTGTGCTTCAGGAGATGAACCAAATAATTTAAAATTACCATAATCAAAAAAGAATAAATAAGGGGAGGGGTTGACGCTACGTAATGCTCGATATACATTGAATTCATCACCTTTGAACTTTTGTGAAAATCGTCTGGAAAGTACTAATTGAAATACATTTCCTAAATGACAATGCGATTTTGCTTTTGAAACATTCGATTTAAATTCAATATCAGAAATGTTGGCAGTGGCTTCACCTTCTTTTTTGAAGGAATAGGAAGCAAAATTCTTGGCTTGTAATAAATGTATGATTTCATCTGTATTGTCTGTATTTTCTATCGAATGACAAAAGATGTAGGCTTCGTTTTTGAAATGATTAATGGCAATAATATTTTGATATATGGCATAAAATATATCAGGAGTTTCACCATAATTCGACTTTTTATTGATGGCTGTTTTTTCAAAATAACGCACTGCATCGAAATTGATGTAACCAAAAAGACCATTTGTAATAAATTTGAATGAGTCATTATTAGATTCAAATTGAGAAGCAAATAGTTGAATTTCATTTGCAAGATTAGTTTCCTGTGTAATGACAATTTCTTCTAAAGTGTGATCAGGGAATCGCTTACTGATGTTTTCGTTTGCTACTTTAATAGAGGCAATGGGATTGCAACATATGTATGAAAAACTATTGTCGTTAGCATGATAATCGGAACTCTCTAATAAGATACTATTCGGAAATTTATCGCGAATCTTCAAATAGACACTCACAGGTGTAATAGTGTCAGCTAGTATTTGCTTATAATGGGTTTTTAAAGTATAGGTTTTCATAGGTTCATTTTTTGTAAATAAAAAAAGGCTTGTCGTGATTGACAAGCCTTTTTGAATATTTTGAATTTTAAAAATAGACGTATAGCAGTTCAGTTCACGACGTTTGACGTAAATTGTTCCACCACCAAGTATTGTTTAAAATGCTGTTCATAATTACTATTATAGAATGCAAATATAGAAATCTTTTTTTATAATCAAGAAATAAATAAAAAAACCTTAAAGATTTCTCTTTAAGGTTTTCGCCTTTTCATAGTAATTGTTCACCAATTAGAACTGTAGGTTAACAGTTAATTCAAATTCATCATTAATAGCTTTATCGCCTAAATTTTCAAAGAAGCTTCCAGAACCATATTTAATTCCGTATTTAGTTCTGTTGATCATAAATTTAGTGGAAGCATTATTTGCTTTAACTGTTAAATCAAAAGTTACTGGAGCAGTCACATCTTTGATAGTTAAATCAGCAGTTATAGTATAAACACCATTTCCTTTACTTGTCACTTTTTTGAATGATAATTTAGAAGTAGGATGTTTTTCAGTTCCAAAGAAATCTTCAGATTTCAAATGACCGTTTAATTTTCCTAAGTATTCTCCAGTTAAATCAGTAGAAGTTAATGAGGTCATATCAACGGTAAAGGTTCCTCCAGTTAAATCTTTTCCTTTGAATACTAAAGATCCTTCTTTTAAATTAACCGTTCCTTCGTGTTGACCAGTTACTTTTTTGGCTAACCAATGGATAGAGCTTTTTTTAGCATCAACTTTCTTAGTTTGTGCTGTAGCAAATGTTGATGCTACTACGAATAATGCGATTGCGATTGTTTTTAAATTTTTCATTGTTTAAATTAATTAAGGTTATTGATTATAAGGTAAGGAATAATTCCTCGTTTGATTTTCTAACTTTTGCATAATGTTGTGTAGCATCTTCTTCATGACGATAACCAACTGTAGCCACAATTGCAGCGTTTAATCCTAATTTGTCTAAACCTAAGATCTCGTTGTATTGAGCAGGTACAAATCCTTCCATTGGTGTAACGTCAATTTTAAGCTCAGCGGCAGCGTTCAATAAGTTACTTAACGCAATATAAGTTTGCTTAGCAGTCCAAATAGGTTTCACTTCTTCAGGCATATTTCCTACAGATCCTTTCATAAAGTCGCCATAACCAGCTAAGGCATCAATAGGTAAATTTCTTGTAGCAGCTACATTGTTTAAATAATGATCTACATCAGCATTCTCTACCGTTGTTTGATTAGCAAAAATAAGTAAATGAGAAGCATCAACTATTTGAGTTTGTCCCCACGATGCGGACAGTAATTTTGCTCTTAATTCTGGATTTTCAACTATGATAACTTTATATAATT
>CAIWKX010000277.1 GCA_903913315.1 uncultured Bacteroidota bacterium | reverse complement strand
TTCTTCGTCTTCACTACCACTATTTTCTTGTTTTTCATCTAATTCAGAACCAGGAACATCTAAATCTTCACCCGTTTGGTCTTCCTTAAAATCTTTTACATTTAACGAAGTGGCATTGTCAATTTTGATGCTGTTTTTCTTCTTAGAAATATCTTCAGGGTCAATATCAAATTCTTTGTCAAATTTGTTATAAATATCCTCGTTAGCAGGATATTGTGGATAGCCTGGGAATTGATCTGCTTGTTCGTTGGCTCTTTTAGGAGCATTACTATCTGTCTTTTTTTGAATGTTTTTCATGGCTTTTGATGTGCTACCTTTCCATTACATTTTGAATTCAAAGCGTTTGAAATAGTCTCTAACAAAATGATGTTGCTCTACATTGCTCATTTTATCAGTATTTTTCACTTCGATTTTTATTTTATCATATTTATGATCTTCCCTAATAAAATTGAATAATTCTACTTTAGCCTCTGTGGGTCCAAACAGAATAACTTCCGCATAATTTCTGATTATGGCAATCAGTGCTTTATAATACGTTGCTTGTTTGTGCTGTTCTTTGTTGTGCATTTCACTTTCGCTACGTTGCAAAGTTTCCTCTTTATCTTGATGCGTAAAATCGGACGTTATGGTTTGAGTATCTTTTACATCAGAAGAAAATTCGATTATGTGTGCATTCAAATGATCCATCCAAATACCTAGTTTTTTTTCTGTTTTCATTGTTTTATGATTTATACGATTAATTAATTTCAACAACAAAATTGGGAAGAACTACAAGGATATATGTTACAAAAGAGGGAGTATAAATTACATCATTCCCACATTTTTATTCAAGCTAAACTTCCAAAAGAACCGCAGTAAACATGTGATTTATGTAACATTTCACTTGATTTATATAACACATTTCCCAATAGTAATACCAACTTTGAAGATTAATTTTAATACTGTAAAATTGACTTAATACACCCCCAATATGAAGTTATTCATCAAATATATGGTAAGCACTCGTTGCAAAATGGTTGTAAAAGACGAACTAAAAAAAATAGGGCTTCATTTTATAATTGTCGATTTGGGCGAAATAGAAATCATGGAAAATATTTCTGATGAAAAACGTGCCTTATTGCGCAAGGGATTGGCCAATTCTGGATTGGAATTAATGGATGATAAAAAGGCTATTTTAATTGAGAAAATTAAAAATGTCATTATTGAAATGGTTCATTATTCGGATGAGATGCCTAAGGTGAATTATTCCGATTATATCAGTGAAAAACTGCATCATGATTACACCTATTTATCTAATATTTTTTCCGAAGTAAAAGGAATGACTATTCAGCAATTCATCATCAATCACAAGATTGAACGGGCTAAAGAATTGTTGCTTTATGATGAGTACAATCTAACCGAAATATCATATAAACTCAACTATAGTAGTGTGGCTCATTTATCCAATCAGTTTAAAAAGGTCACCGGATTAACTCCGTCGCATTTCAAAAAGTTAAAAGAAAAAAGAAGAAATCCAATAGAAGAAATAGGAGATAATGGATATGATAAATAAAGAAAATCAATATGCTCGGAGCTTAATTGAAGCTAGTTTAGATCCATTGGTAACTATCAATATTGATGGGAAAATTACGGATATGAATCAAGCTACTATTGCTATTACAGGACAGACTCGTATTGCGCTAACCCATTCCAATTTCTTTGATTACTTTACGGAACCACAAAAAGCTAGTGAGGTTTATCAGGAGGTTTTTGCCAAGGGCTCTGTTGCTGATTCCCCTTTAACTTTAAAACATAAAGATGGTAAACTAACTGATGTTTTGTTTAATGGTTCTGTGTATAAAGATGAAGCTGGAAATGTATTGGGAGTAGTAATTGTGGCTAGAGATATTGCGCAACAAAAATGGGCATTAGATTTAAGCATTGCTAATAAGGAACTTAATTTTCAAAATGAAGAAAAAGGAAAGCGATCGGATGAATTAACCATTGCTAATAAAGAACTAGCTTTTCAGAATGATGAAAAAGAAAAACGCGCGGCTGAATTGGTTATAGCTAATAAAGAACTTAATTTTCAAAATGAAGAAAAAGGAAAACGCGCTGATGAATTAACTATCGCTAATAAAGAGCTTAATTTTCAAAATGAAGAAAAAGAAAAACGCGCTGCCGAATTGGTTATAGCCAATAAAGAGCTTAATTTTCAGAATGAAGAAAAAGAGAAACGCGCAGATGAATTAACCATAGCCAATAAAGAATTAGTGTATCAAAACAATGAAAAAGAAAAACGGGCAGCCGAATTGGTTATTGCTAACGTTGAATTAGAATATCAAAATACTGTAAAGGAAAAACGAGCGTCTGAGCTTATTATAGCTAACAAAGAATTAGCCTACCAAAATAAAGAAAAAGAGAATCGTGCTGCTGAATTGATTATTGCCAATAAAGAACTAGAATTCCAAACGGGAGAAAAGCAGGATAGAGCTGATGAATTAGTCATTGCTGATAAAGAACTTAATTTTCAAAATGAAGAAAAGGAAAAACGAGTAGTTGAAAGTAAGGAATTGCAAGCCTATAATTACTCGTTAAAATTAGCTTCACAATATTCATTAAGTTTGATTGAAGCCAGTCGTGACCCATTGTTTACGATTAGTTTGGATGGAAAAATTATGGATACCAATCAGGCCTCCGTTCGGGTTACCGATGTATCCAAGGAAGATTTAATTGGTTCCGATTTTATTAACTATTTCACGGAACCCGAATTAGCCAAAAAAGGCTATGAAGAGGTTTTTTCAAAAGGATTTGTCGTGGATTATCCTTTGGTATTAATTGATGGCAATTTGACGAATGTCTTATTTAATGGCTCGGTTTATAAAGACGCTAATGATAATGTTATTGGTGCCGTTGTGGTAGCGAGAGATATTACTGAACAAAAGAAAGCCGAAAAAGAATTGATAGAAGCAAAAGCATTTGCAGAATTAGCTACAGAAATAGTAGAAGAAGCTTTAATAAAAGCAGAAGCGGCTACTAGAATAGCAGTTGACTCGGTAAAAGCCAAACAGCAGTTTTTATCCAATATGAGTCATGAAATTCGAACGCCAATGAATGCTATCATCGGATTTACAAAAGTAGTTTTGAAAACGGAGTTGACCGCTAAGCAACGAGAATATCTTCAAGCTATAAAAACTAGTGGCGATGCCTTAATTGTTTTGATTAATGACATTTTAGATTTAGCCAAAGTAGATTCAGGCAAGATGTCCTTTGAAAAAACACCTTTTAAAATGGCGAAGTCTATTGCGGCCATGATTCACTTATTTGATATTAAAAGTCAAGAAAAAAATGTATTGTTAGTTAATGAATATGATGTTTCTATACCAGAAATAGTAATTGGAGATCCTGTTCGATTGCATCAAATCATTTTAAATTTGGTTAGTAATGCCGTTAAGTTTACCATACAAGGAAAAATTGTAGTCAGCGTAAAATTAATCGAAGAAACTGATGATGATGTTATTATTGAGTTTGCCGTTTCTGACACAGGGATTGGTATTGTTGAATCTAAAATTGAAAGCATCTTTGAGAATTTTCAGCAAGCATCCAGCGGGACTTCTAGGATTTATGGCGGTACAGGTCTAGGCCTTGCTATTGTTAAACAATTGGTAGAAGGACAAGGAGGCACTATAAAAGTAAAAAGTGTAATTAACGAAGGTTCGACCTTTAGTTTTAGATTGCCTTTTCAAAAAACGAATGATAGTCTTGAACTTGCAGAAGAAATTTTTACTTTGAATAAGGAGCTAAAGAATATTAACGTTTTAGTAGTGGAAGATATTGCTTTGAATCAGTTGTTGATGAGAACCTTATTGGATGATTTTGGATTTAATTGTGATATTGCTGCAAATGGAAAGATTGCAATTGAAAAACTGCGAATAAAAGAATATGATATTATTTTAATGGATTTGCAAATGCCAGTTATGAATGGTTTTGAAACTACAGAATACATCAGAAAAACACTAAAATCTGCTATTCCCATAGTGGCGCTAACGGCTGACGTTACCACCGTTGATTTGGATAAATGTAAGGAAGTAGGAATGAATGACTATATTTCTAAACCTGTTGATGAACGTTTGTTGTATAGCAAAATTATTGGAATTTTAAAGAAATCAGATCATAATAATCAAGAAATAAAAGTCAATAAAATTGCGCTAAAAAATAAATGTACTGATTTGAATTATCTGATTCAACGCACGAAATCCAATCCGAAATTGATGACGGAAATGATTTCATTATATTTGGAACAAACACCACCTTTGATTGAAAGTATGAGAACCAGTTTTGATCAAAAAGATTGGAGTACTTTATATTCAACAGTTCATAAAATGATTCCGTCATTTTCCATTGTTGGTATAAATCACGATTTTGAACTCATGGCAAAAAAAGTCAAAGACTTTGCCAATATACAATCCGAAGAAGATTCTATACCGGAGATGGTTTTACAGCTAGAGAATATTTGTGTTCAAGCCTGCAGGGAATTAGAGGAAGAATTAATTACCATTAAAAATTTGAACTAATGCAAACCGAAAATAAAATTAAACTGTTCTTAGTAGATGATGATGCCTTATTTTTAAAGTCATTAGAAATAGAGTTTTTAGACCATGCTGATTTTGATATTCAAACATTTGCTACTGGTGAATTATGCATAGATAGTCTTGACGAGAAACCAGATATCATCATTCTTGATTTTCATCTTGATGGGATTGAAAAAGATGCCATGAATGGATTGGCGACTTTAGATAAAATTAAGGAATTTAACCCAGAAATACCAGTTATAATGTTATCTTCGCAAGATAAGATTGATGTAGCCATAAAATGCATGCATCATAAGGCAACAGATTATGTTGTAAAAAGTGAAACTGCTTTCTTTAGACTAAAGCAAACCATTACTTCCATATTACATTCTCAAAAAGTTGAAAAGCAACTCCATTGGTACATGAATAGAATGTAGCAAAGTTATTTAGTATCCTAAATGTGTGATTTATGTAACTTTTCCACTCTTAAGTGTAACAAATTAGAACCAATTAAAATCACCTTTGTTTAATAGTCTATTTAAACAATTATTTAAGAAATAAATAATTACCTATAAAATCATGAAAAATAATAATGACAATGCCGAATTAGAGAAAGGTAAAGTCCACATTGTAGTTGAAATTATTGAATATATGGCTAATGCTGTTGTCAGTAAGACGATTATAAAAAAAACAACTGGGAATGTAACCGTTTCCTCATTTGATGCAGGAGAAGAATTAGATGAAAAAATATCACCATTTGACACCTACATTCAAATAATTGATGGTGTAGCTGAATTGACTATTAATGATAAAAAATTCAAATTAAAATTAGGAGAAGGAATCATTATTCCTGCGCATTCTAAACATCATTTTAATGCCAATGTGCAATTCAAAATGATTTCAACTGTAATCAAAAGTGGTTATGAGGATTAACAAAATAAACACGAATTAATTTGTGTAAAACATACCCAAACTATATGCTACTTTACATAAAATATATGGTTAGTCTTCGTTGTAAAATGTTGGTTAAAGAAGAATTAAAAAAGTTAGGATTGCACTATGTTATTGTAGATTTGGGTATGGTTGAAATATTAGAGGATATATCACCTAATAAATTTATTGAGTTAAAAAAAAACCTTGCTATTTCTGGGTTAGAACTGTTGGATGATAAGAAATCAATTCTATTAGAAAAAATTAAAAATGTAATCATTGAAATGGTACATTATACGGATGAGATACCGAAAGTAAATTACTCTGATTATATTAGTGAAAAATTGCATCAAGATTACACGTATTTGTCCAATGTCTTTTCTGAAGTAAAAGGAATTACAATTCAACAATTTATTATACAACATAAAATTGAACGAGTTAAAGAACTACTATTGTATGATGAAATGAACCTCACAGAGATTTCCTATATTCTCAATTATAGTAGTGTAGCCCATTTGTCAAGTCAATTTAAAAAACATACAGGGCTCTCTCCAACTTTTTTCAAACAATTGAAACAAAAACGCAATCAGAATTTAGAAAATATTTAGTAAAATAGTTTAAGTATAAAAAAGCACTATGTAATCATAGTGCTTTTTTTGTATATAAAAATCTGTAAATGTGAGATATATGTAATAATTAGAGGTTTTATTGTAATAATTCATGCTGCTAATCAACGCATCTTTGTACTATAAGAAAGCAACATTTAAAGAATCAACATCATGGAAGCAAAACACAATAAAAGTACAGAAGCTTTAAAAATTTCTGGAGATTGGAGCCAACAAGCAGATGATTTAAAAGACAAATATCCAAACCTTACTGATTCGGATTTAAAATTTGAACGTGGAAGGGAAGATGATTTGATCAAGAGAATGGAACTACGTCTTCACAAAAAACGTGAAGAGATAATAAACATCATTAAAAAAGTGCAACCTGCAACAGTATAATTTTGACTTGATTATGTGGGCAACGTAGAATTTACGTGATACTACGAATACATGTAAGAGCCAAGTAAAAGCGCAGGAATTTTAAATTCCTGCGTTTTTTTTATTCTTTAAATTCAAACATTATGATAAAAGTTACAAAACACGGTGTAATTCTAAGAAAAACAGACTTATCATTTGAAAATGATAGTGTATTAAATCCAGGCATATATCAAGAAGGAAACACTATTCACATGTTGTATAGAGCCGTTAGAAATGGTAACTATTCAACAATAGGATATTGTAAGTTAGACGGACCATTAACAGTAGTAGCAAGAGATGATACACCTTTAATGATTCCTTATTCTGAAGATGCATCCAAAGGAATTGAAGACCCACGAATTGTCAAGATTGATGGCGTTTACTATATAACCTATACTGCTTATAATGGTATAAATGCTTTGGGAGCTTTAGCCACATCGACCGATTTAAAAACATTTGAAAGAGGTGGGATTATCGTTCCAAGAATTACTTTCGATGAATTCAAGCGATTGGCTGAATGTAATAATTTGGTGAATGCTAAATATTTCCGACATGTACGTCACTTTGAAGTTAATGAAGGCATTTATTTATGGGATAAAGATGTACTCTTTTTTCCAAGAAGAATAGGAGGTAAGTTGGCTTTTTTCCATCGCATTCGTCCAGGCATACAGTTGGTTATGGTCAATAGTTTGGACGAACTGACTAAAGAGTATTGGGATCAGTACTTCCTGCATTTAAACGAGCATATTGTAATGGATCCGATAGGAGTAAATCACGAATCAGGATATATTGGTGCTGGCGCACCCCCCATTGAAACCGAATTAGGATGGTTGATTATCTATCATGGTGTTTACGATACTTCCGAAGGATATATCTATTCCACAGCAGCAGCATTATTAGATATTAATGACCCTACTAAAGTTATTGCTCGCTTGATAGATCCTTTGTTTGTTCCCGAATTTGATTATGAATTAAATGGTGTGGTAAACAATGTGGTTTTTCCAACAGGGACAGCCTTATTCGACGATACATTATATATTTATTATGGCGCTGCCGACAAATGTATAGCCTGTGCTTCCGTAAGTTTAAAAGAGTTATTACAAGAATTATTACTAAATAAAGTCAACCATGAGAGCTAATATTTTTCCCATTTTAAATAACAGTTTAATCGTTTATAAAGAAACCATTAAAAATATTTCAATCTTAAATTTCAACACATCACCTGAAACACAAAAAGGTATTATTCCTTTTAAACACAAAGAATTACCTGAGATACTATTTATTACTTCCTATCCGCCAAGAGAATGTGGTATCGCAACCTATTCGCAAGATTTAAGAAATGCCATTCAAGAAAAATTTGGACATTCACTTTCGTTAAAAATTTGTGCGTTAGAGGCTAAAGAATCTGACTTGACTTATCCAGATGAGGTAAAATATATTTTGCATACGCAAGAAGAAGACCAATATGCTTCACTAACAAAAAAGATTAATGCTGATAAAAATATCAAAATGATATTCTTGCAACATGAGTTTTGATTATTTGGTGGTGACTATGGCAACTATTTATTAAAATTCATGGCGCATTTAAAACGACCCATAACTACAACTTTCCATACGGTATTACCCAATCCAAACAAAGAACTTAAAAAAGTCGTGCGTAAAATTGTTGATTGTTCCGATACTATTATTGTGATGACCAACACATCAGCTGCTATTTTAAAAAGAGATTATGGCATAGCCGAAAGAAAAATAATGGTTATTGCTCATGGTACCCATTTGGTCTCGTCATTGAATGATAAACATAAAAAATCAAGAGTGCAATTGGCTGATAGAATCGTGCTTTCCACATTTGGCTTGCTCAATGAAGGTAAAAGCATCGAAACTGCCTTGGATGCCTTGCCCGAAATCATAGCGCGTTTTCCTACTGTTATC
>CAIWKX010000276.1 GCA_903913315.1 uncultured Bacteroidota bacterium | reverse complement strand
TTTTTTAAGAACGTGCCTAGCGTGCCAAATTGGTTCAACCAATTAAAGTCTTCGGTTTTTGCTTCCACGCTTTTCTTGGCCAATCCTTCATCCAAATTCAAATTGTTTTTAAAGAAGTTAAACGCAAAATAATAAGCGGCAACAGCAGCCATTATTGGAATAATAAATAAATACGGGGTAGTATACAAGCCTTCAAAAAAAGGAGCGGTATAATTTGTAACATCAAAGACTTTATAATACTGAGCAAGGCCACAACCAGCAACCACCACCAAAACCGAATAGAAAACACTGTCTTTATTATTCAGTAAAACATTGATATAGTTATTCATATAAATAATACCAACAACGCCCAAATGCCAGAAAATAACATGACTCACCGCATGGTCGTGCAGCATTAACATAATAGAAAACGGAATAAAGAAAAACGCATGCAATAAATTGAAAAACGAAATAGACGTTTTACCCAGCGTAAAATGCACTATGGTATTCCTTTTTATAGGCAAAGTCAACAAAGGTCGAATGTTAGTGACTGGCATTTTTTGCATAAAATAGCGAATCACCAAATCCACCACAAAATAATAAATCAAGAACTTGTTGACTGCTGTAAAAGGGTTCAGTCCTTTATCCTTAAGCATCGGATAGATTCCGAAACCTAAAACTAGAAATATCCCTATAAAATAAAGTGCCATCAATCCCATAAAGACCTTTAGCACTACATTGGTTCCAAACGAAGCCGAACGAAAAAAAGATTTCCATTCCAAAAGGATAAAATGTTTCAACATAGTTGATTGTTTTGGTTTAACAATTAGTTTATAAATATAGTAAAATGTTACAGTACTTTAAAACAACTTAAACATTATTAGTAACATTCCCCTCCTTTGGAGAGCTTGTCCCGAGCTTTTTGGGAGGTGCCTGAAAGGCGGGGTGGTTATTCTATAAAAAACTTATTTCAAAAAAAGCCTAGTTCTAAAACCACTCTCTAAAACTCCAACTCTGGAGAATACTCCTCTTTCGGTTCTTGAGCCAAAAACAAATTCAATTCATTTTTGTCATTAAACCCGTTAATCTTTTGTCGATACCCTGCTGCTATAATAGGATTCTCTATTTCTAGTTTTCGAGCTTTACTCATTTGCAAAAACTCGGTTTCCATATCAATTCCTAAATAACGTCTGTTAGATAAATTAGCTACAATTCCTATTGTGGAACTTCCTGCAAAGGGATTTAATAATCATTCGCCAGGATTATTGGATACTAAAATAATTTAAGCATTTTAGGTCTATAAAAATTATAAAGATATTTAATGAATTGAAAATGAATTACTTTTAATTTTGTTTATAAATTATTGATTTTGATCACATTATAATTTGTTTATATAAAATAATGATCTAATATTTGCATCAAATCATTTATTATGAATACATCTTTTGAACGTTGTGAAAATACTAAAGTTGAATGGTTAACGCCTCCTGAATTAGTAAAAAAATTAGGTTGTTTTGATTTAGACCCTTGTAGTCCAATAAACGCACCTTTTTTGCATGCAACAACAAATTTTACAACTGTAGATGATGGATTAGCAAAAAATTGGTTTGGTAGGGTTTATCTTAACCCACCTTATGGTAGAGGTATGGAATTATGGCTGGAAAAACTAAAATTACATGGAAATGGAATTGCTCTAATTTTTGCAAGAACAGAAACTAAATGTTTCTTTGAGCATATTTGGAATGATGCTGATGCTTTACTATTTGTTAAAGGAAGAATAAAGTTTTATCATATAACAGGAATTCAGGCAGGAACTCCGGGTGCACCTAGTGTATTTATTGCTTATGGTAAAGAGAATGCAAAAGCTCTAAAAATGGCTGGTATTGAAGGTAGGTATTTGGATTTAAAATTATAAAATTTCATAAACAATGAATTCAGCAACATTGAATTCAGCATCAATAATCCATTCATTTTCAATTAAAAGTTTTTTTAATGCTTCATCTTCATTTCTAGCATTTTCAACAATTCCAATTACTTGCATATTATTAACTTCGTATAAGTTGTTTGGAGCCTCCGTTGACCCTTCGGGTGAAATAAATATATATTTTTTCATAGTTCTATTTTTTTATAATTTCCTCTTCCATTAAATTCTATTAATCCTTTATCTCTTAAAAACTGTAATTGCTGACGGATTTTATCTTTAATGTGATTGTTATTAGGGTATTTCACTTTTAACTTATCCTCAAAAGCATATAATTCATCTAATGTAAAAGCTTGCTTTTTAATTTCTTCAACACAATTTAAAACATCTAATATCCATCCTCTAGCTTCTAGGCTTTTAGATTTTAAAAAATCTGTGCTTTTTAATTTAATATGTACTTTTTCTCTTTCAATTATTTTTGAATTTTCAACTATAAAAATTCTTCCACTTTCTGGAACTTTTGAAATATCTATATTACAACCTATCCAACCCGCTCGTTTAGCAGTTATAGATAAAGGTTTTCTTTTGATAATAATTTCTGGCGTAAAAAATTGTTTTGGAATTACTAAAAAATTGTCAACAGTATTTCTATTATAAGTCAAAAAGAAAAAATTTGGATTAGTATCCGAAGTAATCCTTTTTATCATGCTTTCATAAGCGCCATCATTAATTGTAGTACTTAGTTTTCCGTTTTTGCTTTTTAATTCAAATTCTTCTTTACATTCTTTACAATAAAAATCTGCGACTGGCTTATTATTTTCAAAATCATTTAGTGATAATTGACCACAGTTTGGGCAGTATGAATTTTCTTTAACCCAATTTTCAGTTAATACTCTAGCGATTTGTGAATTGCTTTTATAACCATCTGCAAGCTTTAAATTAAAATTTAAATTCATTGTCGTTATTCTTTTATCAACTGGGTTTTACCGCCAGCCCATTTCAAAAATGGTTTTGCCTGCATAGTTATTCTATTTATTTCCAAACTTAACAATATTCTCCGACACTAAAAAATTATTGAACTAGGAAAACTCCTATTCAAAAATAGGGTCTACTTTATCCTCATTCAAAAATAGCCCTGCTTTGAATCTCCCTTTACTTGAAACCACAAAAAAAAATCCCAAGCGCATCCCTACGCTTGAGATTTTTATCTGGCATTGAACCTCTGTTAGCCAGTTATCGCACTTCCATTAGCCTAC
>CAIWKX010000275.1 GCA_903913315.1 uncultured Bacteroidota bacterium | reverse complement strand
CGTTTAAACACTTTAGAAAAAGAGTACTACGAACTAATTGCTGCCCGGATAAAACAGCCACTACATCAGGCTATTTTAGACCCCTTCTTTTACTATCATCTCAAACTAAACTCGGTCGACTCTTTAGAAAAACTTCCGTGTGAGGAAGTCAGCGGTTTGATGGATACTCCCAAAAATCAAATTGAAATTTGGTTGGACGGAAAAAAAATACATAAACTAAAACTGGAAGCATTAAACCAAGACCAATACTTATTTCCGCTTTATTCCGTTGAAAAAAAGTTTCTAAACTTTTCCAAAACCCCAGGCATTTATATTGAGCAAAAGGAAATTGGATTTATTGGCAGTTATGAATTTAAAATAGAACTATTTGAGTTAGAAAAATTACAATTTGAATTAGTCGTCCTAAATGACCAAGTACTTTTACAAAATATAAAGTACCGTAATTATAATACAAGATTTAAAAGGAAAGAAACATTGATAACTTATCAAAATAGTTATTTCATATAAATAAGGTGTGTTTTTACAAAACCTTAAAGGAAAAAACTAAATGGAAATTTCAAAAAACAAAATTCAGGCTTTTTGCCTGAAAATTGAGCCTTCGAGGGTGAAAATTGAGCCTAATAGCCTGAAAATTCACCCTTTTTGCCTAAAAATTGAACCTCGGAGGGTGAAAATTGAACCTAAAAGCGTGAAAATTCACCCTTTTTGCCTGAAAATTGATCCTATTAGGGTGAAAATTCACCCTCGAAGGGTGAAATTTGAATTTACAAATTTTAACACTTTTATGTTTTTTGTTTTTTCTTTCTAGCAGCTGGAAACAATACATTGTTCAAAATCAAACGGTATCCAGGAGAATTGGGATGTAAATCTAGTACGGTAGGAGGATCTCCTACTTGATGTCTATAATCTTCGGGGTCATGACCGCCATAAAATGTAAAGAAGCCTTTTCCCATTTGACCATGAATGTATCTAGCTTCCTCATTCAATTCGTTTTCTCCTAGAACCAATACGTTTGATTTAATAAGGTGACGATCAAAAGCAGTAGTTTGCCCCATAAACCCTTTTACTAATTGGGTATGGTTCTGACAAAGCATAGTGGGAATCACATCCCATTTCGCAGAAAATTCCATCAAGGTAAAGTAATCTTTTTCAAAAGGGATAGTGGTCCGTTTTTCGGTCATATCAATATCGGAGAACTCATAATGTTCTGGTTTTCGATCCAAGATAAAATCTTTAAAAGCGAAAGTTTTGGAATAATCAATTTTAGATTGGTAATTTGCATCACTAGCGTCACCATCGAACATTGGCTCGCAAATATCAACTCCTTCTGCCGAAAGCGCAATATCAAAACTATCGGTTGCCGAACACATGGCAAACATAAAGCCTCCTCCTATCACAAATGCTTTGATTTTCTTGGCAACGGCTAATTTCTCTTCAGAAACTTTTGCAAATCCAAGTTTAGTTGCTAAAGCTTCCGCGTCTTTCTTTTGGTCAATATACCAAGGTGCATTTCTATAGGCTCCATAAAACTTACCATACTGTCCTGTAAAATCTTCATGGTGCAAGTGCAACCAATCGTAAAGAATTAATTGATCACTTAAAACGGCTTCATCAT
>CAIWKX010000274.1 GCA_903913315.1 uncultured Bacteroidota bacterium | reverse complement strand
TGCATACAGGTACATTCGGTTGCCCACAGATAATCCAAATGGATAATGGCACCGAATTTGTGAATGAAATGGTATCTGAAGTAATTAAAATTACCGGTACTAATGCTGACACTATCCTAGCATATTCTAAAGAGGAAAATGCTATCGTTGAACGATGTAGTAAGGAAGTCATGCGACACATTAGAGCAATGGTTTTTGAAATAAACAAGCGTGATGCTTGGGGAATATTTTTACCATTAGCTCAAAGGATTATTAATTCCGAAATTCATTCTAGAATTGGGGTTAGTCCAAACGACTTAGTTTTTGGAGGAAAAATCAACCTCCAAGGCGGTTTTATTGACCCACCTATACGTAAGTCTAAAGACATTAAAATTGCTCAATGGTCTAGTGAAATGATTAGTCTACAAGACAAATTAATTAATATTGCACAAAAAAGACAGAGTGATCAAGATGAAAAATTTATGCAAAAGAAACAAGGAAACATTATTACACAATTTGATACTAATTCATTTGTGTTAGTATTATATCCTGATTCTGCTATGGGACATAGAGCTCCTACTAAATTGCATACATATTGGAAAGGGCCAATGAGGGTCATTTCTAATAAAGGAGCAGAATATTTACTGCTGGACCTTGTCCAAAATAAACAAATCTCTGTACATATATCAAGACTCAAACGTTTTGAATATGATCCCCGTCATGTAGATCCTATGGCTATTGCAGCTAAGGACTACGAAGAAGACGAAGTAGAAGCAATCTTACAACATAGAGGCAGTCCTAAACGAAAATCTGATATGGACTTCCTAGTAAGATGGCTGGGATATGATGAAACTGAGGATTTATGGTTACCTTGGAGTGCCTTACGCAACAATACAGTTTTACATCAATACTTAAGAGATAATAATATGGAAAAATTAATTCTAAAATAAGTATGATATTCATAAAGAATTTTCCTTAAATATTTTTTTACCTTGGAAAGGTTGTTTTTAAAGGTTTTTAGTGAGTAAGACAAATGTCAGTCTCACATAATCATACGACATGAATAAAAAGTTTTTCAAAAAGGTGAAGGGCAATGTAACACAACATGTTGGTTACAGTAAGTTCCAGTATATGATACTCTCACTTACACCTAAGTACTATTGTACTTAGGTAGGTACATTGTACTGTAGGTACATTGTACTGAGTACAACCATACTGAGAGCCATGGTACAACTGTATATCACATGTACCACGTGTTCCTCGTATTTACGCATTTATGATTAACTGCTTCTATTGCACTTCACTTTACTTCCATCTAACTGTTGTTATCTGTAAGTAATACAAGTCATCTACAAGCCACTATACATTCTTTATAGTTAGCTTAGTATCTTAGATCTACGTACTGCCACTAAGTGTAGTACACGCCACAATATATATATTCACGCACCAACTCAACTTTTTATAGTTCGATTATCTTTGTTTGGAGGCAATCTGATGATTATTTCCAAGCTTATTTATCAACCAGAGTTTATTTTCAAAGTTCTCAAGACGTGAAAATGAAATTCAACGTGAAAAATGTATCAAGTCAGAAAAGGCTGCGCTCTCGGTTCTCGACTCTGATGAAGAACCTGACCCCACAATTCGCCAGGCAGCCAAACCTACTTCTTCACAAGCAAAAAAGTTTTTGGAAAACGCGACGGGTGAAGACTGCAAGTGGAGCGCCTTTGATGCCAAGACCTCGGAGGACGTTTCCAAGGGGGATACAGAGCGTTGCCAAGACGACAGGTAGTTTGGGCAGTTTTATAAATTGTGCCAAACCCCGTTTATGAGTTGAAAATAGTCAACAAAAGCAAATTATTTTGCGAAATGAGTCTGGGTTATTCCCTTATTGTGACTTGAGAGCAATATGCTCAAACTTGATGACCCTAGTGATGATGATAATTCGTCAATGAAAGGACATTCATTTAGTATTGGAAATCTTAATCCAAAGGCCTCAGTGCCAAAGGCCTCAGTGCCAAGAATTCATACAAATGACATTCCTACCTTGACTAATTGGAGTCACAAAGGTTTTGCAACGTT
>CAIWKX010000273.1 GCA_903913315.1 uncultured Bacteroidota bacterium | reverse complement strand
CTACGAATGTCTTTGATAAAATTCTCTGCTGTTTTTTTCTTGGGTGTTTTCATGATAATTCAAATTTAATGATTTTGAAAACACTCTCTTAGTTTTGACTTAAATCAGTACACTTTTTGCTGACGATTTACACTTATCCAAAAACACCGATCCCTTTTGATTTCTTTTTAAAAGAAAATGCTTTATATTTTATAGACTGCCTACCCGTCATTGCACTTCAATATTTATTAAGTCTAAAATTTAAGAACTTTTTAGTGTCTGTTGGTGTCGGTTTTGTTTTGTGGGTTGGAGCATTAGCATCGCTTTCCTGGAAATTTGGGTGTATCATCCCTTACACTTATTGCACATATAATTATTTAAAGGATTCGACAGGAGGAAAAGTTGTTTTACCGACTATTAATATTCATTATTTTGCCATATTTTATTTTGTGATTTTTACAGTTATAAGCTATATTCTTTACATTACTAAAAGAGAAAAAGGGTAGTCTTCAAAAGAGACACAGCAGGTAACAGCTAGGGGTTCTTTGCGGCTGCAAGCCGAACAATGGGCCCTGTGTTGCTCCTTTCGACAGGCTCAAGACAGGCTTAACCGATTCCATTCACACTATTGATTTCCATTTAATGTGTAAGAAGTTTACTTATATTTGTAGTAAGTAAATCACTAAAAAATTAACACACTATTTACGATAAAATATGCGTTTATAAGATAGTCATAGGCAAGTATACGAAAATCTAAAACTAAAATTTAAATGGAAGAAAAATATTGTTGGCGTTGTGATATGAAAGTCAAAATGCTTAATGACGAAGAATTTAATTTATGTAGAGAGGCATTTATTCATGGAAAAAAAGTTGTAGACGAAGAACTGCTGAGAAGAAATATTCCAAGTTATATTTGGCTGGAGAAAATTGAAACCTTTGAAAAATTCAGATACTTAATAGAAATGTATCGTTTAATTACTGGAGAATACGAATCTAATCCAAATGCAATATTACATCATCAAAGAAGTCAGTTTGGAAAAGAATGTCCAAATTGTGAAAAGCTTTTTAGAACTCCAATAGCAAAGTATTGTCCAAGTTGCGGTTACGGTGCAGAAAACTTAACTAAAGTATAAAACGCCAGCCTATAGTAGCCAGAGGTTCGTTGCGGCTGCAAGCCGAACAATCTACCCCGTGTTGCACCTTTCGACAGGCTCAAGACAGGCTACACCCACTCCATTCACATTATGGATTTCCATTTAATGTGTAAGAAGTTTACTTATATTTGTAGTAAGTAAATCACTAATAAAAAACGCACTTTTTATGATAAAATATGCTTTTATAAGATAGTTAGGTATCATTTTACCCGAAAAAATCTGAAACAGAATGAATTTTGAATTATCAAATAAAGAACGAGAATATTTTGGACTTGAAAAAGTAAAACCAAATTGGGAGAAGGTAATACTAAAAGGTGATACCTATCGTGACCCCAGTATTCTATACTTTGAAGGGGATACAATAAAAAAACATATAATTTCAAGCTCAACTCAATATGTAGAGTACCAATATGATGAATTGACAAGAAATAGAGAAATCATATTACCAAAAACAACTAAAGGGAAAGAACAAAAACTGACTGCATCAGTATTATCCACAAAAACTCCAATTGGTGTGTATTTCTCATTAAATAATTTCGGGTATTTGTTAATTGGAAATCAC
Source organism: uncultured Bacteroidota bacterium (assembly GCA_903913315.1). GTDB lineage: Bacteria > Bacteroidota > Bacteroidia > Flavobacteriales > Flavobacteriaceae > Flavobacterium. The sequence continues at coordinate 10,805 of CAIWKX010000273.1, read as the reverse complement.
ACAACTAAAACAACTTTTTATTCAAGTTATTGGGAGAACAAAAAACAAAAACTAGAAAACAAATTGAAATTTTGGGTTGATGATTTTATAAACAACTCGGATGAAAATCATTTTGAATTAATCAACGCTTTCAAAAACGCAAAAAAGAAAAATGTGAAATATAAGTCGGGAGATTTTTTTGCATACAAAATTGATCGAAAAAATTATTGTTTTGGAAGAATTTTACTTGACATAAATAAATTAAGAAAAAGTAATTTATTGGAGAAAAATCACGGTTTAAATTTATTAATGGGTACACCTGTTTTAGTAAAATTATATCCATTTTTCTCGACAGAAAAAAAGATTGATATCAAAATATTAGAAAATCTAATGGCACTGCCGTCAGATTTTATGATGGATAATCATTTACATTATGGAGAATATGAAATAATTGGTTATAAAAAACTTGAGGAAAAAGAATTTGAATATCCAATGTCTTATGGTAAAAACATTAGTTATGGTAGTGGAAATGTTTTTCTTCAATGGGGATTCATTCATAAAGAACTTCCTATCACAAAATTCAATAAATACATAAGTGGCGAAAACATCTTTTTACCCGAAAATAGTACTTCTAGATTTATGTCAAATCCTTATGGATATTATTCTTGTGGTTTTAGTACATGTTATTGGAAAGTTGATATAGTTGAAACAATAAAAAATAATAATTTTTTTGATTTTAATCGTGAGCCGAATTACAAAACAGAATACGATTTAAGAAATCCAAAAAATAAAGCATTGAGAAAAGAACTAATGTCAGAATTTGGCTTGGATGAAAGTTTAAGTTATGAAGAAAATTGTAAAAGAACAGGAACAAAAGAAACAATTAAAATATTAGAAAATTTGAAATAAATAAATAACCGAATGCCTAATAACTCGGGATTCGTTGCGGCTGCAAGCCGAACAATGAACCCCGTTGGTGCAAGCATTATTATCACGCATCGCTAGCGCAAACTTCACGCTTGTACTAGCGATGAGGACAAAATAACTATCTTTATAAAATTATAAACAACAAAAAATGGAGACAACAAAAGTTACGGTTCAAGCGACCATAAATGCAGACAAAAAAAAGGTGTGGAATTATTACAATAAACCAGAACACATAACTAAATGGAATTTTGCAGATCCTTCATGGCAATGTCCAAATGCCGAAAACGACATGAAAGTTGGTGGGAAATACCGTGCAAGAATGGAAGCAAAAGATGGAAGTTTTGGATTTGACTTTGAAGCAATATATAGCAACATTATAGACGGAGAGCAGTTTACTTATGGATTTGGCGGACGTACTGTAAACGTAAAATTTAAACCTGTAGCAAACCAAACCGAAGTAGTTGTAACATTTGACGCAGAAAATGAAAATCCAATTGACATGCAAAAGGCAGGATGGCAAGCAATCCTTAATAATTTCAAAAACTATACTGAGACAAATTAAAATATTACAAGCGTACACGTTTATTTTCCGTGGACTTCTGAATAGTATAAAGTAGTATTAGTAACAATTGCGGAGCATAATAGCTAGGGGTTCATTGCGGCTGTAAGCCAATTACTTCAATATCCCCCACTCGTTTATACATCCTTTTGCGTTCAATGTAAAAAAATTATCCCTTTACAATTGCCTCTTTCTTCTATAGCTTGCTGGGGTCTCACCCACTTTTGATTTAAAAAGTCGGTTAAATGCAGCTTCCGATTGATAGCCCACTTTAGTGGCAATTTCAATTATATTTTCCTTGCTTTCTGATAAGATTTCTTTTGCTTTTAAAATACGCCAATGGGTCAAATAACTTAATGGCGTTTCCCCTACTAATCTTTTAAATTCTCTGCAATACAGCGAACGAGACATGCCAGCAGTTGCCGCTAATTGATGTAATGTCCAATTTTTGTCGGGAGATTCATGTATAGATTGTAACGAATTACTAATTCTATGATCCTTTAACGCCATAAGAAAACCATCTTTTATATTGGCTTGCTCTAGATATGCACGAATAATTAAGACAAAAAGTATATCCACCAAACGCTCTAAAATTAATTTACTGCCTATTTTTTCATCGCTTATCTCTTCGTTCATTAACGAGGCAGCTTGTTGCAACCATAAGTTCAATTCTTTTGTGGTATTGTTGATATGTATCACTTTAGGCAAGGTCTTAATAAAAGGATGTTGTACCGTTGGAGTAAACTCAAAATGACCACCCATCAATAGCGTCTCTTCCTCCTTTCCTTGAAATAAGGGTTTTCCGCTGTGATAAGCTTTACCAAATTGTGAAGCCGGCACACAGATTGTATCCGATTTGCTAGAAATTTGATGTGTTGACCCGTGAGGGATAAAAATAAAATCGCCTACATTCAATGGTATAGCCTCCTCGCCGGGTACTCGCAAATAACAAGTCCCTTGTAAGAGCAGCCAAAACTGCGAGCGAAAATCTTGCTCTATTTCAATACCCCAAGAGGAAGTAAAACTAAATTTTGGATAAACAACTGCTTTTAACTTTACACTTTCTAAAACACTACTTAATGCATCCATTGCTAAAATATATACGATTAAGCAAATTTAATGGACTTATTGCTACCAATAGCACAACAGAAGCCTTTATTTTTGTAGCTGTATTACTAAAAAAAATAGAGCAATGAACGAAAGTATATTAATAACAGGAGCAAATACTGGGCTTGGCAAAGAAACTGCACGACAGTTAGCGTTGAAAAATGAAACAAAAAAGATAATTCTTTTCTGTAGAAATCAAGCAAAAGCTGAAGTAGCCAAAAAAGACCTTGAAGAACAAACGGGAAGAACGATTTTTGAAATTAGTATTGGAGATGTTTCCGATGCCAATTCTGTTAGAAAAGCAGTAGAAAAAATAAATGAGCCTATTGATGCCGTAATTTTGAATGCAGGTGGGATGGTTGGAAAAACGGCAGGTAAAATGACCGCTTCTGGTATGAATGAATTAGCGGCAACCAATATTTTAGGTCATGTAATTTTAGTAGACGAATTACTAAAACAAAATAAGTTAAAAAAAGTAGTACTAGCAGTCAGTGCAGAAGCAGTACCTGGAGTCAAGCTACTGGGCATGAAACCGGTTGCTATGAAAACTTCTTCTGTAGAGGAGTTTACGGCTGTGCTTGACGGCACTTATTTTGGCACTAAATTCGATGCTGTGCAGGCTTACGGCTATGTGAAATATGTAGTAACCCTGTGGACGTTAGCAATGGCGATAAAAAATCCGTTCATCAAATTTATTGTTATGAGTCCTGGGAATACAGGTGGCACTAATGCACCTGATCAATTGCCCCCCGCAATGAAATTTATGTTAAAGAATTTTATGATGCCAGTTGTATTTCCATTGATAGGCGGCATGGTGCATAAACTGGAAGTAGGTGCAAAACGCTTTGTTGATGGCATTTCGGATGAGCGCTATAAAAGTGGCGTTTTTTATGCAAGCAAAGAAGGGAAGTTATCAGGAGAAGTTGTTGACCAAAGTACTTTTTTTACTTCTTTAAAAAATACTTCGTTCCAAGATAACGCAAACAAAGCAATTCACCGTTTTATACAATTTTAATACTTACCACTCTAAAAATAGCTACTTCAGCGCGATATAAAATAATGAATCCATTACTGGCTCAAGCATTATATCCCTTCCTAATATAGGTTTCCTAATTGAAAGGTACTCCTACAATAGATTTACATAAATGAGTAAACCAAACACCAACTACAACCATATAAAGTTGTAGTTTTTTTTGTTATATTTGTTTGAAGTTGATGGTGCGGAGAGGTTGAAAATTGGCGCTATCAGGGATTAGTTAGTAAAGATATTTAGGTTTTTAGACGAACTACCGTTAGTTGTAATTTTAGCGACGATTCTAAAAACAAAGCAACATTGAAAAAATACAAAATTGAAATGATCAAAATATTAGAATTCATAACGGAGGTTATTGGTTATATTCGAATTGTGCTTTCCCCAACTTTACTTGGTATTTTTTTAGGATTGATAATTTATAATTTTTTTCAAAATTTGGCTGGTTTAATTGCTGCAAGTTTTATTGCTTTTGTTGGACTTATGATTGGAATTGTGTGGGCTACAAATAAATTTAAAACTACTGGAACAGTTTATTTTCTTTCGAGAGTAAATGCTTCGCCTGATTTAGACAATTTGAAGCAGTCAGAAGAAAACAAAAATATTAGTCAAGAATAAAAAATACCCCAGATAGTTCGGAAATGATCAATAGCTTGGATATGTCCCACCTCGGATTGCCAACATAAGGAGTAAACTAAATACCAACTATAACCATTAAAAGTTGTAGTTTATTTTTATTATATTTGTTTTGAAGTTGATGGTGCGGAGAGGTTGAAAATTGGCGCTATTAGGGATTAGTTAGTAAAGAAATTTAGGTTTTTAGACGCACTGACGTTAGGTGCAAGCAAAAAAAACACTCATAAATATGATAGAAACAAAACCAAAATCAATTTATAATATTGGAATCACGATCATTGTAATATCATTATTTATTATTATGAGTAATGTTGGTAGTGTATTGATTTCCATCATATTAAAAAAAGAACTTAGCAAAATAAAGAATTCTAGTTTTATGGTTGACCATCATTTAGAAGTATGTTCAACTTTAATTACCATCGGAATAATACTGTTGATTGGAGGAATATTCTTCAAAAAATACAAACTTTGGGCAAATAGGCTGGTCATGATAATTACTTGTGTTTTTATAATCATGGTTTGGGCATTCTTTTATTTATTAGTTAATACACTTAACAAAGAAAATGCTCCAGCCTTTTTAGTAGTATTTTGTATAATACTCACGGTAATGTTTACCATACCACTGGTGTTATTTATCAGATTCTTAAATTTGAAAAGAATAAAGCAGCATTTTAATTAAAAACATGAAATTTAAAAATCAATTATTTAAATTATTTTCTTTAATTCTTATGAGTTGTGGCACTTAAAAGAATACTGATGAATTTAAAAAAATAGTATTCAATACATCCAAATGTTTTGGTACTTGTCCAATTTATCATTTACAGATTGAAAATAATAAGAAAGTTCTATTGTATGCTGAAAAAGTTTATGAGAATTGGAAAATTGATAGCTCTCAAATTGAATATTTTAGTGGAGTCATTTCTGATGAGATATTCAAAAAAGTAAAAACTGAATTACAAAAAGTTAAAAATGAAAATGCAACGGAAGAAATAACTCGATTTTCTGAATCGCCAAAATATACAATAATTATATATTCAAATGGAAAGCGCAAATTTATCCAGCATATAAATCCGACTGAAAACACACTAGAATTAATAAATTTATTACGCAAAATATGTGAAACAAATGGATTTAATAGAGCAAATGAAAAGTTTCAAATTGAATACGAAAATGCAGGACGCTAAAAGCGGTAGCTGTTTCGCAACCTCTCTTAAAAAGTAGCATTTATAAAATAAGTTTAAAAACAGATCTCGTTTAATTCGTTTTAAATGAGGTTTATTTTTGGTTTAAAGTTGAGTTGCATAAAACAAGTTTTCAAGTCATAGAAAATCTTTATCTCCAATAACAAAACTATTTTTTTTACGAAACTTTACCATTTGTCCACTTCAATTCCACTACTTTATTCTTTACTTTTGCATAAAAACAAAAAGAAATGGCTCGATTTGAAGAAAACGACTTACCAAAAGTAAAACTCAACGCAAGTTCACTAAGCAAAGCACTGCTAATATTCAAATATGCCGAGCATCACAAATGGAAGTTCTATGTAGGACTTCTTTTTCTTTTATTAACTGGGGGAACTGCCCTAGCCTTTCCGAAATTAATGGGCATGTTGGTGGATTGTGTTAAAAACAAAGATATTACTAAAGCCAATTCTATTGCACTTGGATTGGTGGGTATCTTGTTTTTGCAATCGTTTTTCTCTTTCTTTAGAATTTCGTTGTTTGTTAACTATACCGAAAACACCTTAGCCAATCTGCGTTTGGCGTTATACAGCAATCTTATTAAATTGCCCATGCCGTTCTTTACGCAAAAGAGCGCCGGAGAATTGAACAGTAGAATCAGCACCGATATTACGCAAATATCCGATACTTTAGCGACTACTATTGCAGAGTTTCTACGACAATTTATCTTGATTATTGGTAGTTTTATTCTTTTGGCAAGTATCAATTTAAAGCTGACTTTAATGATGATTTCTATCGTTCCGTTGGTGGCGGTGGCGGCAGTCATCTTTGGACGCTTCATTAGAAAATATTCTAAAAAACTACAAGATCAAGTAGCCGATAGTCAAAGTGTGGTGGTGGAATCGTTGCAAGCCATTACCGTCGTGAAAGCTTTTGCCAACGAATGGTATGAAATTGCCCGCTATAAAAACAAAATTAACGAAGTGGTAAAAGTGGCCATCAAAGGGGGGAACTACCGTGGCTATTTTGCTTCCTTTATTATCTTTTGTCTTTTTGGGACTATCGTTGCCGTGGTATGGTATGGTGTAACGTTGAGTATTGCTGGCGAAATGACGGTTGGTAATTTAATTTCGTTTGTGTTATATTCTACTTATGTCGGAGCTTCTTCGGGCGGTATTGCGGAGTTGTATACTCAAATCCAAAAAGCGGTGGGTGCTACCGAGCGAGTTTTTGAATTATTAGAGGAAACTCCAGAAAAAATAAACTCGAAGCAAAATCTATCAAATGAAAAAATACAAGGGAATGTCACCTTTAAAAATGTGGCGTTTCATTATCCTTCTCGACCAGAAATTCAGGTATTGAAAGATGTGAATTTCACTGCCAATCATGGTCAGAAGATTGCTATTGTGGGTCCGAGTGGTGCTGGTAAATCGACCATCTCTTCGCTCCTATTGCGTTTTTATGATATTGAAAGCGGACAGATTTTGATTGATGATAAAAACATCTATGATTATGACTTGGAAAATCTTCGTGGTAATATGAGTATTGTGCCGCAAGATGTGATTTTATTTGGCGGAAGTATTAGAGAAAACATTGCTTACGGTAAACCCAACGCTACGGAAGAAGAAATCTTATTGGCTGCCAAACAAGCTAATGCTTTTGACTTCGTAAACGGTTTCCCTGAAAAGTTTGATACTTTGGTGGGTGAGCGTGGAATTAAATTGTCTGGTGGCCAACGCCAAAGAATTGCTATTGCTAGAGCCCTATTGAAAAACCCAAGCATCTTGATTTTGGATGAAGCCACCTCGTCATTAGACAGTGAAAGTGAAAAATTAGTACAAGAAGCTTTGGAGAATTTAATGCAAGGTAGAACTAGTATTATTATCGCCCATCGACTATCTACAATTAGAAGTGCCGATGCTATTTTAGTACTCAACGATGGAAGAATTGCGGAGCAAGGAACCCACAAAGAACTACTTGATATAGAAAATGGTATTTATAAGAATTTGAGCAACTTGCAGTTTAGTGAGTATTAGTTTAATAGTGATTAGTGAATCAGTATCTACAAGAATTTAAGCAGCTTGTAGGTTAGTGAGTAGTAAACAGGGCTCCTAAATAAATACTAAATTATGCAGTAGTGCTGTGCTATTGTAGATTGCTTTGGCTAGCTTTGTAATTAAATACAGTACCATGCTTCCTTTTTCTACTTGGAAAACTTCAAAACTCAGGAAACTTTATCAGCTTATTGTTGTTTCCGTTTTAATTGGATTTTTAGCTTCTTTTTTGGCTATTGCTATCAAACGAATTACCGAACATTTGGAATCGGTTTTGTTTGCTAAGGCAGTACAATATCCAATCTATTGCTTTCTCTTTCCTTTAATTGGTTTAACAGTGATTTATTTTTTACGGAAAAACCTTTTTAAGAATAAAGAAAATAAAGGTATTAAAGAAATTTTTGAAAGTATCGCTTCGCATTCCAAGAGACTTCCTATCTATAAGATTCCTTCCCACTTTATCAATGGCATACTTACTGTTGTTTTTGGTGGCTCCACTGGGATTGAAGTGTCCACGGTGGTGGCTTCGGCTACTATTGGATCGGTGGCACAACACAAAGGAAGGTACTTGAAACGATACAAAACCGCTTTCATTTGCGCTGGAGTAGCTGCTGGGATTACGGCTTTGTTTGGCAGTCCTATTGCTGGCATCTTGTTTGCTTTGGAGGTAATTTCCAAAAAATTCAATCGCATTTTTATAGTAACTACTATTGTAGCGGTTACCGTGTCGAGTGCTATACTCTATTTATTAGCAGAACCGGCGCTGTTTGCACTAAAAATAACTACTTGGCATCTCTATGCTATTCCTTATTTTATCGTATTGGGCGTTCTTGCAGGAGTACAATCGGTATTTCTGACTAAAAGTGTTTTACTGATTAAAAACAAATTCTCAAAAATTGAAAATTCCTTTTATAAAATTACTCTCGCTTCTCTTATCATAGGATTTGCAATCTACTTTTTCCCAACATTATATGGTGATGGCTATCATGGAATTAAAGAAATCATAACCCATCCCAATACAAATTTTAGTATTGCGTTTTTCGTTTCAATAGTAGGGATTTTGATATTGAAACCTATCATCACTTCGGTAACGTTAGCTTCTGGTGGTGATGGTGGCGTTTTTGCACCAAGTATTGTTATCGGAGGATTTCTTGGTTTTTTTGTTGCTACTTTTCTAAACACTTTTTTTCACGCTAATATTATCCCAATCAACTTTATAATTATTGGAATGGCGGCTTTACTAAGTGCTAGTATTCATGCTCCGTTTACTGCTTTGTTTTTAGTTTGCGGGATTACAAACGATTATACTTTGTTTGCTCCAATACTGTTAACGTGTTTGGTTTCAAAATATACTGCAAAATATATTTATCCTTATACTGTGTATTCCTATTCATTGAAATTAGTATAAAACAAAAAATCCCAAGCTACTAACTTGGGATTTCAACTATATTTTTTTTAGAAGTAAATCGATTTCTTCCTTTAAATTTGGCAATTCTTTGGTTACAATTGTCCAAATAATTTCTATCGAAATAATATCATATTCATGTGCTAAACGATTTCTTGTTCCAATTATTCGTTTAGCATTATTAATAATAATTGAATCGTCTAGTTTTACTATTCTATTTACAGCCTCACCAATTATTTCAATATTTCTTTCTACAGCTTTACGCGTCTTTAAATCATTTTGAAAGCTAAAAAAATCTCTTTTTTCAGGTAAAAAACTATCTATTTCATCAATTGATGTATGAATATCTAAAAGGTAAGTTTTAATTCTGGTTTCCATATAAAATAACTTTAGTATGGTTTAGTTCTTCTCTAAAATAATGATTTTTGATTGCTCTATTTTCCACCAAGTCAATATTTCTCTTTAGTAATATTTCTAATTTATCTTTTAAGTCAAAATATAAATCGGTATAAATCAAAGGATCGGTTTCATTAAAATCAACAACAAAATCAATATCGGAATCTTTACTAAAATCATCACGAGTAACTGACCCAAAAGCAGCAAGAAAACTTACTCTATGGGCATTACAAAGTAATTTTATAGACTCAATTTTTTTAGCACTAATATTCATAGCTTGAAAAATTATTACAATCAATACGCTAAAGTACTCATTTTATATTTATTTCAACTTTCTTCGTTCTCGTTCTGTTTTCAGTAAATTCAATTCTCTACTGGTTTGCCCAGCTACAGAAGTATTTTCTTCAGCACGACGAATCAAATACGGCATCACATCACGAACCGGTCCGAAGGGTAAATATTTAGCCACATTATAGCCGTGTGCCGCTAAGTTATAACTGATGTTATCACTCATTCCATACAATTGTCCGAACCAAATTCTAGGGTCATGAATAGCAATGCCATTTTCTTTGAGCATTGTCATCAATTTATAGGAACTCTCTTCGTTATGCGTTCCAGCAAAGATTGCCATTTTGTCAATATGCTTCATCATATAATCTACAGCGGCATCATAGTTGTCATCGGTAGCTTGTTTAGAAGCACAGATGGGTGTTGGATATCCCTTTTCTTTAGCTCTTTCGTGCTCTTTTTCCATATAAGCTCCACGAACAAGTTTCATTCCAATATAAAACCCTTCGGTTTTGGCTTTTTCATGCAATGCTTTTAGATAATCCAATCGATCCCAACGGTACATTTGCAGGGTGCTGAACACAATTACTTTTTCTTTATTGTACTTGCGCATCATTTCTTCCACTAAATCATCGGCGGCATCTTGCATCCAGCTTTCTTCTGCATCAATTAGCAACGCTACATCTTTATCATGAGCCGTTTTACCAACCAAATCGAAACGTTCCACCACTTTATTCCATTCGGCTTGTTCTTCGCTTGAAAGTGCTTGCTTCTCTCCTACTTTGGTATATAAATCCAATCTTCCTAAACCAGTGGGTTTGAAAACAGCAAAAGGAATTGCTTCACGTTCTCTAGCAAATTCAATTGTTTTTAAAGTCATTTCTAAAGCCGCATCAAATTGAGCTTCTTCTTCTTTGCCTTCCACAGAATAATCTAAAACGGAGGAAACCCCTTTAGTGTATAATTTATCCACTACCGAAAGACAGTCTAACTCGTTTACACCACCACAAAAATGGTCGAAAACTGTAGCTCTGATTAATCCGTCAACTGGTAAATGGGCTTTTAGAGCAAAATTGGTGACTGCTGTTCCTATTCTAACTAAAGGTTCACTGGCAATCATTTTGAAAAGAAAATAGGCTCTATCTAATTCGGTGTCGCTTTTTAAGGAGAAAGCAACTTCTGTATTGTTGAATATTTTATCCATCAGAATAATATTAATTATGCAAATATAAAGAGAGTTTTG
>CAIWKX010000272.1 GCA_903913315.1 uncultured Bacteroidota bacterium | reverse complement strand
TTGCCCGTTTTCAAGATGTATTTTCACAAGCAGTACTTGATTTTTAGACGTTAGATTAGTAAATAAAATTAAATTGTCACTTACATTACTTTTACTAACAATTGCTCTTCCCAACAAATCATAAACCTCAACGGCGTTGATTTTTTCTAATGCCGATTTAATAGCGATTTGATTGGTAGTTGGTGTGGCAACAACTACATTGCTGTCAATACTTGAAAAAGTATCAGTATTTAAAACATTATCAGTATAACGCAAGACAAAACGATCAGTAAAAACACCTGATTCACTTTGAAAAGAATAGGGCGATTGCCTTAAATCAAAAATAATACCTAATAGATTATCCTGAAGATAAATGGATTGACCTTGCAAAAACAAACCATCAACTTCACCAATTGCAATCTTATAATTCCCTGCAGTCAAAATATTTATGCCCAATGGCACTTGATCATTTACATTAAAGGGCAATGACCTTCCTTGAATGATAAAAGGCTTACTATTTAAAATAGAAAATATCATGTTCGCAGAACCAATAGGGGTTTCTGCATCGTACATTCGATCAAGAGCATTTGTAGCATTTTCTACATAACCAATTAATGTTCGATTGGGAAAATTATTGGAATCTAAAAGATCAAGCCACATTCTCCCGTTATCTACTGCTAATGATTTATAAAAAATACTATTATCATATGTCTTATCTCTCATAGCATTTGTAAATTTAACAGTACCACTTGAACTAGCATAATCTGAAATTGGATTTTCTGTCATGGATACAAAAAAACTTTGCCCTGTCGATATATAATAGGGAGTTGTAGATGAGTTAGTTGCTCCAGTCCCATTAATAGTTAAATAATCATTATAGTAATTATATTGAAAATTTTGATAAAAAGGACTTGTCGTTGATGTGGGTGAATTGGAATGTTTCCATAATGATAGATTGCCATCTATACTGCTATTGTTTAGCAAAAAATTTACAATTGAAATAGAGGAAGGATATGGATTACCAAGTAAATTATAGTTATCATTAACTCCTGATAATGAACCTCTATAAATCGGTATGGTAACATCGCCATTATTAGGTACTCCTGTAAAAACAGCGTTGATAGTATTATTCGTGGAACTATAAGAGCTAGAAGACCTAACGATATAACCTTTTCCTGGTATCATATAATCTCCCGAAGCCGAATCCCATGCTCCTTGGGTTGAATTAGCATTCGTTTCCGTAGTATTCCATTTGTATTTGGGTCCTGCTAAAGGTGAAATATAAATGTTATCAAGTAATTGACCGCTGGAACTAGTACTAAATACCGGACTAGACCAATAAATATAATCATATCCGTTAAGCCCAGTTACTGTTCGATTGTAAGTTATTATTCCTGTATTTGTTGTATTGTTAACTTGAACAATAGACCCACTGTTGTTGACATTCAAATTACCATTGACAATCAAATTATTTTGTATTTTTAAATAATCAGAAGTATTTATTGTAAATGTTTTTCCAGGATTGACCACAATACTACAAGCATCAATACTGCCAGGAGTAGCATAATTTGCATTTATTACCGCTGTAGTAGAACTATTGGGTGTACCGTTTGACCAGACAGAACCATTCCAAGTAGTGCTTGAAGAACATGTACTACAATTAAATGCTACGTCATCGAACGATATATTTCCACCACTAGATGCAGGAAGTTTAAAATATGTAAACCTAACTTTTTGTATATTTTGCGACAAAATAGGGCTAGTATTTGAATTATATGTTTTTATATAAACTGTATTACTTACAATACTTGAAATGTTATCTATTTGAACCCAAGTTGAACCATTAAACCCTTCTACCAGTAAATAGGAGGAGCCACCAGTAGTACCCTGACCTTTCATCCAAAAAGACAATTGTTGAATATTGGCTACTGTTGGTGTTTCAATTATAGCATTGCCCGTAGTTCCCAATGAACCCATATTTATTGAAGGCGATGCTGAGCCATAATTCCCTATTGAAGTGTAGGTAGTTCCAATGTTAGTAAATGTCCAATTTGTAGGAGCACTTGTTCCAGCACTAAACCCTTCTGTTAAACAACTAGCACCATTAACAGTTAGAGTAACTGGGACAGACGTGATCGCTACACAGGGTGTATTTGGTGTTAATTGACATCTATAGGTATAACCAGACATGGTAACAGGTACTCCTGTTATGGTTACCGTATTAGTAGTAGCCCCACTATAAATACCAGTATTTGTTATATTATAATAATTAGTCCCATCTGTACTTACTTGCCATTGGTAACTGACAACATTATTCGCAACCAATGAAAAAACAGCATTATTGTTTTCTGTAATAGATTGATTTGTTGCATTTGTAGTGACACTTGGTGTACAACTTAAAGTTGATCCTTTTAAGATTATATCATCTATTCTAATAGCTGTTGTGCCAGTTTTTACAAACCTAATTTTTAACCCATTAATTTGAGCACCTACTGGTAACGAAAGTGTTTTTGCAGCATACCATCCAGTAGAAGCGCCACTAGCTTCATTGAATAAAGTAGCAGAAGAATTGGCAATGGTTTGCCAAGCACTTCCATCCCAATAATCAACTGAAAAAGTAGCAAAACTTCCTGCAGCTTCTTTACTATAACCATAATCTAAAGTTAAAGAAGTATAACTTGAAGCATTGATAGATTCTATTGAAAAACCATACGCCGCATTTGTATTTGTAAACCAAACATTCCCATTTCCTGAGGCACCAGAATATGTTGTTGAAGAGTTTGATATTCTGATATCTGCAGGATTAGCTTGAGCGCCATTGGAATACGTTAGTGTAGCAATATTTTGAAAAGTAGATGGTGCAGTGCCTAACACATAAGTAGCAATTGTCTTCGTCGCCGGCGAAGCACCTGAAGGAGTTCCCATATTTTCAGAAAAAATAGTCGTTTGCCCCCAGGAAAAAGCAGTGATTAATAGTGTAACTAAAAGCAGCTTTAATTTCATTCGAATTTGTTTTATGGGTTGTTGTGTATTCCAACCATTTGACCCCACAAAATTAAAGGTAATTTGCAGAATTTCAATACTTTTGTAGTATTAAATTATTAACAAATCCAACACCTAACGACTGTTTTGAGCTCAAAATCAACTAGTTCTATCGAAGAAATTGTACAAAAGTTAGAATACTATTGTTCCTACCAAGAGCGTTGTCATGTGGAGGTGCAAGAAAAACTGCGCGGTTTCATTCTCTCAGAAAACGAAAGAAACCAAATTATCGTGCACTTAATCGACAGCAATTTCCTAAATGAAGAACGGTTTGCCCTCATCTTTACTATCAGTAAGTTCCACCAAAAAAAATGGGGTAAAATCAGAATCAAAAACGAACTCAAAGCCCGAAAAATCTCCGATTACCTCATCACCAAAGCCCTACAAAGTATCCCAATGGAAGAATACTTCCAATGTTTCGAAACCCTTTCTGAAATGGTTTGGAACAGCATCACCGAGAAAAACGAACTTAAAAAACGCAAGAAATTCTGCGACTCCCTCTTGAGAAAAGGCTGGGAAAGTGAAGCCATTTACCAAAAAGCCAAAGAATTAGCAAGCACCTCCATGTAACGGATGTGAACCACCCGCCTTTTTTTTATCATCTCCTTCAATACCTCGGGATCTCCTTTTACAAGTACTACGGCTAGTATTAGCAAGCTAATAAATTAG
>CAIWKX010000271.1 GCA_903913315.1 uncultured Bacteroidota bacterium | reverse complement strand
AAGGTCTTTACGCTCATTAATGATCTCTATTTTTTCGTCAAAGTGATCCTTCGGAGTTTCCTTTTTATCTTCCATAACACTTCACTTTTAAATTAAAAAAGATCATAAAAATAAGTAAATAGTAAAACATAAGCAAATAAATAGTTACTGGTTACTAGTTACCATAATGTGTTGTGATTTTTTATTATTATTGTTGCTATATTTGTGTTATTGAGTTTAGGTTACCACCCTGTTCTTTTGTGAAGGGAGTGGTATGAAGTTTTCTTGGGTGGGAGTGGGTTTTTTATTTTTGTGACTCTTAGGGAAGAACTGAAATAGGAGTAGCGAGTAGCAATAGGATATAATGAAGTGAGATAGCATGTATAATTAAAAAAAGAAGACTATGGCGATTATTAAGGAGTATAAAGGAAAACTACCGAAACGAATAGACGATTATGTGATTTATGATTTGGACGGGCAAAGCATTTTGAAATTGAAAAGTGGTTTTACCACGGAGGAGTTGCTGCATGCTCCTACATACGAAAAATGCAGGCAAAATGCCTCTGAATACGGCAAGGTTTCTTCGCTGTGTAAGCTACTACGGTTGGCTTTGCAAGGGGTTTTACCTAAAAAGGATAATTTATTGGTGGTTAATACTTTGGCTAAAAGGATGTATGAGGTGATGACCTGTGATACTACTTCTGCTAGAGGGTCTCGGAATTTAGCCACTGCTTTAACGACTACGCAGGGTAGGGAACGCTTAACAGGATTTTCTTTTAACCCTGACAGTTCTTTGGTTATGCCTTATGAACTGCAAGCGAGCCGATTGACGGTATCTACTAAAAATATATCCTTTGCGGAGGGTTCGAATTGTGTTGGATTTAGGGTCCATCGTTTGGGATTTGATTTTACCGATGGTGTTTCTCAATTGGACAGTACCGATTGGTTATTTCATGGCAACACTAGTTTGCCTGAAACGGTAGCGTTGGATTATCCTTTGAATACGCCTCAAAAGGGGGTCGTGTTTACTATTTTGGAAGTACAATTTTATTCTTATGAGGATGGCAGTTATGTGCCGATGGGGGATGACCGGAGTAAACAGGTGCTGGTTGTAGGCGTTTTGCCTGCTGCGCTAACAGCAGATAGCAGTCCATGGAGTGCTATGTCTATGGCATTTGGAGAAGCTGTTACTTGTATTGGTTTTACAAATGAACTTTTTGGACTTGATTTTATAAAGGGTGTCTTTCTAGTGAGGAGTAGGTATAGAGGGGATAGTTTTGAAACTTAGGCTTCGAGATCCTAAGCCACCAGGCTTTGAGAGCATTTCGAGAGCCTCAATGTGGCACCTCAGCCACAGTGCTTCGACAGGGTCAGCATAAAAGTTTTTTAACCACGAAGAGCACAAAGTTTTAAAAACTAAAATTGATAATGTTTGCTTTTAAAGGACACAAAGGCGCTTCGCTTTATTGAAGAACTGATAAGATTTGTATTTTTAAACACAAAAGGCACAAAAGTTTATTTAACCACGAAGAGCACAAAGTTTTAAAAACTAAAATTGATAATGTTTACTTTTAAAGGACACAAAGGCGCTT
>CAIWKX010000270.1 GCA_903913315.1 uncultured Bacteroidota bacterium | reverse complement strand
CAATTTGGTTTTTTCATCCGTCCCTAAAATTTTACACCCTTTCCAAACCCATCCTCCCTCCGATTCAACTCCCATTCCTCCATTCTCCCCCCGATTAACCGATGAGGAATAAAAAATGATATCAAAATCAAAAAATCAAAAAAAAAGAGAGCAAAGATAAGTTGCGGGTTTACAAAAAAGCAAGTTCAAGCCCTCTGGGTTTTTGATAAAATCTCCACCTTCTCAGGTAGTATTTCATCAAAAAAACTTGCTTTTTTGAAACCCTCCACTTCGATTGATGGCTTTCTTTTTTTTCGTTTTTTCTTTTGAAAAATTTTAATGGTCGAGGATTACGAGACAAAATTGAATTTCAGCGGAAAACCGAAAATCTAATCAATTTTTAAAGCCAAAAGTTATGCAGAATTTTACCATCAAAATCCACCGCGTAGGAACAATCTACACAAAACCCCATTTATTCATCCTTAACAAAGGAAACAACAGCGGAAAGCCCCGAAAAGAGCCATATACTAACAGTTTTGTTATCCTATTTCAAACTGAACAAGATTGCGAAGACATGTTAAACATTGCAGAAAGTTTAATGAAATCAAAATACTGGCTTCAGTTTCTATGTGGTTCTGCTATACCTTTTTTACGCCTTCCAGACTTCAAAAGACAACTAATCCCAAAAGCAAAAATCATGATGGAAGAATACGAGGAACATTTGAGAGAAGTTGAAGCTCTAAAACTTAAAGTACTAAAGGAAAAGCAATTTCTAGAAAACATGAACCTCATAAATGATTATTACAGAGGTATTTTGCACCGTTATAGTAATAGATAAAAAAAAGCCAGTCTAAAATGAGACTGGCTTTCGTTTTGTTTAACCCAAAGGTCACCACAACTAGAGTTAAACTATTTATTGTGCTTCTTTATTAAAAATTTGAGTATCAAAGATATTAAAAAACTCACTATAGCGCCAACGGTGGCTAGGATTATGGTTTTAAAAATATCTTCCGATTGTAAATTCGGAATAACACTCAAAAAAGTACCACCTAAAGTACCAATTGCTGTGGAATTACTTTGTTGCATCGGCTTTCTCGGTTGAGGTAGTCAACTGACTTACTGCGGATACAACACCTCCAGCAACAGTCAAATAACCTCCAATTGTTGTAATCACAATCGGCAAAGCTACTGGAGCTGCTAAAATTGTACCACCAACAGCTGCCAATACCAAACCAATATTCCGAAGCACTTTAAAAAATTTTGGGGTTGGGGCTTGAGCTCTTTTTATAAGATTCATAATTTTTGTAATTATCATCCCTGTGAAAACAGGAATTAAGATTGAACAATCAAAAAAACTTCTTCTTTTCTATCAATAGCCTTAAAAACTAAACCTTTCAATTTGTTCAAAGCTTGTCTTGATTGAAGTCCTAATCCAGGACCAGAAAGTTTTGTAACAGGAGCGATACAGCCATTCAATTCTAATAAGGCATTATTGGCAGGATGCAATAGAATTAAGCTTCTATTTTCGACGTTTAATACTTCAATATGCCAATTGAATTTTGAGCTGTAGCGCCTTCTTAATAAATATTTCCCTTCAGGAATACAGGAAACTCTTTTTTCGTTTTTCCTCCAAGGCAATTCAATCGTATTACTGATTAATTTACCTTCGATTTCAAGTTTTCCATTGGTTCCTTCAGGGAAATAAGTTCTAGTTAAAAATAAATTCATTTACTAACTATTCGGTTCCTGAACCTCTAGTAGGTGTTCCTGAGGCTCTCGAAGGATTAAACACCTCCATCAACTTTCACAATTGATAAAGGGTTAAACGCACCGTTTTTAAGCGGATACATTTGCCCATTAACCTCTTGATAGAACTCAATACCTAAAGCCAAAAACAAAGGTTTTGTGCTAGCTGGTGTTACTTCATTAACTTGGCTAATTG
>CAIWKX010000269.1 GCA_903913315.1 uncultured Bacteroidota bacterium | reverse complement strand
TGTTAGGTTTGAGTGGTCAAGACCCTGAATACATCCCAGTTGAAAACATTGATACGATTATTACTTCCATAAAAAATAATCACCAAATTCATTTAGGAAATCAATTCAATATTCCTTTTTATTTTGAAAAAGATATTGTATTTAATAGAAACTTTTTGCCTTTTCATGCCAATGGAATGACATTTACCGCTTTTATAGACGATAAAGAATTTACCTCTACCTACTACTCTATTGGTGGAGGATTCGTAGTTAAAGAAGAACGTATTACTGCCAAAAAGAAAACTCAGATTAAGTGTGCTTTTCCTTACCCCATTCAAAATGCGCTAGAACTATTAGATTATTGTAATGCTCAAAACCGAAAAATTTCGGAAGTAGTGTATGATAATGAAAAGTCGATGCGTTCGGAAGCAGAAATTGACAAAGAGCTGATGCGCATTTGGAAGACCATGCTTGAATGTATGTATATTGGTTGTCATAGTGAAGGCATACTTCCTGGTGGTTTAAATGTGAGAAGAAGAGCATTTGATATGCACCAAGGATTGATAGGATTGTCTAATTATAACAATCCACAAGAATGGTTGGAATGCATTCGAAAAACCGAAGTTAAATTTCGCCAAATCTTGAAATGGGTTTCGTGTTTTGCATTAGCTGTTAACGAAGTTAATGCCGCTTTAGGTCGCGTAGTTACGGCTCCAACGAATGGTAGTGCAGGTGTAATTCCTGCGGTATTAATGTATTATTTGGTCATTGAAAACCACGAAGCGGGAGAAAAAGAAATCAAACAATTCTTATTGGTAGCTGGAGAAATTGGCAGTATTTTCAAAAAAGGGTCTACTATTTCTGCTGCAATGGGCGGTTGCCAAGCTGAAATTGGAGTGTCGTCTGCTATGGCTGCTGCTGCACTGTGTGAAGTAATGGGAGGAACACCGGATCAAGTGCAAATGGCCGCCGAAATAGCTATGGAACATCATCTTGGGTTGACTTGTGACCCAATTGGTGGTTTGGTGCAAATTCCGTGTATCGAAAGAAATACCATGGGTGCCATCAAAGCCATAAATGCCGCTGAATTGGCGATGGAAACGGATGCTAAAAATGCCAAAGTACCTTTAGACAAAGTGATTGATACCATGTGGCAAACCGCAAAGGATATGAATTCTAAATACAAAGAAACTTCTGAAGGAGGATTAGCAGTTGCTGTTAACGTTGCCGACTGCTAATTAATATGTTTAAAAAACATCATTTTTTCTATTTGACGTTAATTGTTGGTACAATCGTATTGGGTATTTTATCTAGAATACTAACTGGAATACCGACATTTATTGGCGATATTTTATATGCCAGTATGATTTATTTTGGAATGCGTTTTCTTTTTGCAACTACTACCATTCAAAAAGCTGGCATTTATGCTTTAGTATTTTGTTTTTGCATTGAATTTCAACAACTTTATAGAGCAGAATGGATTATAGAAATTCGACGAACAGTAGTAGGTCATTATGTATTAGGTCAAGATTTTATATGGTGGAATTTAGTTTGTTATTGTATAGGCATTTTAGTTGCTTATTTGCTTGATATGACCATTATAAAAACTAAACCACATTCAATTTAAAATAAAAAGTACTCCCTAATCCCAATTCGCTTTCCATTCCGATGGTTCCATTTTGAGCTTCAATAAACTCTTTGCTAATAGCTAATCCTAATCCTGTTCCCGATTTATTACTACCCGGTATTTGAAAATATTTATCAAATATTTTTGTTTTATATCGTTTATCAATTCCTTTTCCAACATCTTTAACTTGAAAAATTACTTGATTATCATCCTGTTTGAGTTGGACTATTATTTTGCTGTTTTCCGAAGAATATCTAATGGCATTTGTTAGAAAATTAATCAATACCCATCCTGTTTTTTCGCTATCCGCTTTTATTTCTGGCAGATCAATATCCGCTTCTATTATTAACTCAATTTCTTTTTGTTCTGCTTGCATTTTCACAGCGTCAACCGCATAATTAACTATTTGATATGGATTACTTTTTTCCATACTTAAATGAATATTTCCAGTTTCTAATTGGGATATATCCAATAGTTCTCCCGTAATTTTTAGTAATCTTTGACTGTCTTCTTTTATGCTTTCTATCAATTGTTTTTGTTCTTCATTGATATTGCCTGTTTGTTCTTTTTCTAGCAATTGCAAACTCATTTTAATGGAGGCAATTGGTGTTTTTAATTCGTGCGAAACGGTAGCTATAAAATTGGTTTTGGCAAAATCCAATTCTTTGAAAATAGTGATATTTCTTAAGATGATTACATCGCCAATATCAATTGTTTTCTCCTCTCCTGTTGGTGTAATGGTAATGTTTACAACTTCTTTTTCAAAATAACTTTCCTTTCCATCCGCATATATCTTGATAGGTAACGCTTTTTGCAACGCATTTTTATTATTTAACAATTTTCTGATTAAATCATTTTCAAGAGCTAAAGTAATAGCAGATTTTCCAATCACGTCTTCTTGTTTTAATCCAATAATCTTTAAAGCTTCATCATTAACAAATAAAATGACCTCTTGATTATCTAATCCGATAATTGGGTCGTGCATATTGTTAATTAAGGTTTCTAAACGTTTCTTTTCAAATGACAATTTATATAAATTGCTACTGTGATATTCCTGCAATTTTTCAGCCATTGTATTGAAGGAACGAGCCAAATCACCGTATTCATTATGATCTAAAAAATGGACCCTTTCCGAATAGTTTTTATTAGCAATTTCTTGAATACTAGAGGTCAACTCCTTTATAGGATTGGCTATGTTATTGGGTAAATTAACTAATAGATTAAAGGCAATAAGAAAGCATAGGGTTCCAATCAAAATCACCCAAAAATTAGCTGTTTCAGAAGTTTTCTTAGCTACATCACTTTTGAGTTTAATGGCATCCATATTGAGTTTCATAATCTCAAATATATTTTGATGAATTTGAGATTTTATACTATCTTTCGATTGGTTGGTTTTTAGAAAATTAAAATTATCTCTTAACTTATAAGTTATTTTATCCTCTCCAATTTCGGTAATATTACTTAATTGATTTTTTAAATTGGCTTCAAAAACTGCAAAGGATTGCGGTTTATTTTCATCAATTTTATCTAAAGCCAAAAGCATATTCCTAGAATATTCTAAGGTTTCATAATTGGCTTTAAGTATGTTTTGAGTATCTTTTTTTATAGAATAGATATAAAAAGCACTTAATAAAGAAAGTATTATTATCAGCAAAAATAATAAACCTACGCCTAGATTTAATTTGGTTTTTATTCTCATTAGGAAAGAATTACGAGGTCAATATTTGACGATGAAAGATTATTCAATAATTTATTAAATACATTGGAAGACAAAATTACTTCAAATAAATTCAAGTGTGGCTTACCAATGCAAACTGTCGTAATATTCTTTTGTTGGACCACTTCCAATATTGAGTCTGTTATTTTAGCACTTTGCACTTTGATGATTTCCGCTCCCAATTCAGTAGCTAATTTAAAATTGTTTATCAAATATCTTTGTTTATCTAACGCAATTTTATCACTACTTTCTTTAGGGGTTTCTACATACAAAAGATACCAGCTGCTATTGTAATAACTCGCTAACCGAGCGGTTTTTCTAATGACTATTTTAGCCGTTTTATCATTACTACTAATACAAGCCAGAAGTTTTTCATGCCTCAAAGCCGTATTTTTAGGCACTTCATTTTCCACTTTTCGCACCACTTGACTCGCTACTTCTTTTAACGCCAATTCCCGCAATTGAAGTATTTGTTCCGATTTAAAGAAATTATTTAACGCAGATTGAATTTTATCTTCTGTATAAATTTTTCCTTCTTTTAATCGAGTAATTAATTCATCAGATGTCAAATCGATATTTACCACTTCATCAGCTAATCGCAAAACATTATCAGGCACACGCTCTTGCACGTCGATATTGGTGATTTGCTTAACATTTTGATTCAAACTTTCAATATGTTGAATATTTAGTGCTGAAATAACGTTGATTCCTGCCTCTAAAATTTCCAAAACATCTTGCCACCGTTTTTCATTTTTGCTGCCTTCAATGTTAGTATGGGCTAATTCGTCAACAATAACAATTTCTGGGCGAAGATTGATGATGGCTTGCACGTCCATTTCTTCCAATTCTTTTCCTTTATAGAAAATAGTGCGACGAGGAATAACCGGAAGACCATCGAGTAATTCATGGGTTTCCTTTCGATTGTGGGTTTCGACATACCCTATCTTAACATCAATGCCTTTTTTCAAAAGTGTATGTGCTTCTTGTAACATCCGATAGGTTTTACCAACACCGGCGCTCATGCCAATATACACTTTGAATTTTCCTTTTCTTGATTTTTGAATTAAGTCAAGAAAATGTTTTACATTTTTTTCCTTTTCAGCATCCATAGTAATGATCAATATAATACTATTATTCAAAACCTAATCCCGAAAACTTCAAAAATGAAATTTTCGGGATCTTTAAACAAAACAAATCAGTTTTATATTCTAAACAATACAGCGAATATAATTCTGTTTTCCATTTTCACTAAATCGGGTTGCCAACCTGCTGGAAGTGCTGTTGTAGTATATCCTGTAGGAGAAGTTACTCCACCGCTTCCTGCAAAATAAGGAACATTAGCTTCTCTATGCACAAATTCGGCTCTAAAAGTAATACTTTGGTTGGGCATCCAATCAAAATTAGTAGAGCAATCCCAACCTTTAAATTGTGTTCCTGCACTGGTATCAAAAGGGTGAGTTCCTTCCGTTTGCGTTGGATTAGTAGCTGAAGGAAGTGGGCTAGCATCACCTGTTGGCAACAATACTAAATATCTTCCTGGGTTGGTCATAATTCCACCACCTATAGTCCAAGCAAATTGATTTTTATTGAACCAAATTCTATTGTAAACCATACCGCTCATAAAATATTGAGCTGGGTTAGTATCGGTTCCACTAAATCCACCTACACCATCTCCTTTTTCAAAACCAATATCAAATGTGGATGAAAAAGCCATTCTACTTACACCTTTGGCTTTTGGTTGATTGTAATATCTAACTAGTAAACTGTTATCGGAGTGAAAACGCATTCTATTTGGTAAACCTGCAGCGTCTGTTCCATAATAATCATTAGTTAACAATTTAACTGCCTCATTAGGACACCAGGTTATATTACCACCAAATCCAGGCATCTTATTAAAACTACCATAACTTTGCCATCCATTAATCAACCATGCTTCCACTTTTAATTTTTTTGTTGGAAACATTTGTACTCTAACCCCATTAAAAAACCAAGGCGTATTATCGGATGTAAATGAAGCCTGATATTCCCAGTTTTCTTGTTGATAATAGGAATTCAATCCGACATAAGACATAAACATCCCTGCATCGACATTAATTCCATACCATTTGTTAAAATGATACCCTGCATATGCTTCTGATAAATATCGGTAAGCACTTGCCATTTGATATTGTCCTCTATAAACGCTATAATCATTTCTTGGTACAAGAGTTGAACGCATTCCAAATTGTGTCATTATTCTTGCTCTAGCCCCTTCATAATTAAAATCACCCCCAAAATTGGCGCTATTCATTTGCATTTCATTGTTACGAGCTAAAGCGGTTGAACCCACTACAGTATTATCAATTGGATTATTAAAAGAATGTGTATAGGCTCCATCTAATAATATACTTCCTGTAAAATATTTTGTAGCTAGTGCCGCTGGTTCAGTTCTTCTATCGGAACCATTTTGCCAGCTTTGATCCATACCATCAAATGGAATTTTTTCTTTTATAGTGTCTTTCACTTTATCTTGAGCAAATACATTGACACTAGAAATAATTGCTACTAAAACTGTAATTGTTTTTTTCATTTTGAATAATTTATTTATTTTAATTTATCTAAAGCTACGTTTAATTCTAAAACATTAACTGTCTCAGTTCCCATAACTGTTGGTTTTATAATCATTTTTTCTACTAAAGACTTCACTTTTTCCTCTGGTAATTTTCGCGCTTCTGCCACCCTTTTCACTTGAATTAAGGCACCTTGTGGTGAAATATTTGGATCCAATCCGCTTCCCGATGCAGTCACCATATCAGAAGGAATATCTGATTTTTTCAAGTAAGGGTGAGCCACTAAAAAAGTGTCAATTCTTTTTTGAACTTGTTTTAAATATTCCTCATTACTTGGTCCTTTGTTACTTCCTGCACTGGCTGAAGCATTGTAATTTACAGCTGATGGACGACCCCAAAAATAGTTAGATTTATTGAATTTTTGACCTATTTTTTGGTACCCTACCACTTTACCGTTTACTGAAATGGTTTCTCCTTTACCTTGGTTTGGAGCAAATTGTGCTATTCCCCAAATCGCAACTGGATATAAAGCTCCAAACAAAATTACTGTTAAAATTGTAAAGGTTACAATTGATATTATTTTTTTCATTTTAATTAAATTTTAAAAGAACATTGCTACTACTAAATCTATTAATTTGATACCTATAAAAGGCACAATTATTCCCCCTAATCCATAAATCAAAAGATTTCTTTTTAAGATAGCGCTTGCTCCAATTGGTTTGTAATCAACGCCACGCAATGCCAAAGGAATTAATATTGGAATAATGATAGCATTGAAAATCACAGCTGATAAAATAGCACTTTCTGGGCTATGCAAATGCATAATATTCAAACCTTGCAACGCTGGGATAGAAGCTATAAACAATGCTGGCACAATGGCGAAATATTTAGCAACATCATTTGCAATTGAGAATGTGGTTAAGGTTCCTCTCGTCATTAAAAGTTGCTTTCCAATTTCAACAATTTCGATCAATTTGGTTGGGTCATTATCTAAATCCACCATATTCCCTGCTTCTTTAGCGGCTTGCGTTCCGCTGTTCATGGCTACACCAACATCAGCTTGTGCTAAAGCGGGAGCATCATTCGTTCCATCTCCCATCATTGCTACAAGTTTACCGCTTTGTTGTTCGGCTTTGATGTAGTTCATTTTATCTTCAGGTTTTGCTTCTGCAATAAAATCATCTACCCCTGCTTTTTCAGCAATAAATTTGGCTGTTAATGGATTATCTCCCGTAACCATAACGGTTTTAACTCCCATTTTTCTCAAACGGTCAAAACGTTCTTTCATTCCCGTTTTGATGATGTCTTGTAATTCAATAACTCCTTGTACTTTACCATTTTTTATTACTACCAGAGGAGTTCCACCGTTAGATGATATTTCGATAACTTGTTTGGCCGTATCTTCCGGAAATTTATTTCCTGCTTGTTCTGAAATGTTTTTAGCCGCATCTTGCGCTCCTTTTCTAATATTGGTGCCATCTTTTAAAACAACACCACTCGTTCTAGTTTCGGCTGTAAATTTGATTAAAGTAGCGCCTTCAATAGAAAGTTTTTGAGCAACATCATTTCCTGCTAATTCTACAATACTTTTCCCTTCAGGCGTATCATCTGCTAAAGAACTTAGCACTGCTGATTGAACAAATTCGTCGTGAGAAACTCCAAATGTTGGATAAAAATGGGTTGCTTTTCTGTTACCTATTGTTATAGTTCCTGTTTTATCCAATAGCAAAACGTCAATATCTCCAGCTGTTTCAACAGCTTTTCCTGATTTAGTAATTACGTTTGCTCTCAAGGCTCTATCCATTCCTGCAATACCAATTGCTGATAACAATCCTCCAATTGTAGTAGGAATTAAACATACAAAAAGTGAGATAAACGCTGCTATTGTAATGGGTGCTTTAGCATAATCTGCAAAAGGTTTTAAAGTAACACAGACGATTACAAAGATTAAGGTAAAAGCTGCTAATAAAATAGTTAAAGCGATCTCATTAGGTGTTTTTTGTCGGCTTGCTCCTTCTACTAAAGCAATCATTTTATCAAGAAAGCTTTCTCCAGGTTCAGAAGTAACTATAACTTTTATTTTATCAGAAAGTACTTTTGTACCTCCAGTTACAGATGATTTATCTCCACCAGATTCACGAATAACGGGAGCACTTTCCCCTGTTATAGCACTTTCATCAATAGTGGCTAAACCCTCAATAATTTCACCATCTGTTGCAATCAAATCGCCAGCTTCACAGATAAAAACATCTCCTTTTTTTAATGACGCTGAACTAACGTTTTTGATGTCTCCATTAGGCAAAATTTGTCTTGCTGGAGTTTCTTCTCTGGTTTTTCTTAAACTATCGGCTTGTGCTTTTCCCCTTGCTTCCGCAATTGCTTCGGCAAAATTGGCAAACAAAAGTGTTAACAGCAATATAAAAAACACGATGAAATTATAGATGAAACTACCTTGGTTTTGTGCGCCCATTACAATAGCAATACACACAATAAACATGATAGCAGTTCCTATTTCTACGGTAAACATTACCGGATTTTTGAACATTAATTTTGGGTTTAGCTTAGTAAAAGATTGCCATAAAGCTTCTTTTACTTGCTTACTTTCAAATAATGTATTGGATTTATTTTTACTCATTTTAATTTAATTATTCTAATGTAAAATATTCAGCTAACGGACCTAATGCCAACGCTGGAAAGAAAGACAAAGCAGCAATTATTGCTATAACAGCGAATACCATTACTCCGAAAATTGTGGTGTCTGTTTTTAAAGTTCCAGCACTTTCTGGAATATATTTTTTATTGGCTAATAATCCTGCAATGGCAAGAGGACCAATAATTGGAATAAATCTTCCTAATAATAATACAATACCCGTTGAAATGTTCCAAAAGGGATTATTATCTCCTAAGCCTTCAAATCCAGAACCATTGTTAGCTGCACTTGACGTATATTCATATAACATTTCCGAAAAACCGTGATTACCTGGATTGTTGAGCCAACCTGTTGCTTTTCCATTAAACCAATAACCCATTGCAGTATCATTTGCCGCAAAATAAGAGGCTAATGCAGTACCTGCTAAAATTAATAAGGGATGAAGAATAGCAATAATTGCAGCAATTTTAACTTCTCTAGCTTCAATTTTCTTCCCTAAAAATTCGGGGGTTCGGCCTACCATTAATCCTGAAATGAAGACGGCAAGAATAATGAAAATGTAAAAATTTAACCAGCCTACACCACAACCACCATAAAAGGCATTTACCATCATTGAAAGTAGTTGCATTGCTCCAGACATTGGCATGGAGCTATCGTGCATGCTATTCACAGAACCCGTAGAAATTACAGTAGTTGCAATACTCCAAAAACCTGAAATGGCAGGTCCAAAACGGACTTCTTTTCCTTCCATTGCCCCTGAAATTTGAGTAACCCCCATTTTACTAATCGCAGGATTTCCATTTAATTCTGAGATCATTGTTGGAATCACCAAGAGCAAAAATCCAATGGTCATTACGCCAAAAATGACATAGGATAATTTTCGTTTTTTAAGATAGAACCCTAAGGCAAATATCATTGCTAGAGGAATAATAAGTTGTGCCCAAAGTTCAACAGCATCTGTAAAATAAGTTGGATTTTCTAGTGGATGTGCTGAATTGGCCCCAAAGAAACCTCCTCCGTTAGTACCAATGTGTTTAATTCCAATGAAAGCGGCTGCAGGACCACGAGAAACTTCAACTGTTGCTCCTTGCAAAGTAGTTATTTTGTCTTTGCCTTCAAAGGTCATTGGAGTTCCACTAAAGATTAATACCACAGCAACAATTGCTGAAAGCGGTAATAAAATTCGAGTACAACTTTTAATAAAATAATTATAAAAATTACCTAACTGCTCAGTTGATCTGTCCTTCATTGCATTAAAAACCATTGCCGCTGCTGCCATACCTACACCAGCAGAAACAAATTGCAAGAACATCAAAAACATTTGAGATAAATAAGTCAAACCTGTTTCTCCTGAATAATGTTGTAAATTACAATTTACCACAAATGATATTGCAGTATTAAATGCTAAATCAGGTGTCATTGATGGGTTAGCATCTGGATTTAATGGTAAATTTCCTTGAAAGATTAAAACGAAAAAACAAAGAATAAACCAAACCAAATTAACACTCAAAAGTGCTTTTAGGTGTTGTTTCCAATTCATTTCTTCTTTATCATTGATTCCACTTATTTTAAAAATAAAGCGTTCAATTGGATTAAAAATTGGGTCTAAAAAAGTTTTATCTCCAGTGTACACTTTAGCAATATATTTTCCTATTGGGATTGCTAAAACAATTGATACAATAAAAACAGTTATGACACCAAGAATTTCTATATTCATAATTTTAATATTTGTTATTAAATAAACTTTTGGCTTTTATATAAACAAAGTAAACCATTGCATTTGCGATTATCACTGTACAACAACGGCCAGAACTTATTTACTATATGCCTTGTTTCTTTTAAAATTTTTCAGGTTTAATTAAAACATAAACCAAGTAGACAAAAACAGCTAGAGCGATAATAAATAGTGCTATCATAATTTAAATTTTTTCAAAAAATTCGACTGTTTTAAAACAAATTGCAAATAGGAAAACTCCTAATCCGAGTAAAATAATAGTGCTTATCATATATAAAAAATTAAGGTTAATTAAACTCCTGAAGCATTTATTTGCTTTATGTATTCCGCCTTTAATGATTTCGGAAAAAGATTGGAAATATTGCAATTTCTCAATTCCATAAAAGTGGAAACAGAATAGACATAGACATTAGAAATTACATTTTTTGTTTCATTACTACCTGACTCAAAAATATTTTCAGCATTATTTAATAATTTGTTTGCTCTTGAAATATTTCCTGAAATGATAGCTTTGTTGGTGATTTCAGCAAAGCGTTCTGCTTGTTTATAAATCGTATTTATTTTATTTTTCATAACAATGAATTATTAGTTCTTCATCGCTTATGCCAAAATATGTACCATAAAGTTACGGATTGTTTTAAATGTCAGTAGAACAATACTATATTGATTTTATAAAATAAAACAATAAATAAAAAGCCTATCATTTTGATAGGCTTTTATTAAAATGATAAGGTTAAATTTTATTATTTTTGATTTCTAATCAATTTGTTTTCATTGAAAGGAATAACAATTAAAGGGAATTTTTCGACAATAAAATTACTTTTATCCAATCCAAAATTGATCTGCTCTTTAACACTTAAATATTTTAGATTATAATAGCTTTTCATAATAATATTTTTCCAAAATGGCATATTATTATCATACGATAAGAAACTGTTTCTAACCACGAATTTGAAATCGCCAAAGGCATGTTTTTGATATTTTATTTCTTTACTATTGGAAAGATTAACTTCTTTATTTGAAACCATTTCTGCAATTACTTCCCGGAAATAATAATCGATTCTAGGCTCAATTCTAAATCCTAAATTAAAAACGATTTGATAGATATCATCTTTAACGATAGTTTCCACATTATAATTTAATCCATAAGGTTCATTGGTTACATTTACATGGATAAACCAATATACATCAGCTCTTTTGGGTGTTCCTGTATTTAAAATACTATCTATTACCGATTGTTCAATTTTACCATGGCTGTTGGAAGATGTTAAAAAAACTAGGTTCGTAGTGAATTTTGGAATATTTTCATCAAAACTCAGTTGTTTTAAAATTGGGATATAATTTTCAATGGCAACAAGTTTGGTAATGCTATCTTTAATTTTCTTCCCTTTGTTCCAAATAAACATAATCATAAATAAAACAGAACCTATTAATAATGTAATCCAACCTCCTTCCGCAATTTTTTGAAGATTGGCCATTAAAAAACTAAATTCAATGGAAAGAAACAACATTGTTATTAAGGCTATCCAAATAAAGGAAACTCGTCTCATTTTAAGATAGAAAAAGATCAGAATAGTACTCATTATCATAGTTAATGTAACACTCAATCCGAAAGCAGCTTCCATTTTTGTACTTTCTTTAAAATATAAAACCATTCCAATACATCCGAACATTAATGTCCAATTTATGAATGGAATGTATAATTGACCCTTAATATTTCCAGGGAATTGCACCAAATGTCTTGGCCAAATATCCAAACGAATGGCTTCATTTATTAAGGTGAAGCAACCACTAATTAAAGCTTGAGATGCAATGATTGTAGCCAAAGTGGCAATTCCTAGAGCAAACCAATAAATACTATGCGGCACAGTATGATAAAAAGGGCTTATTGTACCAATGGTTTCACCCACATGATTTAATAACCAAGCCGTTTGCCCAGCATAACTCAAAACCAAAGTAATTTTAATAAATATCCAACTGATCCTAATATTATTTCTACCACAATGTCCCATATCACTATATAGCGCTTCTGCACCCGTTGTACAAAGAAAAATACTTCCTAAGAGCCAAAAACCACCAGGTTCAATAACCAACATTTTGTAGGCATAATAGGGATTAATAGCCTTTAAAACACCCCAATTACCGCCAATGGCAAAGGCTCCTAAAAGTCCGATGAAAGTAAACCAAATGACCATAGCGGGTCCAAAAACCTTTCCTATTTTTTCGGTTCCGAATTGTTGAAAAATAAATAATCCAATAAGTATGGCTATAATAATAGGTACAGCATTAAAACCAGGAACCACTTGTTGCACTCCCTCAATGGCAGATGCAACTGAAATTGGCGGTGTAATAATTCCGTCAGCTATTAAAAATGCGCCACCCGCCATCGCTGGAAAAATAAGCCATTTTCCAAAATATCTTCTTATTAAGGCATACAATGAAAAAATTCCACCCTCACCATTATTGTCAGCTTGCAGCGTAATAATTACATATTTTAAAGTCGTTTGAAAAAAAAGTGTCCAAAAAATACAGCTTAAACTACCCAGCGCTATTGTCTCGGTAATGATTCTATTATGAAAAACAGCATTTAAAGTATATAAAGGAGAGGTTCCAATATCTCCAAACACAATACCTATAGCAATAAGAGAGCCTGCAAAAGTTATTTTTTTCTGAAAAGAAGAATTATGGGACATAGCATTATTTTATTTAATTATAAACCAAATTCTTCTATTTTTCTGTATAATGTTGCAATACCAATTTCAAGTAATCTAGCGGTTTCTGCTTTATTACCTTTAGTATAATTTAATACTTTTTGAATGTGTAATTTTTCAACACTATTCATGGAAAATGCTGACATTGATTTGTTTTGACCTTTATTCTGATGCTGAATTTCATAGGGCAAGACATCGGCTGTTAGCATCTCTCCATTAGTCAATATTACAGCTCTTTCTATAACATTCTTTAACTCTCTAACATTTCCTGGCCAATGATAGATTTCTAATTTTTGAAGGAAATCATCATCAATTTGCAATGCCTTTTTATTAATAGAAGAGGAATATTGTTTTACAAAAAAATGAATTAAAGGAGCAATATCCTTTATTCTTTCCCTTAATGGTGGAATATTGATTTCAAAAATGTTCAATCTAAAATATAAATCGGAACGAAAACGATGTTCTTCGCTTTCTATTTTTAAATCTCGATTGGTTGCAGCTATCAATCGAAAATTAGATTTTTTAGGAGTGGTGTCACCAATGGCTATAAACTCATTCGTTTCTAAAACCCGTAGTAATTTAGCTTGTAATTCAAGTGGCATTTCACCAATTTCATCTAAAAAAAGAGTGCCATCATTTGCTTCTTCAATAAATCCTTTTTTATCTTTTATAGCTCCTGTAAAGGCACCTTGTTTGTGTCCGAACAATTCGCTTTCTAATATTTCTTTACTAAAAGTACTGCAATTTAAAGCTACAAAAGACTTAGTGGCGCGTGAACTGTTTTCGTGAATCGATTGTGCAAAAACTTCTTTTCCTGTTCCTGTTTCTCCCGTTAATAGTACGGTTGAATTTGTTTTAGCTACTTTTTTAGCCAAATCAATTACTTGTTCAATTGCTTTAGATTTTCCAACAATAGTATCAAATGAATATTTATCAGAAATTCTTCTTTCAAGTTGCATCACTTTCTTTTGCAGTTGCACTTTTTCAAAAGCTTTGTTGAGTAGCGGAATAATTTTATCATTATCATCCCCTTTTACAATATAATCGAAAGCGCCATTTTTCATAGCTTGAACGCCATCAGCAATTTTACCAAAAGCCGTTAACAAAATCACTTCGGTTAAAGGAAAGTTTGTTTTAATCTTTTGAAGAAAATCCACACCATTTCCATCAGGTAACTTAACATCACAAAGCACCACATTTATATCATTTTGTTCCATTTTTTTGAAACCTGATTTTAAATCGGGTGCCTCGATGACATCAAACCCTTCTGATTTAACAATTCGAGCTAAAAGCCCACGAAGTTTTTCCTCGTCATCAATTATTAGGATATTTTTCAAAATGTATTTGCATTAATTATACAAATTTATTCGTTTTTTCTATGTAACGGAATATTTAATGTTGGCGAATACACCATTGGATATTCCTCAATTTTAACATCACTTTTATCCAATCCAAATGCTTTTTCATCTGATAGTGATAATTTTTTCAACCAGAAATAGGTTGTTAACATCCATCCTTCTTTGAAAGCAAATTCATTTTCAACAGAAATAAATTTTTCAATAATTACAAATTTGAAATCAGGTTCATTATTGTATTTAGTAGAACCATCAGGGCGAATGTGTAAGTTTAACTCTTTTCTTTCCACTAATTCTTGTACAATTTTTTTGAAATACAATTCTACTTTGGGTTGAATTCTAAAACCAACATTTAATACTACTTTGATCACTTTATCATCTAATAATTCAACCACCTCATAGTTTAAAGCAAAAGGATCATTAGTTCTATTGATATGCAAAAACCAATATACATCGGCTCTTTTTGGTTTTTTGGCAAAAATAGATTTGATTATTTTTTCCTCAATTTCATTCGTTTTATCAGCTTTTGAAAGATAAATTAAATGCGTTGCATATTTTGGAATACTATCATCTTCGCTTAATTCTTTTAATAATGGTGTTTGTTCCATCAAATTAGTAAACCTTAAAAAGGTGTTATTAATTTTTCTTGAATAATACCATACATACATCACCATAAATATGAACAATTCGAAAAACAAGAACATCCATCTTTGTTTGATTTTAGACACATTGGCAATAAAAAACGACACCTCAATTATAGCAAATAAAACTAAAATTAAGGTCACTACAGACATACTGACTTTTCGAATAAAAATTAAATAATAACCTAATAATACTGTGGTCATCATCATGGCAATGGTAATGGAAAATCCATAAGCGGCTTCCATATTGGTTGAGTTTTTGAAATATAGTATCATCAAAACACATCCAAACCAAAGAATATTATTAATTGATGGAATATAGATTTGTCCTTTTAAATTTGTTGGGTTTTTAAGTGTAACTCTAGGCCAAAAATTCAATGAAATGGCCTCATTAATTAAAGTAAATGAGCCACTAATCAATGCTTGTGACGCAATTATGGTTGCAAATGTAGAAATTATTACACCTGCCAATAAAAACCAATGCGGCATGATGGCATAAAATGGATTTCTTCCTTCTAAGAATTGTTTTCCTTGACTCATTAACCAAGCCGATTGCCCTAAATAATTTGCAACTAAACTTACTTTTACAAAAATCCAAGTCAAACGAATATTCTCTTTTCCACAATGCCCCAAATCGGAATATAAAGCCTCTGCTCCTGTTGTACATAGGAAAACAGCTCCAAGTAACCAAAACCCTTTTGGATATTGTGTAAGCAATTCGTACCCATACATTGGGTTTAACGCTTTGATAATTCCTGGATGAATCATTATTTGAGAAACTCCTAGCACAAATAACATACAAAACCAAACAAACATAGCAGGTCCAAAAATAGATCCCACTTTATGTGTTCCGAAACGTTGAAAGATAAATAATAAAGAGATAATAACCACAACAATTGGGATTGTTGGAATATTTGGAATCACATCTCCCAGCCCTTCTACCGCAGAGGCAACAGAAATTGGGGGAGTAATAATTCCATCTGCTAAAAGTGTAGTTGCTCCAAGAATAGTTGGAATAACTAATTTACCTTTTCCAAATCGTTTTACTAAAGCATATAAAGAAAAAACACCTCCTTCACCATGATTATCGGCAGAAAGTGTTAGAATAATATATTTTAAAGTAGTTTGAAATGTTAATGTCCAAAAAACGCAAGAAACGCCTCCATATACTAACAATTCGTTGATTGGCTTGTCTCCAATTATGGCTTTCATTACATATAACGGACTGGTTCCAATATCTCCGTAAATAATTCCAAGTGCCACTAATAAAGTTAGCGCGGTTATTTTATGCTTCGTAGATTCATTCATGTTGTAGCTAATTATTGTTTATTCATTTGTATAAAATTGATATCCATCACCGAATTCGGTAATAGTTTCTTTTGCAGGATTAAAATTTCGATTAGGATTTGTTTCTTTATTTTCCGAAGTGGTACCATAAATTCACTAAAGTAGTGTGTTTGTTCCAAATAGCTTTGTCCCCAAATTGCATTAAGAATGAATTGATGTATCAAAGCTTTTTCATTATAATTATAAATACCATTAGACTGAATATTTTGCAGCTGTAAGTTTATTACTTACTTACAGTAACTATTCTAGACAGCAAATCTATATAAACTTTTCCAAATAAATTATTTTCAATAGAAGTTCTTACCAAATTGATTGCATTTTTGTATAACACTTTGTCAATTGCCATTAATTTATTGCAAATCTACATTGATAGTTGCTTGTAAAAAATTAATTTAGGCACAAAAAATATAAAGATTTATTTTTTTCATTACATCACAAACTAATCGATTTTAGTACTTTTACAATCTTAAATTAAAAAGTTATCAATTAATATTTACTATTCATGTCAGTAGCAAAAAAAGATTATAAAAGAATTACCACCAAATCATTAATTGAAATGAAGGCTAATGGTGAAAAAATTTCGATGTTAACAGCTTATGATTTTACGATGGCAAAAATTGTAGATACTGCTGGTGTTGATGTTATTTTAGTGGGTGATTCAGCTAGTAATGTTATGGCGGGACACGAAACTACATTGCCTATTACGCTTGACCAAATGATTTATCATGCCAGTAGTGTTGTGCGAGCAGTAGACAGAGCTTTAGTTGTGGTCGACTTACCTTTTGGAAGTTATCAATCCGATCCTAAAGAGGCCTTGCGTTCATCTATCCGAATTATGAAAGAAAGCGGTGGACATGCGGTAAAATTGGAAGGTGGAAGCGAAATTAAAGATTCTATCAAAAAAATATTAAATGCTGGAATTCCTGTTATGGGGCATTTAGGATTGACTCCTCAATCTATTTATAAATTTGGAACATATACCGTTAGAGCTAAAGAAGATGCCGAAGCGGAGAAACTTTTGGAAGATGCTAAATTATTAGAAAAACTAGGATGTTTTGCTTTAGTTTTGGAAAAAATACCTGCACATTTAGCAGAAAAAGTGTCGAAAAGTATTTCTATTCCTGTTATTGGAATTGGTGCTGGTGGTGGTGTGGATGGACAAGTCTTAGTAATCCATGATATGCTGGGAATGAACAACGAATTCAGTCCAAGATTCTTACGTCGTTATTTAGATTTATATGAACAAATGACAACTGCTATTGGAAATTATGTTGCCGATGTGAAATCGAAAGATTTTCCGAATGGTAATGAGCAGTACTAATAGAGATTAGATGTTAATGATTAGTAACTAGTATATTTTGGCATACAAAATTTTTTCCAACAAAGATAACTTACAAATTATTCATGAAGATAATCACATTATAGTGATTAACAAACGTGTGGGCGATCTTGTGCAAGGTGATAAAACGGGTGACAAACCGCTTTCTGAATTAATCAAGGACTACATTAAAGAAAAATACAACAAGCCTGGCGAAGTCTTTTTAGGAGTTGTTCATCGATTGGACAGACCTACTACCGGCATAGTTGTTTTTGCAAAAACATCAAAGGCTTTAGAGCGTTTGAATAAAATGTTTAGCGAAAGAGCAACACAAAAAACGTATTGGGCAGTAGTTAAAAACAAACCTCCCAATAATGAAGATCATCTCATTCATTACCTGAAAAGAAATGAAAAGAACAACACTTCCAGAGCCCATATAAAAGAAGTACCCGATAGCAAAAAAGCCTTATTGGATTATAAAATATTCAAAGAATTGAATACTTATTTTGTTTTAGAAATCAATTTACATACGGGAAGACATCATCAAATCCGCGCACAATTATCTGCAATTGGTTGTCCTATAAAAGGCGATTTAAAATATGGTTTTGACCGAAGTAATCCAGATGGAGGCATTCATTTACATGCTAGAAAACTAGTTTTTATTCATCCTGTTTCCAAAGAAGAATTGATTTTGGTAGCACCTACACCCAATGAAGTTATCTGGAATGCTATCTAAACAATTTTAAGTTTTTTATCACATTTTTGATTTAGTTTGTTATCTTTATAACTCCTAACCTAAAATCTGCAATTATGAAAAACTTACTTTTATCTCTAATTTTATTAATTTCTTGGGATGGATTTACTCAAGATCATTTTTCAGGAATAAGTACTTCAAGTCGTGTTGGAATTTTAAATGGAATTATTAATCCTGCAGAATTTTCAAATTTATCAAAAAAAATTGAAATCAACTTATATGGTGTTAGTTTTGATGCTACCAATAATCGAATTGGTTTTAGCGATTTGACATCGGGTGGTAATTTACAAGATTTAATTTTTAAAGGGAATGATCCTGTGAACCTTCGTTTTGATGGACAGATAGTTGGACCTAGTGTTGCTGTGAAATTGCTCAAATGGGGTTTTGCTATCACTTCAAAAGCGAATGTAAAGTTTGATTTAATTGATATTGACCCAAATATTGGAAATGCAATTAACAATAAAAATGCCTCCGCTGCATTAACGGTAATCAACAATAATTATAATCAACGTTTAATAGGGACTTCCTATGGAGAACTAGGTTTTTCAATTGCACATCCTTTGATTGATACTGAAAAACACAGTTTTAGTGCTGGTATTACATTGAAATTATTGTTTCCAGGCTCTTATTCCAATTTAGGACTATACGGATTAAACGGAAACATATCCAATATAGGAGGAGATTCTTATTTGACCACCAATCAACCTGCTAATTTAAATATTGCTTATTCAGGTAGTTTAGCCAATAATTTTTCAAATTTTAGTGATTATACCAAATCAATTTATGGCGGATTGAACGGAATGGCTAGTGACATTGGTTTTACTTATAAATTGAAAGATGGTCTTAAAAAATATAAAATCAAAGCGGGTTTTGCTGTCAGAAATATTGGAAGCATGACCTACAAAGACAATAACAATGCCTCTACTAATTACATTTTAAGTATTCATCCTAACGTTCCCAATCCTAACGGTTTAAACTTGAATGTATTTAACAATGTTACCAATTTAAATCAGGTTGAAAATATATTATACAGTAATGGGTATTTAACCAAAATTGATGGTCAAAAAGATTTCAAAGTAAACCTTCCTACTCTTTTTTCTTTATACAGTGATTTCAAAATTGTTTCAAAAATATATATAACAGGTTATATGCAACAAAAGGTGAGAAAAGATAGTGAGAACGATCAAATAACCGCCTTGAATATAGTATCGATTACACCTCGAATCAATTTAGGTTTTTTTGAAACCTATGTTCCCATTTCGAACAATCAAATTTCAGGAACTACTGTTGGATTTGGCTTTCGATTGGGAGGATTTTATTTAGGTTCTAATTCGATCGTTTCTTCCCTCACAAACAATGGAAAACAAGCCGATTTTTATACTGGTTTTAGATGGGCCTTTTTATAATTTTCTATGGAATATAAAACTAATATAAATTACAGAAAAGAGAAATTAAGACAACTTTTAAGTGTTGTTATTCAACATGAAAATGAGATTATTACTGCGCTATATACAGATTTTAAAAAATCTGAATTTGAAGCAGTTGTCACTGAAACAAATTATGTCCTTTCTGAATTAAAAAGCACTATTAAAAACATTGACAGTTGGGCAAAACCTAAATGGGTTTTACCTTCATTATTAAACTTTCCTTCCTCCGATTTTATTTTGAGTGAACCTTATGGAAAGGTGTTAATTATTGCTCCTTGGAACTATCCTTATCAATTGGCATTATGTCCTTTGATTGCTGCGGTTGCGGCAGGAAATCAAGTTGTTGTAAAACCTTCTGAACTTACTCCAAATACTTCTGCAATAATTTTTAAAATTATTACTGAAGTATTTGATAGAAATCATGTTGAAGTAAAAGAAGGCAGTGTAGAAACTTCCCAGCAATTACTTTTACAGCGTTGGGATTATATCTTTTTCACTGGAAGTATTGCGGTAGGCAAAATAGTAGCTAAAGCTGCTGCTGAATTTCTTACGCCACTAACATTAGAACTTGGAGGCAAAAACCCATGTATAATAGATGAAAATTGTAATTTAAAATTATCAGCCAAACGAATTGTTTGGGGCAAGTTTATCAATGCAGGACAAACTTGCATTGCTCCTGACTATATTTTAGTTTCTACTAAAATAAAATCAAAATTGGTGGAGGCTCTTAAAGACGAAATTATACTGGCTTATGGCGAAAATCCAGAACAATCTTATGATTTTCCAAGAATTGTAAATAAAAAAAATTGGTTACGATTGCAGTCATTTTTAGAAAATGAAATTATTTTATTTGGAGGTCAATCCAATGCTTCAGATTATTATATCTCCCCGACATTATTGGATGAATCTAAATTAGATAGTTTAGTGATGCAAGATGAAATATTTGGACCAATACTTCCCATTATTAGCTATCAGAATGAAAAAGAGATTGAATCGATAATTTCAAGGTATGAAAAACCATTGTCGTTATATGTTTTTTCAAATAATAGTAAATGGGCCAGAGAAATTGTCAAAAAATATTCATTTGGAGGTGGTTGTATCAATGATACCATAATTCATTTTTCAAATAATAGACTTCCATTTGGTGGTGTTGGTCATAGTGGTATTGGGGCATACCATGGAAAATTGAGTTTTGATACTTTTTCACATAAAAAAGCAATTGTTAAAAAAGGGCTGTGGTTGGATTTGCCCTTAAGGTATGCCCCATATAGAAATAGGTTGAAAATGTTAAAATATTTTTTAAAATGGTCGTAATAAATTTTTATTATTCAGTATTATTCATTACTATTGCTTTAATAAAAGATTAACCTAACCCACTAAATTTTATGCCATTAAGCATGCATTTAATTTTTTCTTTTAATTTAATTGTAAAGGTATTTCCACTGAAATTAAGTAGTACGCTTAGTTTGATCAATTTCAATTTTATAGTTATTCCTGATTCCAATTATTGGTTACTGCTTCCTTTTTTAATTTTAATGACAGTTTTAGCAGTAACTGCTTTCAAAAAAGTAAGCCTGTTTAGAACAAAAATTTTGGGCGCCAATGATAAAATTGAATCTAGCATTGAACAATATCGATTGACATTACTTTTTATAGGTTTAACAATTCCTAGTGTAGAAATAATTACAGAGTTTTTTAAAATTAGATTGCATAGTCAATTACTAATGTATTCAATGGTAAGTTTGGCATTAATTACTGTCTACTTCTTAAGTGAGTATTCTAAATTTGTCATTAAGAATCTTCAAATAATCAGTATTACTATTTATATTACTTATTTTTTATTTATTGTCAAGATTATTGGAGACAAACCATTTGAACTTGTAAATTTACCTGGAGTTTTTACTTGTTTTTTTATGTCCTATTATATTTTTAAAAACATATTTCAATATTGGATTTTTGTAGGTTTTTCAATTGCATTATTGGCTTTTTTGGCGGTAATTGGCTATCTTCCTGTGCATCTTGCTGTGATTGTAATTTGTTCTTTTTTCTTTATTGTTTCAGTTCATTTGGCTCGTCATTTATCAATTACAGATGAGACAAATAAATCAAAGTTTGCTGATGAAATAGTAAACAGAGGAAATATACTGACCATAGCAACAAATAAAAAAGGGGAAGTACTATTTTGCAGCGATCAAATAACTGAGTTTTTAGGATATGATAAGGAAGATGTTATGGGTATGGGTTTTTGGGAACTCACTGAAGACCCCGATTTTATTGGAGATGCTTATCATGAAAATTACGTTGATAATAAATTTTATATTAGGAAATTGAAATGCAAAAATGGAGAATATAAATTCATTCAATGGAAAGACCGAAAATTTTCTGATAATTTAGTAATTGGAATTGGTCAAGATGTTACAGATCAAATTCATTTACAAAAACAATATGAAAATTTAATTGAAAATGCTAATGACATTATTTATGAAACAGACAGTAATGGGAAATACACTTTTATAAATAAATACTCCGAAAAAATATCTGGGTACAAACCTAATGAACTTTTGGGAAGATATTATCATGAGTTTATTAGAGCGGATTATAAAGAACAAGTTATAGCATTTTACTGCAAACCTGAAAAAAGCAAAACCTCTTTTGAAACCTTAGTTTTTCCAATTATTAATAAAAATGAGCAAACGACATGGTTGTCACATAATGTTTCAATCAAGAGAAATGAATTCGACAAAATAATTGGATACACTGTTATAGCAAGAGACATTACCCTACTGAAAGAAATTGAAACAAAAAAAACAAGAAAAGAACAAAAAATAAAAACTTATAACGAAACACTTAAAAATATTACGCTCAAGAATCAACTGAAATCAGAAGTATTTGATGAAACATTATCATATACTATTAAAACTATAGCTGAGAAAGTTGAAATAAACAGAGTTAGCTATTGGGATTATGAGAAAGATTCTTTAAAATGTAAAAAACTTTATTTTTTAGATAAAGATTTATTTGAAGACGGAACTATTTTATATCGAAAGGACATTCCTAATTATTTTGAAGCTATTGAAAAAGAAAACCAAATAATTGCTCCTGATGTTTACAAGAGTAATGATACATTAGAGTTTTGCGACGATTATTTCCATTCGAACGAAATCTATTCATTGTTGGATACACCTATTTATCTTAACGGTGAATTAATTGGGGTCCTATGTCTTGAATCGACTTTTAAAATCAAAAAATGGGATAATGAAGATATTAACTTTGCACGTTCTGTTTCCGACTTTTTAGCCGTTGCAATTGAAACCAATCAACGTCTTGAGGCCGAAAAGAAATTAGAATACAAAAACAAAATTCTAACAGAAATTACCCGGCTTACCAACAAATTTTTAATTAACCGTGATAAAAGAGAAATATTCAATGAGGTTTTAAACACTATTGGAACAGTAATTCAAGTAGATAAAATGTCCTATTTTGAACTGAATCATGAAACGCAAACATTAAGTCAAAAAAACAGATGGTTTTCTGAGAGTAAGACTATGAATGAACTTCATCCTGCACTTATTAACTTTCCTATTACTGATTTTGATTTTGCAATGCAAAAACTGTTTAACAATCAACCTTATTTTAATATTGTTAGCCGCATAGAGAATGAAAATGCTAGAATATTTTTTTCTAGCTTTGGAACAAAATCAATATTATGCCTTCCTATTTTTGTGAAAAACAAATTGGATGGTGTAATTGTTTTAAACCATACAAAAAATGAACGTTATTGGTATGAAGAAGAAGTTTCGACCTTACTAATATTAACCAGTATCATTTCTTCCACTTTAGAAAGAAATTTAAATGAAACGATCATTCAAGAAAGTGAAGAACGGTTTAGATTATTAGCCAATAACATTCCAGGAACCGTACATTTGAGTAAATACGATGAACACTGGTCTAAAATTTATCTAAACAATGAAGTTGAAAAATTAACTGGTTACTCAAAACTAGATTTCATTGAAAATCGAGTTTTTTATTTAGACATTGTTCATCCAGATGACGTTCCTGATTTGATAAAAGAGGCCGAAGAATTAAATAAAAAAATTCACAAAATTCACCTTATCTATAGAATTATACATAGAGAT
This sequence comes from uncultured Bacteroidota bacterium, assembly GCA_903913315.1. Classification (GTDB taxonomy): domain Bacteria; phylum Bacteroidota; class Bacteroidia; order Flavobacteriales; family Flavobacteriaceae; genus Flavobacterium. The sequence goes on along the minus strand of CAIWKX010000269.1, from coordinate 5,621 downwards.
GGGCATGTTGTTTGGGTAGAAGAATTTGGTGAACCTATTGTAAAAAATGATAAAATAGAATTTATCGTAGGTATTTTTACTGATATCACACAACGTATTGAAACCGAAAGCGCTATTAAAGATAAAGAATATGCCGAAGCTGCTAACAAAGCTAAATCGGAATTCTTAGCTAATATGAGTCACGAAATTAGAACCCCTCTAAACGGAATCATTGGGTTCACTGGGTTGTTAAAGAACACAAAACTAGAAGCTATTCAAAGAAATTATATGAATACAATTACTGAATCGGCCAATTCTTTAATGGAAATCATAAATGACATTTTGGATTTCTCTAAAATAGAATCTGGAAAATTAGAGCTTGACATTAAGAAATATGATTTACGAGAATTGGTAAATCAAGTAATTGAATTAGTAAAATATGATACTAATATTAAAAAACTAGTCTTAGAGCTCAATATAGAAGAATGTGTTCCAAAATATGTTTGGGCTGATAGTATTAGGGTGAAACAAATTCTAATCAATCTTTTAGGAAATGCCGTGAAATTTACTGAAAAAGGAAAAATAACTGTGACTATTCAAAATATAACTTCTTTGGACAGTAATAAAACAAAACTTCACTTTTCAGTAAAAGACACTGGAATTGGAATTAAAAAAGATTTCCAAGAACAAATTTTCAATGCATTCTCACAAGGTGATAATTCTACTACTCGAAGATTTGGTGGTACTGGATTAGGACTGACCATTTCAAATCAATTGTTATCGCTAATGGATAGCAAATTAAATATTGAGAGTAATGTTGACCAAGGAAGCAAATTTTACTTTGATTTATTCTTAAAAACATCTGATGAAGTTAGTAATGAAGATATTGAAAAACTTGATATCGTAATAAGCAACCGAACAGAAATTGACTATGGACAAGAAAACTTCAAAATTCTAATTGTGGAAGATAACAAAATAAATATGCTTTTGGCAAAAACTTTAGTCAAACAAATTATACCTAACGGAACAATCTTTGAAGCAGAAAACGGAAAAATAGGTGTTGAGAAATTTAACGTATTACATCCTGACCTTATCCTTATGGATGTGCAGATGCCAGTAATGAATGGTTATGAAGCTACCAATGAAATAAGACAAACTACCAAAGGGGAACACGTTCCTATTATTGCACTTACTGCCGGAACCGTTGTAGGCGAAAGAGAAAAATGTATTGAAGCCGGAATGAACGATTATGCTTCTAAACCCATTATAAGAGAAATTTTAGAAGAGCTGATTTCTAAATGGATTAAAAATTAAGTACTCTTAAAATTTAATTTATAAAATTATAATAAATTACTTTAAGATTATTATAAATTATTTATCTACTTTATATTTTAGATGTTGATTATCTATAAATGAGAATAGTTTTTTTATTATTATCTAAGATAAATAATATAAATGTCTAAATTGATAGATTTTCATAGATTAATCACAAATAAATATAAATATAAATCTAAACCTTACTAAATTATTTTCATATAACGATAAAAATTATATTCTATAACCTCTTCAAAATAAACCACTACGATACTCCTAACGAAAAAATAAAAAATTAAATTTTAAATTAATTTGCAAACATAAAAAGTGTTTATATATTTGCACCCTCGCAAGGCAAATGGGGAGATACTCAAGCGGCCAACGAGGGCAGACTGTAAATCTGCTGACTACGTCTTCGTAGGTTCGAATCCTACTCTCCCCACCAATAAAAATCTCAAGAACTTTCTTGAGATTTTTTTTGTTTTATACTAATACTGGCATTATTAACTTTGATTTGACTTTACTATAAATTAAATTATCTATTTTTGCGTTATCATTTTACATAAATAATAATGTTAAAAAAGATACCAAACTACTTACTTTTTTTTATAGTTCTATGCCTTTTTATTACTCAAAAAACATTTTCTCAATGTTTTACAATTCAGAGTATACTTGTAGATGCCTGTTCTCCAAACAATCCAGTGAACGAAGAAGGATTTAATGAAATGGTTCGTTTTCAAGTGGGAGGTACCAGTTTAAATGTAAACACATTAACAGTAACGTGGCCTAATGGAGCTAACCCTTGGCTCGGCGTAATTCAAAATGCAACCACAGCCACCAAGGTAGCTGCTTTAAATGCCGATATTGCAGCAGCAGGAGGTTGCGGTCAAATTCTTGAACCTACAAATGGTGTTTTGCCTGCCAATGCTACTGTTATACTTGTAACAAGTTTCAACCTAAATACTACTTTTAACTCCTTTGGTTCACTTACTGGAACTATTTATATGATTTTTCAAAATAACCCAAGTACCATTGGGGGTAATTTTGCTAATTATAATGTAACTCCTGGTATAAGAACTTTAGTAATGTCTTTTGGGGGAGCTTGTTCAGAATCCGTTAGCTATGACAGAAGTTTATTGGTGAATATCTATGGCACTTATGGAGGAACAGTATCTGATAATGATGGAGCTACCGTTAATTATTCACCATCAGGAACACCAACCTATATTAATAATGGTTGTATCGCTCCAATTCCTCCATTTTTAGTTAATGCAGGAAATGCTATCACTGCTTGTAAAGGAACTACAGTAAGTCTTGTAGGAACAGCACAAGATCAAGATTCGGTTTTATGGACAGCTTCAAGTGGAACGTTTTCTAATCCGACTAGTTTATTAACGAATTATACTATTGATCCCAATGCAACTGGTACTTCAATTGTGATCACTCTTACCGCTATCAAAACAAGTACTACAGGTTGTGTTTTAACACGAGTATCTACACTAACTATTACGTTTACTATAACAAATCCACCTACTGTTACCTCACCAATAAGTTACTGCCCTAATGCTGTAGCTACCCCATTGTCTGCTACTGCCTTAGTAGGAGGAACAATAAACTGGTATGGCACTAATGCAATAGGAGGAACTGCTTCTACTATACCTCCTACTCCATCAACAACAACACCAGGAACGACCACTTATTATGTGAGCCAAACTATAGCAGGTTGCGAAAGTGTCAGGGTTCCAATAGTAGTAAACATAGCCTATTCAGGCCCTTCTTTAGGTTTGTATTGTAATCTAGCAAGTCCTAACACAACTCCAACATCAATGAATTTTGATTTTAGCAATGTAGGACAAACTACTTTTTCATATTCCTATTCTATTGCTGGAGGTCCACCCATTACAGGAACATGGGTAGCACCTTCAAATTATACTGTAACAGGATTATCTCCTGGAACTTCGATTACTTTTACTATATCTGCCAATGGAGTTTCTTGTGTTGCACCAATGACCGTAACCTGTAACACAGCATGTACCACTATTACTACTCCTAATTTCGCAGCAATTTCATCAATCTGTCTTGGCGGAGCAGTACCATTATTAACCAATACTTCTCCCAATGGAATTACAGGAACATGGTCACCCGCTATAATTAGTAGTTCTTCTGTCGGAACAACACCTTATACCTTTACACCAAATTCAATTCTTTTCCCTTGTGCCACTGTACAAATAGTAAATGTAACAATAACAAATCCCATTGCGCCAACATTTAATGCTCTAGGACCCTATTGCCAAAATGCTATAGCTGCCAATTTTCCAGCAACTTCTAGTAATGGATTTACAGGTACATGGTCGCCAGCCACTATTTCAACCACCACTGTTGGAACTCAAACCTATACTTTTACACCAAGCGCCGGCCAATGTGCTACAACAACTACAATGAATGTAACAGTTACGGCTCCCGTTACACCAACTTTTACTGCTTTAGGACCGTATTGCCAGAATGCCATACCTGCCAATTTACCAGCAACTTCTACTAATGGATTCACGGGTACTTGGTCTCCTGCAACAATTTCAACCACCTCCGTCGGAACCCAAACTTATAATTTTACGCCAAGTACAGGGCAATGCGCTACTACAGCAACAATGAGTGTAACTATAAATGTTCCAACAGTACCAACATTTACTGCGTTAGGTCCCTATTGTCAAAATGCAACGCCTGCCAATCTACCAACAACATCCACAAATGGATTTATTGGAACTTGGTCGCCAGCTACAATAGCTACAACAACAGTAGGAACTCAACTGTATACTTTTACGCCAAATGCTGGGCAATGTGCCACAATGGCGACAATGAATATAACGATTAGTGCGCCAACAATACCAACATTTACTACTTTAGGACCCTATTGCCAAAATGCAATACCTGCTAATTTACCTAATATGTCTGTCAATGGAATTACAGGTACTTGGTCACCCAGCTCCATTTCAACTACTTTAGTAGGAACGCGTACCTATACTTTTACCCCCACGGCTGGCTTATGTGCAACAACTGTTACAATGAATGTAACTACTACAGCACCTACACTACCAACTTTTACTTCTTTAGGACCTTATTGCCAAAATATAGCGCCAAATAGTTTACCTCTCACTTCCAATAACGGTTTTGCAGGTACTTGGTCGCCAGCAACTATTGCAACGACAACGAATGGAACACAAACCTATACTTTCACTCCTACTGCTGGGCAGTGTGCGGCAGTAACAACAATGAATGTTACGGTTACAACTCCTATAACATCTACTTTTAGTGCTATAGGTCCTTATTGTCAAAATGCCACGCCTGCTGCTTTACCAACAACTTCAAGTAATGGATTTACAGGAACGTGGTCTCCAGCAACTATTGCAACGACAACGGTTGGAACGCAAACCTATACTTTTACACCAACAGTTGGGCAGTGTGCTGCAGCGACTACAATGAATATTACAATTACTGCTCCAATTATTCCAACTTTTACTGCTTTAGGGCCTTATTGTCAGAATACCGTGGCTGCTACTTTACCTACTAATTCAAATAACGGATTTACAGGCACTTGGTCACCAACAACTATCACAACAACAACGGTAGGAACTCAAATCTATACGTTTACTCCAACAGCTGGGCAATGTGCCACAGCGGCTACAATGAACATAACTGTTACCGCACCAACCTTAGCTAGTTTTAACGCTATTGGACCCTTTTGTCAAAATTCTGCACCAAGTAATTTACCATCTACTTCTACCAATGGATTTATTGGAACTTGGTCTCCAACAACTATTTCAACGGCCACAATTGGAACTCAAACGTATACTTTTACACCAAATCCTGGTCAGTGTTCTTTACCCTCAACTAGTATACAAATTACAACAATCTCCTCCCCTGTAATTACAACGCCAACAGACTATATTGTTTGCGACGATAACAATGATGGAGTTTCGTGTTTATTTACTTTAGGCACAAAAGATGTTGAGATTTCTACGCAACCCGGAATTCAAATCACCTATCATTTAACGCTAACGGATTCGCAAACAGGAGCGAATCCTATTCCTAAAAATGTGCCGTATTGTAATATCAATAATGCTTTTAGTCAGATTATCTACGTTAGAGTTTTTGACCCTGCTGCACCAATATGCGCGTCATATACTACTTTGCATTTAATTGTGAATCCAAAACCAGTGGCTCATATTCCTAGTGATTATCATGTATGTGATGACAATACGGATGGCATCGCAGTTTTTGATTTGACAGATGTTGTTACTCCTCAAGTTTTAGGAGCGACGCTAGCAGCAGCT
>CAIWKX010000268.1 GCA_903913315.1 uncultured Bacteroidota bacterium | reverse complement strand
CTTTAGATAAATACGAACATCCAAGAGAAATACTATTTGTACCAAAATTCAAAGAAACAGAAAACGGAAAAGTATTAAGAAAAGAAAGTTTAAAGTAATTTATAATTATGAAAAAGGTAATTATAGCAGTTGCATTGATCCTAGGAGTATATGCTCGTTCTACAAGTCAAACCAAGATAGCTTCAAATCAAAGTGACAGAGATGGCTCGTCCTATGAGAAAGCCGTCATCATTAAAGCTAAAAATGAAGGAGAAGGAATTAGATCGGAATATGTAATTATTTCGAAATTATACCCTAATTATAAAATGAAATCTCAAGGAACAGATAGTAAAAACAATAAAAATTTCGATAGGATTTCAATAGTAACTAATGATGGGAAAGAGGTAACAATTTATTTTGATATTACTAATTTCTACGGAAAGTTCTAAAATTCAAAGAACAGAACAAAAACTGAAAGTTTAGTGTAACACTAATAGCATTCCGTTGAATAGTACTAATGCTATTCAACGGAATGTTTTTTTAAAATTATTTTTCCATTTTAAAATAATGGTCAGCTGAGTTTTTACCTCCTCCATAAATAAGAAAGAAAAAGCAAACGAGTAATGTTACTGTCGATAATATCGTATTTTGCAAATTGAAATAACCTATAAGATTGATTATTACAGCACCAATTAAAATAGGGAGTTGTACCCAAATGGCCCAACGCGTATATAATCCAAAAATTAGTAATATACCTCCAACAATATGTGCTGAAACGATATAATGTAGTGCAAACATACCTCCTAAAAAGTTACTTACAGGCGCCATAACATCTTCTAATTGTTGATTGTCACTAACAAAAGTAAATCCTTTAAAAAGTAGAAAAATACCCAAAACTATTCGCAATACATCTATCGAATAGTAAGAATGAGCGTTGGCCCATTTGTTTAATCTTTTAATTTTTAGCGTTTCCATAGTATATGTATATTAGATTATGAAACTAAGTTACTAAAAATTAAGACAGTATCTTCAAAAGTGATTCTTTTAATTTGATTAATTTTAAAGTTCAAATTTATATTGGGGTGTAAAAAACGAAATCAATTTTTAGAAACCGCTACATAAAAATCATTCTTTAAAACTACAACATCCTCCAAGGATTTTATTTTTATTTTAGAAGTTTGCCATTGGTTTGTGGGTATAATTCTTGTTTTTTTACCATCAATCATAATGTCAATAGGCATTTTAAAATTAAACTCATTACTCTCCCATTGGTAATCTAGTTTGTTATTCGTTATACGTAATTCTAATTTCGGAATGTCTTTAAACCGCAAGTATTGATTGAATACACAGGTCAAATCCATCTTACTTTCCCTGTTAAAAAAAGCAATTACCGTCTCGGTGTCAATGATTTTGTGTTTGTAGGTAGTAGCATAATCCAATAGAAGCTTCCACCATAAGTCATCGTTATTAATAATATGACGCAAGGTGTTCAGCAACAACGCTCCTTTATAATACATATCTCCAGAGCCTTCATGGTTAACACCATACTGACCGATAATTGGTTCTTGGTTCTCCACATTGCGTTGGATTCCACTCAAATACTTTTGTGCTTTTTCTGAACCCCATTGACATTCAACATAAACTGCTTCGGTATACATAGTGAATCCTTCATGTATCCACATATCGGCAATATCTTTAGAAGTGATACTATTGCCAAACCATTCATGACCACTTTCGTGGATGGTAATATAGTCAAATAACAGCCCAATTCCGGTGCCCGATAAATCACTTCCCAAATATCCTTTTAAGTATTTATTACCATAGGCCACCGCACTTTGGTGCTCCATACCTAAATAAGGAGTTTCTACCAGTTTATAGCCATCTTCTTTAAAAGGATAAGTACCAAACTTACTTTGGAAACAGGTTAACATTAACTTTGCTTCTTCAAAATGTTTTTTAGCCGTCTCTTCATTATAATGCAATACATAATAGTCTAAGTCTAAGTCGTCCAGTTGGTCGTGGATGTGGGCATAGTTGGCAATATTCACTGTGATATCATAACTATTTATAGGGTTTTTCACTTCCCAATCCCAACGCGTATAACCATTCTTCAAGTCTTCACTTCCTGTCAATCGCCCATTAGATACCTCCGTCAATCCATTGGGTACTGCTACTTTTATCGTCGCACCATGATCGGGTTCGTCGCTTTGTGAATCTTTGCATGGATACCATAAACTAGCACCTGTTCCTTGACAAGCCACGGCAACCCAAGGTTTACCTTCTTTGTCTTTGGTAAAAACAAATCCGCCGTCCCAAGGCGCTCTTTTAGCAATAATGGGTTTTCCTGAATAATAAAACTGAATGGTTTCTAGTGATGGTGCCGAAAGCGGGTAGGGGAAATCAATAAATACCGCATTGAACTCTCTTTTGTAATCCAATTTCTTTTTATGAAATACAATCGAATCTACTTTCATGTTTTCAAACAAATCAACTTGAATTTTAGTAGTGCTAGTAACTACATTAAATTGAATAGCATTGCATCCCACAATAGATTTGTCCTCAATATTGATTTTAATGTTCAAGTCATAACGCATTACGTCGTAACAAGTACGCTCTGGTCGTAAGCCTCCTTGAAGGGAATCTTTGCGGGTGAATTTCTCTTGAGCCGTAATCGTTTGAATACTAACAATAGCAAGACAAAATAAGAGGGTTTTATTCATAGCGATGTGATTTTATAGCAGTATTAGTGGTGTAAATTAGTGTTTTGTTACAAGGATAACAATACCACAAATGTAATTTAGTTTTTTATATGATTTATTTTAATTCACAATGAAAATGGGTATATTATGGGGGTATTCATTAATTTTAAGTTTCTGCCTTGTGCAATACAATACCGTAGTATAGTACTGAAATCAGGCAAAGCTACTAGTACAGATGGATCATTATCAACCAAAGCAAGTGGTAAAAATGAACTAAAAAAGCATTAAACAGTTTAATTATGGTTAAAAAAGGAAACTATCCCGATAATGACAAAGCAGAATTGTGCAGTTGGGGATTACAAAAAGAAAAATTTTAATATAGAAGCCTTATAAATTGTAAGGCTTACTTTATTTCACATTGTATATTTAATTACATTTGAAACATAAAGTAGTTGTTATGAAAAAACTGTACATTGTTTTAATTGGATTTTTAGTGTTTAGTGGCGTAAAGGCCCAGATTATTAATTTTCCTGATTCTAATTTTAAGGCGAAATTGTTGGCTGCGGGTACAAGTAATGATATAGCTTCGAATCAAAATCCAGTTTATGATACATCAAGTGGAACTTGGTCAGTTAATACTTATAATCAAATAGACACTAATAATGATGGAGAAATTGAAATAAGTGAAGCTATTTCTATAAAATATTTGGATGTTAGTTCTACGCAGATTTCAGATTTAACAGGAATTGAATTTTTTACAAATCTTCAATATTTAAATTGTAATGACAATTCGCTTCAAAATTTAAATTTTAGTGGAATGAACAGCCTTCAAGGGTTAGCTTGCGAATTTAATCAACTTTCAAACATTGATCTTAGTGGATTTACTAATCTTCAAACTTTAAATTGTATTTTTAATCAACTTACTAGTTTAAATATAATTGGATTAATCAACCTTCAATATTTAACTTGTGGAAATAATCAACTTTCCAATTTAAATGTAACTGGATTAACTAATCTTAAATCTTTAGCATGTCAAAGTAATCAACTTACCAATTTAAATGTAACTGGATTAACTAATCTTAAATCTTTAGCATGTCAAAGTAATCAACTTGCTAGTTTAAATGTAATCGGATTAACTAATATTCAATATTTATTATGTGAATATAATCAACTTTCAAGTTTAAATAGTAGCGGATTAATTAACCTTCAATATTTAACTTGTGGAAACAATCAACTTACTAGTTTAAATCTAACTGGATTAACTAATCTTAAAGATTTAGAATGTGAAAGTAATCAACTTCCAAGTATAGATTTAAGTGGAATAACAAATCTTCAAAAATTAGTATGTTCAAATAATCATCTTACAAGTTTAGATGTCAGTGGATTAATTAATCCTCTAATGTTATATTGTAGTCAAAATCAACTTATAAGTTTAGATTTAAGTGGATTAATCAATCTTCAATTTTTAGAATGTAGTCAAAATCAACTTACAAGTTTAGATGTAAGTGAACAAACAAATCTTTATGAATTATTATGTAATCAAAATCAACTAATAAGTTTATTTATTAAGAATGGTTCTATTGAATCAAATATAAATTTTTCGAATAATCCAAATCTTCAATATATTTGTGCAGACGATAATCAATCAAATAATATACAAAATTTAATTTCACAATATGGTTACACTAATTGTTATGTAAACTCCTATTGTAGTTTTGTACCTGGTGGAACATTTTATACCATTCAAGGAAATAATAGATATGACGAGGATAATAATGGTTGTAGCCCAACAGACATTAATTATCCAAATTTACAATTAGCCTTTACTGATGGTACTAACTCGGGTAGTTTAATTGCTGATGCTTCG
>CAIWKX010000267.1 GCA_903913315.1 uncultured Bacteroidota bacterium | reverse complement strand
TGTTATCAAACTGCAACATTTAACACAAATAGTTGTCAATGGGTAGTTACAGGAACACAACCAGTAAAACCAACCACGGCTTGTTATCAAACGGCTAACTTTGATACTACTTTATGTCAATGGGTAGTTACAGGAACACAACCAGTAAAACCAACCACGGCTTGTTATCAAACTGCAACATTTAACACAAATAGTTGTCAATGGGTAGTTACAGGAACGCAACCAGTAAAACCAACTACTTCTTGTTATGAAACTGCAACATTTAACACAAGTACCTGTCAATGGGTAGTATCTTGTATAAAACCAGTAAAACCAACTACTGCTTGTTATCAAACTGCAACATTTAACCCAAGTACTTGTCAATGGGTAGTTACAGGAACACAACCGGTAAAACCAACCATTGCTTGTTATCAAAGGGCAACATTTAATACAAGTACTTGTCAATGGGTAGTTACAGGAACACAACCAGAAAAACCAACCATTGCTTGTTATCAAACGGCAACATTTAATACAAATTCTTGTCAATGGGTAGTTACAGGAACTCAACCAGTAAAACCAACCATTGCTTGTTGTCAATCTGCTATATTCAATTCAACTTCTTGTCAATGGGTAGTAACTAATAACGTTTTAGCTTCACCTACTCTTAATGTAGTACAACCAACTTGTGCCTGCAATACTGGTTCAGTAACAGTAACTTCACCTATGGGAGCGGGTTATACTTATAGTATTAATGGTGGCGCATATCAAGCTAGTCCATTATTTTCTGGATTGTTCGCAAATACATATAGCATAAAAGTTAAGAATAGTTTAGGATGTATTTCTTCAGCAACAGTAGTAACAATAAATGCAGCTTCAACTATTGCAACTCCAATAATAAATGCTGTAAATCCTACTAATAATAATAACGGTTCAATAAAAATTACAAATCCGATAGCTAATGGATATACCTATAGTATTAACAATGTTAATTATCAGGTTAGTAATATCTTTTCAAGTTTATGTGCGGGAACCTATTATGTAACAGTTAAGAATAGTTCTGGATGTACGACTACTGCAATTAAAATTGTTTTAACTAATACAAAAAATGACAATTCTGGTTGTTCTAAATTAACTGTTGTTGGGTACCCCAATCCATTTATTAATTCGTTTAAGTTTAATATATATACAGAAAGTTTAGAAGAAATAAATGTTCAAGTTTTTGATCAAGTTGGAAAATTAATTGAGGATATTAAAACTAATGTTTACAATAATAAGGAATTAGAAATTGGAGAAAATTATCCTTCAGGAGTCTATTTGTTAATAATTTCTCAAGGAGATACAACAAAGACAGTTAAAATGATTAAGCAATAAGCAATATTTGGTAGTTTTTTAAGTTAATGATGAACTAAATAATCAATTTAACTTTTTGTGAATTAAATGATATTGTAAAATTAAGTTCCGAAAGACGAGTAAAATTGCTCGTCTTTTACATTTGATAAGGCCTTAAATCGAATAAAATGATGAATATTGATAAATTGTTTTTCAAAATAAGTGAAGCATAAATTTGTTAAAAATGTAAATCAAAAGCAATCATTAAAATGGGTTTTATAAAATAGAAAGCCATTAGTAGATTTTTTATTTATTATGATATGACCTAATTAGAGAAAGAAAGTAATCGATTCTTTTGGATATTGAATAAAACCACCCCAAACTGCAACAATAAAAAGTTGTAGTTTTTTTTATTATATTTGTTTAAAGTTGCAATCTGTGACAAATTGTAAAACCACATCCGAAATCAATTGTAGTATCATTACAACCATCGAGTTGTAAATAAACTTAAAAAAAATCACTATTTTTGTTAGACTAACCAAAAACTAAACCCTTATGAAAATCATTAAAAGAATTCTATTGACTCTAGTAGTATTGATTGGAATACTATTAATCACCGCGCTTTTTGTGAAAAAAGACTATGCTGTTGAAAGAGAAATTGTAATCAACAAACCCAAAAATGAAGTCTTTCAATATCTTAAATTTGTAAAAAACCAAGACAACTTTAGTAAATGGAATAGGATGGATCCGAAGATGAAGAAATCCTATAAAGGAACCGATGGACAAGTGGGGTTTTCGTATGCTTGGGATAGTAAGGATAAACATTTAGGCACCGGACAACAAATTATTTCCAAAATTAAAGATGGAGAACGAATTGATATGCGATTGATTTTTACCAAACCTATGAATGCCGAAGATGATTGCTATTTTATTACTGAAAGTGTTGATGCCAATACTACAAAAGTAAAATGGGGTTTTACAGGCGCTTATCCTTATCCGTTTAATCTTATGAGATTAGTATTCGACATGGATAAAGAAGTAGGCGGGGATTTTGCAACAGGATTATCCAATTTGAAAAAAGTTTTAGAAAACAATACGACAAAATAAACATGGCACAAGTAAACCCTTATTTAGTTTTTAATGGCGATTGTGAAGCCGCATTCTTATTGTATAAATCTGTTTTTGGAGGAGAATTTCCCTATATGGGAAGATTTGGCGATATGCCACCAGCAGAAGGGCAACCCGAACTTCCAGCTGAGGATAAAAACAGAATCATGCACGTTTCATTACCTATTGGAAATACCATCTTAATGGGAAGCGATAGTAATACGCAATCGGGAGCTGTAAAAATGGGAGAAAATGTTTCTATCTCTATTAATGTAGACAGTAGGGAAGAAGCCGATAGCATCTTTAATGGCCTAGCCGATGTCGTTAAAATGCCGATGACCGATACTTTTTGGGGCGCTTACTTCGGAATGTTTGTAGATAAATTTGGAATTCATTGGATGATTAACTTTGACGAGGTGAAGCAATAATAGTAGTATATGAAAGTCATTGCCGTCATTCCCGGTCGTTATGCCTCCACTCGTTTTCCTGCTAAACTTATGCAAGATTTAGGAGGAAAAACAGTTATCCTTCGCACTTATGAAGCGGCAAAAGACACTCATTTATTTGATGATGTGTTTGTGGTTACAGATTCTTCTTTGATTTATGATGAAATTGTAAACCATGGTGGAAAGGCAATTATGTCTATTAAAGAACATGAAAGTGGTAGTGATAGAATTGCAGAAGCGGTGGCGAATCTTGACGTTGATATTGTGGTAAATGTGCAAGGAGACGAGCCATTCATCAACAAAGAACCTTTGGAGAAAG
>CAIWKX010000266.1 GCA_903913315.1 uncultured Bacteroidota bacterium | reverse complement strand
TGGCTTAACCTTAAACACAAATGGAAAATTAACTATAGCAGGCGGATTGTTGCCTAATGGAAATTATTCATTTAATGTAATGCTCTATCCTAAAGGGACTACAACCAACGGCGTTGGCCCAATACCTGTTCAAGTTTTTGTGGGTTCGACAATTTATGCCCAGGTTGACCAAATAACATTTGATATTAATGGTAACATAATTAATAATGCTACAAGAAATGTTTTGGCTAATGATTGGTATGCGAGTGATTGTATGAATGGAGTACCCGCAGTATTGGGTTCTAATGTAAACATTACAGCATCGACAAGTAGTACACCATTTTATATTGATAATTTTGGTTTTGTTAGTAATCCTGGAGGTAGTTATATAGCTGGTAATTATTATATTTTAACATATACCATACAGGATATGAATAATTTAACTATTTTTAGTACCGCCAATGTTGAGATTAGTATCGTAAATCCGTTAAAAATGAGTCATAGCACTAATTTATCCAACAACTTTAACTTTAATTTTATTGAAATCACACCCAACCCTTTTGATAGTGACTTTACCATTAATTTTGAGAATAAAATAAAAGAAGTTAAATTAGAATTGTTTAACTTGTTGGGGCAAAAGATTTATGAAGAAACTAATGAGGATAAAAATGAGCATACTATAGCTATTGATGATTTACCGAAAGGTACTTATTTATTAAAGATATCTGATGAACAACAAACAATAACCAAAAAAATAATGAAGAAGTAATGAAGAAAGTGTTTTTTCTACTAAATATTTGCTTTGCAATTAGCTATGGTCAAGTGATAAATTTTCCTGATGCCAATTTTAAAGCCCGTTTGTTACAAGCGTCACCTAGTAATGGTTTTGCATATAGTTCTTCATTTGGTTACATAAAAATAGATGCCAATAACAATGGTGAGATAGAACAAAATGAAGCATTAATGGTGAACAACTTAAATATAATTAATTGTAATATTAGTAATTTGGAAGGATTGCAATACTTTACTAATTTAACAACTTTAAGTGCATATACAAATCATGTTTCGACAATAAATCTAACTACATTAACTAATCTTGTTTATTTACAATGTTATAACAATCAATTAACTTCTTTAGATTTAACAGGATTAGTTCATTTAGAAGAACTTGGATGTTATAATAATTTAATTTCACAACTAGACTTTAGCGGATTACCTAATTTAAAAAGAGTTTATTGTGATAACAATCTACTGACTTCATTAGACTTTAGTTACAATCCATTATTTGAAGATTTGGGATGTAAAAACAATCCTAATTTAACTAGTATTAAAATTAAAAATAATCATCAACAGCTTTTTGGTAGTCAGACTCTTTTAAATGAATGTTTGTCGGGTTGCCCTAATTTAAACTACATCTGTGCTGATGACTTTGAGATACCCGCATTGCAGAGTTATTTGCAGGGTTGTGGTATTACGCAGGCGATTACTATTGATAGTGCTTGCCCGTTGTTGGGGGTTGATGGGTTTGAGGTTAAGGAGTTTGGAGTATCGCCAAATCCCTCTGCAAGTGTTTTTACTATTTCATTTCCAACAATTCAAAAGAATGTTACACTATCG
>CAIWKX010000265.1 GCA_903913315.1 uncultured Bacteroidota bacterium | reverse complement strand
TTGGACCCAATCAGGAGATACTTTGACTGAAAAAACCATTGTGATTGATATGAATGACGATATCAATGTCAAAGTAACCGAAGGCTTGACAGAAGGCACAGCGGTAATTACGAACAATGAAAATAAAGATGAGAAAGTAGCCACTTCCACTACACAAAGTAGTCCTTTTATGCCGAAAATGGGGCGAAGAAATACGCCTAAATCCAATAAGAAATGAGTGTAATTGTTGACATAAAAAACCTAAAACGCGAATTCACCGTGGGAAATGAAACGGTAAAAGCACTCAATGATGTAAGTTTTACTATCAACTCTGGGGAGTTCATCACCATCATGGGGAGTAGTGGCTCGGGCAAAACAACGCTCTTAAATATTTTGGGCTGTCTCGAAAAACCAACCCAAGGCACTTACCTACTCGACGGCACTAACGTTAGTAACCTTTCCAAAAATGAATTGGCAGCTTTGCGCAATTCCAAATTGGGGTTTGTTTTTCAATCGTATAATCTCTTATCCAGAACTTCTGCTATTGAAAACGTAGAGCTTCCCCTACTCTACAACAGTAACTTTTCGGCGAGTGAGCGCAAAGAAAAATGCATCAAAGCATTGGAAGCTGTAAAATTAGCAGATAGAATGTATCATTTACCTAGTCAGTTATCAGGAGGACAACAACAGCGTGTTGCCATTGCCAGAGCATTGGTCAATGACCCGGTTATGATTTTAGCCGATGAAGCCACGGGTAATCTTGATTCCCGAACTTCCTATGAAATCATGATGCTGATTCAAGACTTAAACAGCCAAGGAAAAACCATTGTTTTTGTCACCCACGAACCCGATATCGCGTCCTTTAGCAAACGAACCATTACGCTAAAAGATGGAAAGATTCTAAGAGACCTCATCAATCCGAAAGTGAGTAGCGCCAAAGAAGTTTTAGCAAGTTTACCTCCTATTAATGAAGACCTAATCAAATGAAAATAGCGAACCTTTTAAACATAGCATGGCGTGCCATAAGTCGCAACAAGATGAGAACCTTTCTCACCATGTTGGGGATTATTATTGGTGTCGCTGCCGTAATTGCCATGATTGCTATTGGCGAAGGGTCGAAACAAAGTATTGAAAGCCAAATCAAAACCATGGGAAGCAACATGATTATGGTGCGTCCTACTAGTAATGTGGAAGGTGGTGTCAGAATGGATAACAGTAGTTTTCAATCGTTGACGGAAGCAGATATTATTGCTTTGAAAAAAAATCCACAATACATCAATGCGATTTCTCCGGTGGTCTCCATGAAAGGGCAAGTCATCTATGGCAGTTTCAATTGGAGTACTACCATCCAAGGGGTTTCGCCCGAGTTCCTATTCATCAGAAGCTGGCCACTGAAAGAAGGTGTAGCGTTTACTACAAAAGATGTAAAAGCCGCTTCCAAAGTATGTTTAATTGGCTTGACCGTGGCTTCCAACCTTTTTCCAGAGGGTGGAGAAATCATTGGGAAAAGCATACGTTTCAAAAAAATCCCGTTTAAAATAATTGGCATCTTGAGTAAAAAAGGAAACAATTCTTTCGGACAAGATCAAGACGATATGATATTAACCCCAGTGACCACGGTGCAAAAAAGAATCCTAGCCACTATCTATTACCAAAACATCTATGCGTCGGCTATCAATGAAAAAGCCACTACTAATGCTTCGGATGAAGTAGAAAAAGTACTGCGAAAAAGCCATCGTTTGAAAGAGAAAGACGAGAATGATTTTAC
>CAIWKX010000264.1 GCA_903913315.1 uncultured Bacteroidota bacterium | reverse complement strand
TACACCTCGTATTGCAAATGCTTTATTAAGAAGAGTAAGAGATTTTGCTCAAATTAAAGGCAATGGAAAAATTGATATTGAAATTGCTCGTTATTCTTTAAAAGCTTTGCATGTTGATGCCCATGGATTGGATGAAATGGACAATAAAATTTTAACTACTATTATAGAAAAATTTAAAGGAGGTCCTGTCGGATTGTCTACTTTAGCAACTGCAGTTTCTGAAAGTGGAGAAACCATTGAAGAAGTATATGAACCCTTTTTAATTCAAGAGGGATTTATCATGAGAACTCCAAGAGGAAGAGAAGTTACCGAGAAAGCTTATAAACATTTGGGAAAAATCAAAACGAATATTCAAGGAGGATTGTTTTAAATTTGATAAGTAATAAAGAAAAATATACACAATTAATAAAAGCCGAATCCAAAAGACTCGGCTTTCTTTCTTGTGGTATTTCCAAAGCTGGTTTTCTTGAGGAGGACGCGCCAAGATTAGAGAATTGGTTACAAAACAATCATCAAGGTCAAATGTCTTATATGGAAAATAATTTTGATAAGAGATTAAATCCGACATTATTAGTTGATGATTCTAAAAGTGTTATTTCTCTATTGTTAAACTATTTTCCCTCTGAAGAACAAAATAAAGATAGTTACAAGATATCAAAGTATGCTTATGGTCAAGATTATCATTTTGTCATTAAGGAAAAATTAAAAGAATTATTAAATGTAATTCAAACAGAAATAGGCGAGGTTTCTGGTCGTGCATTTGTTGATTCAGCACCAGTTTTGGATAAAGCTTGGGCCGCGAAAAGTGGGTTAGGTTGGATTGGAAAAAACAGTAACTTAATTACACAAAAAGTTGGTTCATTTTATTTTATTGCGGAATTAATTATTGATTTAGAATTAGAATATGATCATGCTATTACCGATCATTGTGGAACATGTACCGCATGTATTGATTCCTGTCCTACAGACGCTATAGTTTCACCTTATGTTGTTGATGGCAGTAAATGCATCTCTTATTTTACCATCGAATTAAAAGATAATTTACCTTATGAAATGAAAGGGAAATTTGATGATTGGATATTTGGCTGCGATGTGTGCCAAGATGTTTGCCCATGGAATCGATTTTCAAAACCTCATGAGGAGCCATTATTCACTCCGAATCTTGAATTACTTTCTTTTACAAAAAAAGATTGGGAAGAAATAACAGAAGATGTGTTTAAAAAGGTCTTTAAAAACTCAGCTATAAAAAGAACTAAAATTGAAGGGTTAAAAAGGAATATTGACTTTTTGAAATGATTAATAATCAAAATACCAATTAAAGATATCACATCGCAATCCTAATGAAAACCAAGTGGTTGTTTCTTTCTTAACTAAATCTGTTTCAACAGTTGGATCAAATTTTCTATATATCAGACTTCCAAAAACTTTTAAATTAGTGGCTGGATTTATTAAATAACCGGCTTGTAAATTAGCAATAAAAATGTTGGTTTTATTTCCTTGACCAACAACTACTCCACTATCAAATGGTCGATTATCATTATATCCTAAATAAATATTCCCACCATAATTATAGTTATTGGTAGTAGTGTTAAAATCTAAACCGCGAATGCCAATACTCACCTGGGCATCTCCAAAATATCTTCCTTTATGATATCGTGCAATAGCAACTAGTTCTTCAGCATTTCCTCCCCATGGATGTCCTAAACTTTGGTTATAAGTTCCATAGTTAGTGATTGGGTCGCTGTGTGAATAGACATAGGGGCGGATATGATTATATTCTATTTGAAATAATAAATTATCAATATTAAATGCATTATAATATTTAGCTCCAATTTGATAAGCAAATTTATTTTTCCAACTATTTTCAACCTTTAAAATATCGCTTGATGAAAATTCATCTATAAGAAGTTGACCGTAAAAATTTATGCTATTATTCCATTTATATTTTGAAGTAAAACCTAAAAGTTCATTACCGCTTTTAGAGGAAGAGGTAATTTCTACTGCTCGATAAAAAATAATTGGGTTTGCAAAATCAAAATCAAAACCTCTATTGTTTTGATTTGCCCAAACTACAGATTCAAATAAACCAAGATTGAATTTTTTGGTGACATTCCAGCTCAAATAATGTAACGCTACATATTTAGAAGCATACGTTCCATTAACTGTTACAGTATCTCGAACATCTTTCATCCACATATAAAGATTAGTATATTTTATTTTCCAAAAAGTAGTATTAATTTTAAAATAAGGATAAGGAGTAACACCATCTGATAGAAATAGTGAACGATACCCATCTCCAACAAAGTTTCTTCCGTAACCAAGTTGTACATCAATTAACTTACTTGGAGTGTAGGTAAGATTTGCTTCTGCCATAGGAAAATCGAAAGCATTTGTTTTAAAACTTTTGGCAATACCTATTCCAGGAATGATTGCAGGATTTCCCCCTGACGGTTTTATTGAAGTAGCATAATTATTGTAATAATCTGCAAATTGCCCTTGACTTTCAAATATGGTCGATGTAAAATTTAAATGATTTCCTAAACCGCCACGAAGTTGAATTCCCCTAGTATTTATATAAGTATATTTATTAATACTTGGATCAGATTTGCCTAATTGTAAATCAAAAATAGGATTCATTGTAAACCAATAATCATCCCCTTGAAAGGCTACTGTATTTTCATTCCAAATTTTTCTACCCCACCATGACTTTTTATTTTTTATTAATTTGGTGTTTTCTGCTTCTAAATTGTAGTATTTAGAAACTTCTGAATAAGTATAGGGTTTTGATGCAGTATGATTGTTACTGCCCACTTGATTCATAGCTGGATCAAATTGAGCATAATAACTATGTGAAAAAGGGATGTTTAAATGGCTTTGAAACTGTGGATTTTTAAATTTTTGATAAGCAATACTATCAAATTCCTTTAGTTCTTTGTTTTTGTCAAATTTGTTAGTAGAAGTAGTTGTTGTCAGTCTCTTTGAAATTTGAGTCTGTTTTTTTTCTGAGAGTGTTTCAGCAGGGTTTTCTAAAGGAATTGCAATTTTAACTGTGTATTTAGCATAAGTTGGTTTACCATTATAAGTTGGTGGATTTACTTTTGGTAATTTCTCAAAAACTCTCTTACTTTCTTGAATTAAATCTTCTTGGTTGGCATCAACATACTGCACTTTGAATGAGCCTTTGTCATCAACTTCAAAAAGAACAATGATACTTCCTTCATAATTACTTTCTTTCAGTTTGCTTGATACTTGAAAGTTGTTGAATATAAAAGTTTGTAGTTCGGTAGTAAAACAATTTTCTAATTCCTTTCCTTGTAGTTTATTACAGTTGGGAAAAATAGGCATTTGCTCACTCCCCTTTTGAGCCGAGACCACCATTATTTGAAAAAGAAATAGAGTTAAAGTAATTTTTTTTAACATAGTTAGGCTGTTATATTAATATTCGCTGGTTGTTGTTTGCCCATTAACAATGGCTTTAGCAGAAGATGTTCCAATTCGTTTTACTCCCAATTGAATCATCGCCATAGCTTCGTCATAAGTTCTAACACCTCCTGCAGCTTTGATTGATAAGGGCGAACCATTTTCAAGCATCATTATTATAGTTGGAACTGTTGCGCCATTTGGCAATCCATTTTCAGTTTTATAGAATCCAGTGGATGATTTTACAAAAACGGAAGCATAGCATTCTTCTTTAAAATGCGCCATCACAACATTTTTTATCAAAGTTGACATTTGAATAATTTGGTCACTGTTTAAGGCAGCTACTTCAATTATCCATTTTACATTTTTATGATGTGCTAAACCTATTTTAGTTCCTTCGAGAATTTCTTTTTTTACCAAATCAACTTCTCCTTTTTTAAAAGCTTCATAGTTACAAACAAAATCTAAATCGTCGGCACCATCTTCAATTGCTTTTTGTGCTTCCGATAATTTTGATTCGATTGAATGAGTACCTTCGTGAAAACCAATTACAGTACCAATAGTAACTTTTGAATTGGCATTGGTTATCATTTCCTTTGCTAATTTCACCATATCCGGGCGAATCATTATAAGTTTAAATTTTTCGTCAATTGCCTCTTTAATGAAACTCTTAACTATTTTCGTGTTTTCAGCTACAGAGAGACCCGCTTGTTCTGGAGTTTTAAGATAAGTAGAATCTAAATAATGTCTGATATTCATGACTTCTTTTTTGGAAAGGTTAAAGGTACAAAAAAACCATATCCTAATGTTCGATTGCAAAAATAAGAAATAGGTTTGAGTTTAATTTAAATCCTTAAATCGAATATAGTACTGTTATAATAAAATAAAAAGCCTAGCTCTATTTGTTATCTCTATTACCTTGCTTCAATAAAATGCTATACGTATTTCAAAATGGGAGGTAATAAAATAATCAATCTTCCTTTATCTTCTCAATAAGTAACTCTAAATAACAAAATGTTTTTTTTGGATTTTACAAAAAATTTGTTCAGTCTTTGAATTATAATGCTTTTAATGTCAATTATGATGTTTTTAATATCAATTATGATGTTTTTAACATCAATAATGATGCTTTTAACATCATATTTGATGGTTTTAATATCATATTTAATGCTTTTAATATCAATATTGATACTTTTAACATCATATTTGATGGTTTTAGTGTTATTAATAATGCTTTTAGCGTCAAATTTGAAGCACAGAATTTTTATGAATTTGAAAATAGTAAAAAAGGCAATAGTCATAAGAGTATAATCTTTGAAAACAACCTAATTGTACTTGAATTAAAGAGGAATAATTTATTAAATGAAATCTTTTCAAATCTGCTGACCGATGAAATTGGCTCTACGTATTTTTAAGAAGAAAAAATAAAATTATTTAAAGAAATTGTTTTCACTTTCTCTTAAATCATTGCTAGCAATACTCTTGACAGGAGAAGAACTCAAGTCAAGATGATTTAGGTGACTTTGTATGGATAGCGTTCCATCATAAATTTCATCTATAGCATCACATACCAACTAAAAACTTCAAAAATCATCAATGCAAGATAAGTCCATGCAAGAAATGAGTTTATTGTACAAGAATATCAAATTTGTTTTTTGGAATAAAATCAAGTGCTGTATAAAAATCGGCTGACCGACAAACTTTTTTTCAATATCTTTACAACTCATTACTTTTGAATTTAACATACAAAAAGTATAATAATAGGAATAACTATTATAAGTAGCCCTTTGTCTTCAAAATAGTAAGTCGTTTCGTCGTGATTTGTTGTAGAAGAAACTACATTACTTATTTTTAAAAGTAATATTAGATTAAACTTTATTCTTTAAATATTGTAATTTTTAAATAAAAAGAAATGAATCCAAAAAAACAAATTATACTATTTTTGATTTTCTTTTATGGTTTTACAAATCTTATTACCGCTCAAAAGGGATATAGTAATG
>CAIWKX010000263.1 GCA_903913315.1 uncultured Bacteroidota bacterium | reverse complement strand
ATATTGATAATCTAATAAATATTCTCCGCAGAAATAGTTTCCGTTTTCATCCTTTTCTATGATTCCAGTATAAACTCCTTTTTCTTTTGTCATTGTATTTTTATTTGATTTCAAAGATAATTAAAAAACAAAACAGCCATTGTAGATAGCTGTTTTAAATTTATAATCTGATAATTTCTATTAACTTCCACACATTTCACAATCATCTGGACCGGCGCTTCTAGCGCGTTCTATCATGGCAGCAAAATCTTCGGCGGTCATTTCGCCACTTTCATTAGGCGCAATTACTTCCACGGCTACTGGCTCCGCTTGGGCTGTTGGTTCTGCTTTTTTATCATTGTTTAGGGTGAACTTGATGGCGTCTACTGCTGATTTTGTTCTCAGGTAGTACATTCCAGTTTTCAATCCACTTTTCCAAGCGTAGAAATGCATTGAAGTCAATTTAGCATAATTGGCATCTTGCATGAATAAGTTTAGCGATTGTGACTGGTCAATGAAATATCCTCTGTGGCGTGACATATCGATAATATCTTTCATTGACATTTCCCAAACGGTTTTGTATAATTCTTTTAGATCTTGTGGGATTTCAAGTGCTTGCACCGAGCCATTGTTTCTCATTAAATCTTGTTTCAAGGTTTCGTTCCACAAGCCTCTTTCTACTAAATCATTTAATAGGTGTTTGTTTACCACGATGAATTCTCCAGAAAGCACACGACGGGTGTAGATATTGGAAGTGTACGGTTCAAACGCTTCGTTGTTTCCAAGAATTTGTGAGGTTGAAGCCGTTGGCATTGGTGCTACTAGCAAGGAGTTTCTTACTCCGTGTTCCATCACTTCTTTTCTTAAGCTAGCCCAGTCCCAACGACCTGAAAGTTCTTCGTCTTTAATATTCCAAAGGTTGTGTTGGAATTGTCCTTCCGAAATTGGGGATCCTTTGAAACTTGAGTAAGGGCCTTCTTCTTTTGCCATTTCCATTGAAGCGGTTACGGCTGCAAAGTATAATGTTTCGAAAATATCTTGATTTACTTGTTTGGCTTCGTCACTCGTGAACGGAAGTCGCATCATGATAAACGCATCGGCTAAACCTTGAACGCCTAGTCCCACTGGACGGTGACGTAAGTTAGAGTTTTCCGCTTCTTTTACAGGGTAATAGTTTCTATCGATTACCTTGTTTAAGTTTCTTGTTACTCGTTTAGTTACATTGAACAATAATTCGTGGTTGAATGTACCGTTTTCAATGAACATAGGTAAAGAGATAGATGCTAGATTACACACTGCAATTTCATCTTCTGAGGTGTATTCCATGATTTCAGTGCATAGATTGGACGAACGAATGGTTCCCAAATTCTTTTGGTTTGATTTTCTGTTCGCTGCATCTTTGTACAACATATAAGGCGTCCCAGTTTCAATTTGAGATTCTAGAATTTTTTCCCAAAGTTCTCTAGCTTTAACTGTTTTTCTTCCTTTTCCAGCGGCTTCATAAGAGGTGTACAAGGATTCAAATTCGTCGCCGTAAACGTCACATAATTTTGGACATTCGTTTGGACACATCAAAGTCCAATGGCTGTCTTCTTCTACACGTTTCATGAACAAATCAGAGGTCCACATTGCGAAGAATAAATCTCTGGCTCGCATTTCTTCTTTTCCGGTATTCTTTTTCAAATCTAAAAATTCGAAAATATCGGCATGCCATGTTTCTAAATAGATGGCAAAACTTCCTTTTCGTTTGCCCCCTCCTTGGTCTACGTAGCGAGCGGTATCATTGAATACTCTTAGCATAGGAACAATTCCGTTGGAAGTTCCGTTAGTACCACGAATGTAAGAACCCGTTGCTCTCACATTATGAATTGACAATCCGATTCCTCCTGCAGATTGTGATATTTTGGCTGTTTGTTTTAACGTATCGTAAATTCCGTCGATGCTGTCGTCTTTCATGGTCAATAAGAAGCAAGAAGACATTTGCGGTTTTGGAGTTCCGGCGTTAAATAGGGTTGGCGTTGCGTGTGTAAAGAATTTCTTCGACATTAAATCGTAGGTTTCGATTACAGATTCTAAGTCGTTTAAATGAATCCCTACAGCAACACGCATGAGCATGTGTTGTGGTCTTTCTACAATTTTACCATTGATTTTCAATAGGTAGGAACGTTCCAAGGTTTTGAAACCGAAATAGTCGTAGTTAAAATCACGATTGTATATGATATGAGAATTTAAAAGTTCTGCATTTTCTTGGATCACATTATGCACTTCTTCTGAAAGCAAAGGGGCTTCCTGATTGGTTCTAGGATTTACATAATGGTACATTTCATTCATCGTTTCAGAGAATGATTTGTTGGTATTCTTGTGCAAGTTAGAAACGGCAATACGCGCTGCTAATTGTGCATAATCGGGATGTGAAATGGTCATAGAAGCAGCAGTTTCGGCTGCAAGATTATCTAATTCTGACGTAGTAACACCGTCATACAATCCTTCAATCACCCTCATGGCAACCTTTACGGCGTCCACTCTATCATTTAAACCATAGCATAGTTTTTTAATTCTATCGGTGATTTTGTCAAACATTACTGGCTCTTTGTGGCCGTCTCTTTTTACTACGTACATAAGTTTTGTTTTTTTATGAAATAGAAAATCCCTTCCCTATTTCGGGTTATTTGTAATTTGGTTTTTTGCCACAAGGGCACAAAGTCGCCAAGATTATTTTGACTTTGTTAGTTTTGTATTATTCCACAATATTTAAGGTCTAATTTTAGGTAACTAAACATTAAACTTTCTTTGTGACTTAGAGTCTTTGTGGCTAATTTTTTCGTGCCTTATAATTAAAAATCGGCGTCGAAACTAATTTTACTGGATTCTGAATCGGTATTCATTACTCCTGCTTTTTGGTATTCTGCTACTCTTTTTTCAAAGAAATTGGTTTTGCCTTGTAGCGAAATCATGTCCATAAAATCGAAAGGATTAGAAGCGTTGTATACTCTTTCACAACCTAATTCTACCAATAATCTATCGGTAACAAATTCTAGATATTGCGTCATTAAAACGGCGTTCATACCAATCAAACTTACCGGAAGTGATTCGGTGATAAACTTTCTTTCAATGTCTAAAGCATTGGTTAAAATTTCGGTGATTCTTGCTTTTGGCACTTTATTTACGATGTGGTGTGTATGTAAATGCACCGCAAAATCGCAATGCATACCTTCATCACGCGAGATTAATTCGTTTGAAAAAGTCAATCCTGGCATTAAGCCACGTTTTTTTAACCAAAAAATAGAGCAAAAAGAACCGGAGAAAAAGATACCTTCTACAGCTGCAAAAGCAATTAATCTTTCGGCAAAACTTGGTGATTCAATCCATTTTAAAGCCCAATCGGCTTTTTCTTTGATGGCAGGAAAGGTTTCTATTGCATGAAACAATTCGTGTTTTTCGGTTTCGTCTTTTACATAGGTGTCAATCAATAATGAATAGGTTTCACTGTGAATATTTTCCATCATTAATTGGAATCCATAGAAAAACTTAGCTTCAGGATATTGTACTTCACTTACAAAGTTTTCGGCAAGATTTTCATTCACAATTCCGTCAGAAGCTGCAAAAAAGGCAAGAATATGCTTGATAAAATATTTTTCATCTTCGCTTAATTTGTTGTTCCAGTCGTTCAAATCGGTATGCAAATCAATTTCTTCCGCTGTCCAGATACAAGCTTCTTGTTTTTTATACCATTCCCAAATATCTTGATGCTTAATCGGGAATATGACGAAGCGATCTTTATTTTCTTTAAGAATTGGTTCTATGAAAGACATAATTATATAGTTTTTTTAGGATTTTTTGATTTATTTCAACTGTTACAAAGGTTATCATTTGTGAGCAAAAAAGAAAGCCAAACTTATTCACAATCACGTTTAGTTTTTAACAATGCGTAAGAATAAAGTCACTTTACTAATAATTGGTAATTAATTGTAAAAGAACAAATTGCAAATTACAAAAAACAAAAAAATCCTTAGAAATAAGGGATTTATAGGTTTGCTACAAAGGTTTTCGTTGCGTTTTCGTACTGCTTTTGAAAAGGTAAATTTTATAAAAAGGAGGTTTATTCTTTAAATTTAATATGAAGAATATTCATTTTTAGTTTTACTGTTTTTACATTCATTTATTCCTCACATTTTAACGACTTCACAATTAAAAAGAAGCTCTCAATTGCACATTGCCCGTGTGAATGGTTGGCGTGGTATCTGATTTTCTTCCTTGATAATTGATGTTAATGTCAAGATATTTTGTTAGGTTCTTCTGAATTAGTAATCTCCAAGTACTATTTTTCCCGGCTTGTAGCCCTTCTAGCATTTGAAAAGCCACTGGCGAAAGGGAATTCCCTACAAAATTGTTATTATAAAGAGAAAATTCCCCATTAAAGGTCACCTTTTTTTCGCTAGAATAATTAAAGGACATTCCAATTCGTTGTTGGTTTAAAGACTCTTGATCATTAATTTTATTTTGTTTGTTTTTAGATTCAAAAAAGAGCGACAAACTTTTATTGCTTGAAAGCAAATAGGAAATTTTTGGGAATATAGAATAGCTGTTCAACGCAAAATTTCTAGTGGCATAGTTGTCAGAAATACTAGTTGATTTGGAAGTTGTGGTATCAAAGTTGAACAACCATGTTTTTTTAACTAGATGAGCATATTGCAATTGATTGGATTGAGTAGCATTTTCTTGGGAACCAATAGACAGCAATGATTTCACTCGACTATTTAAAAAAGTATAGGTTACCGAATGTTTTTGTTTTCCTCTATTATAGAATAAACTATTGCGCAAACTGCTGTTCAACCCCAATAAATTTTCTTCACTGTTAGAAAAGGGATTGAGGTTGAAATTTTCTGAATTTCGCATTATTTTTCTATCCATAGAAAAAGAGGCTTGATTGTAGAAATGGGAGAGCACTTTTTTAACCCCTTTGAGATTCACCCATTGCAAGGGCGATAGTGTTACCGATTGTGAAAATTTGTTTTGATGTGTTTTTAAAAAAATCTGATTGGGTAAAAATACTCTGATGTATTTGGCTTGGTCTGGAAAGGGGGCTACTTCAAACTCTTGCAATTGTTGGATTCCATCGCCATTATAATCGTTCCACATATATACTCCTAGCCCTGGGCCAACAAGAAGATAGGTAAACTCTTGTTGTGCTATTGTTCCTGAAGCAGTTTCATAAGTCGTGTTCAATTGAATCATTTGATTGAAAAAATTGTCATTGTAGATCATTCTCGAATTCAATGAGGATTCATTAGGTTTTGTACTATCGGTATAGGATAATTTCCTAAAATTGATAAAGGCAGCAAGATTGGTTTTTTTATTTTGAATTAATTTTGATTTCAAATAATATGAATTGGAAGCGTTTACTCGTTTTAATACGCCATTTTGAATGCTGTCGTTATTTCGATGTAAGTATCCCATTTCGGCATATACTTTTGTACTGTCCCCTCTTCCAATAAAATTTCCATATTCAGAATATCTTTGACTTAATAATGTCAATTGATTGGTTTGCACAAGTTTTTCTTGATTGTCTTCCGCTCTAAAACTGCCGCCAATCCAATTCTTTTTATAATGGTATTTTGCTATGGTTTGGTTTCTAGCAAAAGTAGAATTTGAAATTGTTCCAGTGCTTTTTAAATAACTTGCCGTTTCTGATAGAACTATATTTTTCTTCTTGATACTGGCTTGTATTACATTTCGTGTACCTGAAAAACTATTAGAGAAATCCAATTTTTCGATTTGATATTTGGCAAATCCTTTGTCCTTAAAATTAAAATTCACTCCGCTAGTGAACAAACTTTGAGTACCTGTTGGGGCAGTTAAATTCCAATCCCTATTGAATTCTATAGTAAATAGTCGTTCAATGGTTTTAAAATTATTTTGTACCAATTGATAATTTGCGAAAGCATCGATATTGAATTTTCCTGTAAATAGCCTTTGTTTTGCATTGAATTTTGCCGCTATACCTTTATTATCACTATCATCTATGGAAGAAAATAAATTTTGATCGTAATTACTAACTCCTACTTCAAAATCAAAATTTGTTTTTTCTGAGGGATTAAATTTTCCTAGAACGGTAGCCAATTGCAGTTTTGTAGGCGCAATTAATTTGATGATGGGTTCGTAATTGCCTTGAGGAATTCCCCCAATTGGAGCTATATATTCATAAATTTTATTTACCGCTGCAACGTTGGACAGCGTATAATTTCCGAGATTGTTTCCTACTAACGTAAAAGTCACATTATAGAGTACATCGGTGGAGACGTTGGAATATTGATAAATATCAATGCCCCCAACATTAATTTTCTTATATAATATTTTATTTTCTGCATAGGTGTCGATATAGGCAGATGGAGCAACCATTAAGGATTGATCATCTCCAGCATTTTTTAGAATGGTGACCTGATCTGTTGAGAGACTTTGCTGTAAAGGTTGGTTTTTTACATCACTTTCAGAATATAAAAATGCGCCCAGACTCCATTTTTTTTCTTCATGAGTTGCCCCTGCATAGGTTAGAAAGCGGGTATAATTTCTATCGGAATATTGATATTCTACAGCAATTCGCATTTCGGATGTTATTGGGAATAACGAAGTGAATTTAATTTCCCCTGCGTTATAATCAATTACATAATCATTGCTTTCACCTCGTTTTAATAAAATTCCATTTACATATACTTTTTCAGAACCCGAAATCACTAAAACATACAATTCTCCATTATTTCCTTTTAATTTATAGGGACCTTGATTTCCTTCTGTTCCTGTAAAAGTACTTTTAGCATATTGACCTCGAACTACGGCTGCCGAAGCAAAAATATCTGTTTTATTTCCTGGTGTTCCAATAGTGAAATGTGCCGAAAGGCCTTGCACTTTTTTGTTAAAATTTAAAAATTTGGATTGTCTGTTTTCCAAGAACAAATCACCGGCTCTGATGTTCCATTTGGTAGAGTACAATTCGATAAATATTTGGTCAAATTCATCTAATTTTTGTGAGTATCCTCCATTTTGCAAGGGAATATTGGCGTCTTGAATTGAAGCACGAAGCGAAACGTTGCTGGACAATTTTCCTGAGATTTGTAAATCGAGGTTCGAATTTAAAGTCGAGTTTTGATTATTTCCAACGGTGATGCCTCGAGTGATGCTTCCCGAAGTATTCAATCCATCAAACGGTTTAAACATCTTGGCGTTGTCTCTTTTTATGATATATAAATTTCCCGCTTCATTTGGAACTACTCTTGCATCATCATAAATAGTATAGGTTTTAGTGAGAAATTCCGGGAATTTTAAATATCGAATGGTGATGGAATCCTTCGTAACATAATTGTTTTTAAAAATCAATTTTGCTTTTTTGAAATTCATTTTATAAAAGGAAGTATCAATAACACTCCCTTGTTTGTCGAGGACTTTAAAAAATGATTGATTGATACTAACATTATCAATGGCAATAGTATCTTTAGAAAATGGAATTTTTTTGCTTTTGTATGGCGTTTCGATTTCTTGAGCAAAAATGCCCGAAAAGCAGAACAGCAACATCCATAAAAAACTATTTTTCAACATATATACAATAACTCATAAATGTCAAAAGTAGTATGTTTTCTGAGATTAGATGCCTTAAAAAACTAAAAAATACCGCAAGATTCAATTCTTAAACATTATTTGAAGCGAAGGGCTTGGGTATTTTCAACAAAGGCAATTCCCGCTCTCGCTTCTAGTCTTCCACTTCGTTCCAGAGCTAACCGCTCCATCGGGGCTAATAGATTGACGTCTTTTGCAAAATACAATCTCTAACTTAGGCCTCTGCTCGTACTACCCTCAAATCTCTTATGCCTAAATACTGGACTTATTATTTTTATATTTTTTAGTTATTGCTACCCATTTTGCTTATCTTCAGTAGATACTTCGCCTAAAAAAGTGGGCTAAATATTTCACTTCAAATTTCTACAAACCCCAAGGAGACACCTCGTGTTTTGACCGAAGAAATGCAAAGGCACTTCACTTGAAGGAGAGAAAAGTAGCTCAACACGATACATTTCAAAGTTATCAGCAGTATAGTTTATTGCTATTCCAATTATGGCTATGGTTACTTAATGTCTGACGACGCATCCCGTACACTTCGGTATCAATCCCGGAGGGCTGGGTATGACTACCGAAAGTTAGGGTATCACTACCGGAAGTCTTGGTATCAATACCTAAGGTTAAGGTATGACTACCAAAAGCTAGGGTATCACTACCAGAAGTTAGGGTATCAATACCTAAGGTTAAGGTATGACTACCAAAAGCTAGGGTATGACTATCAGAAGTTAGGGTATCAATACCTAAGGTTAAGGTATGACTACCGAAAGCTAGGGTATCACTACCGGAAGTTAGGGTAATACTACCAGAAGTCTTGGGGTGGACCCCCAATGCCTCGGGATGGACCCCGAAGGTCTTGGGATGGACCCCCAATGCCTCGGGATGGACCCCGAAGGTCTTGGGATGGACCCCGAAGGTCTTGGGATGGACCCCGAAAGTCTTGGGATGGACCCCGAAGGTCTTGGGGCGAACCCCGAATGCCTCGGGGTGGACCCCCAAAGTCTTGGGGCGCATCCCGAAACGATTATCTTTAAATTTAATACGTTCTTTTTGAAGAATTTAGACCCTTAAGTCAATCCGATTTGGCTTTCGTATGTTCTTTCCGTTCTAATCTTTTTTCATACCCATGTTTTATACCCCAGACCATCTGAAAAAAGTCACTTTAATAGAGAGGTATAAAAAAATTAGTAAATAAGATGCGCTACCCTAAAAGAAATTATTCGATAGTCACCACCTGCATGGTTTCTCTAGAAATTTGTCGCAACAATACTTCTTT
>CAIWKX010000262.1 GCA_903913315.1 uncultured Bacteroidota bacterium | reverse complement strand
CAAAATAATTCAGATTAATTTTGGTAAATTAACACAAAACAATATATTTATAAAAAATTTAAAACTTCAAAAATGAAAAAACTTATTTTAACCTTCACATTTTTATTAGTAGCACAATTTGGATTCTCTCAAGCAGTTGACGAGGCCTTCAAAAAAGACGTGATGAAAGTAATTGAAAGAAGTGGTGCAGCAGGTCAAATGGCTTCTGCAAAAAAACAAATCCTAGCAATGATTCCAGAAGAAAAACAAGCTGCTTTCTTAGTAGAATTTGATGCTTTGTTACCAAAAGTATATGAGTCAACTGCGAAAGTATATATGGAAGAATATTCCAAAGAAGATATTAAAGCAATGCTTGCTTTTTACGAAAGTCCTGTGGGAAAAAAAATGGGGGATAAAGCGGAAGTAATTGCCAGTAAATCACAAGAGGCAATGAAAGGATTGCAAGGTGATATTCAAGCTTTGGTTATGAAATACATGCAATAAATAGTTGTAAGCATACAAATTAAATCCCAACATTGTTTGGGATTTTTTATTTTTGTAAAATAATCGGCACAATGAAATCACAATTCCTTCTAGACGAAACAATCACATTTTTAAATCACGGTTCCTTTGGTGCCTGTCCAAAACCAATTTTTGAAGAATACCAGCGTTTGCAACTGGAATTAGAAAAGGAGCCGGTTAATTTTATTCAAAAGAAATTGCCTATTTATTTAAAAGAAGCTAAAAAACCACTAGCCAAATTTATAGGTTGTGATGCTGAGGATTTCTTTTTTACACCCAATCCGACTTTTGCTGTCAATACAATAATGCGAAGTTTGAATCTTCAGCCTGACGATGAAATCCTCACCACTAACCATGAATATGGTGCCATGGACAGAACTTGGAGTTTTTATTGTAAAAGGTCAGGAGTGAAATATAAACGTCAGGAAATTTCATTACCTATTGTTTCCAAAGCGCAACTAATCGAAGAATTTTGGAAAGGCTATACTTCAAAAACTAAAGTGGTATTCTTAAATCAAATTTCCAGTGCAACCGCATTGATTTTTCCAGTGAAAGAAATATGTGACAAAGCTAACCAACTCGGATTGATTACAATTGTGGATGGTGCTCATGTTCCTGGGCATATTGATTTAAATATTTCCGAATTGAATCCCGATTTTTATACAGGGACTCTTCACAAATGGATGTTGGCTCCCAAAGGAAGTTCGTTTTTATATGTTAAAAAAGAATGGCAAGCTAGTATAGATCCTTTAGTGGTGAGTTGGGGGTATGAAAGTCTGGCGCCGACTGAGAGTCAGTTTTTGGATTATCACGAGTATCAAGGTACGAATGACCATTCTTCTTATTTGTGTACACCAAAAGTAATTGCATTTTTAGAAGAAAATAATTGGAAAGAAAAATCGGTTGCTAGTAGAAAATTAGTGCAAAGCAATTACCAACGTTTCTGTGATTTAGTAGGTACTCAGCCAATTTGTCCAATTAATGATGAGTTTTTAGGACAAATGGCAAGTATTCCATTAAAAACAAATTCATCATTAGATTTAAAAGATTTATTGTACTCAAAATACAAGATTCAAATTCCGATTATGCCTTTAAATGGAGCAATTTATATGCGTTATTCCATGAATGTATATAACTCACAAGAAGATTTAGATCTATTGTACAAAGCAATTAACGCAATTATCAAAACTACTAATTTGATACTAGTTTAAGCGAATTCTAATTCTTATGGAAGGGAAAATCATTTTTTGGAAAGATGATTGTAACTTCTGAGGATGAATTATAAAAATAATCTTGCCAAATAATCAAAATGGTTGCCATCTGAAATCAATTCACATTTCAATCCATTAGCATGAGCTGCATTTTGCAAAGTGTTATAATCTAAATACAACCATGGAAAAGGTTTTTCAGTTTCATTTTTATAGGAAAGTGTAAACATCAATTCTCCATAATAGTTCTCTGCAGGAACCCATTTGGAGCCATCTTCTTCTTCGTCAAACATATAGATGATATCAGAAGAATCAATCAAAATTTGCCCAGTTGGAGAAAGTAATTTTTTTAACTTCTGTAAATATTTTGATGTTTCAGAAAGTGTTTCAAAGATACCCGTGCCATTCATTAAGAGTAAAATAGTATCAAAAGTTTCGTCTTCAACAGCTAATAAATTTTGAATACGAGTATTTTTTATGCCCCGAAGTGCACAGGCTTTTATTGCTTTCTCAGAAATATCAATAGCAATAACCTCAAGATTTCTTTCGTTTTGAAGATATAAACTATGACTACCTGCGCCACAACCTACGTCTAAAACTTTACCTTTAGTAAGTTGTAATGCTTTTTGCTCTAGTTCAGGCATTTCTTTATAACTTCTAAAAAGATAAGCAACACTCATTTCATCTGATTCAGAGATATTGGTTTCTGTGGTTAGGTCTTCAGGTGAATTGTTGGTTTGAAAATCGAGTATGGCTTTTCCAAATAAATCTAACATTTTTGTAAAGTTTCAGGTTTAAAATTTCAAGTTGTTTAACTTTGTGGCTCAATTCGAAACTTTACATTTGAAACCACCATTAAACGAACTCGGAAAACTTGCCAAAGATAAGCATAACGAAAACAAAAAGTATTTCGATAAGCTCAAAAAAAAAACGCCCAAGAATTTAGATTATGTCATGCAAGATTTGCACTACAATGAATTTAAAAAAACCAATTGTTTAGCATGTGCTAATTGTTGTAAAACTACGGGGCCTCTGTTTACATTGGCTGATATTGAAAGGATAGCCAAACATTTGAAACAAAAACCACAACAATTTATTGAACAAAATCTGAGAATAGATGAAGATAATGATTATGTTTTGCAAAATCTTCCTTGTAATTTTCTAGATTCAGATAATACTTGTTTTATTTATGACGTCCGTCCAAAGGCTTGTCGTGAATTTCCGCATACAGACAGAAAAAAATTCAATCAAATTACCGATTTAACGTTAAAAAATATGACCATATGTCCTGCTGCTTACAATATTGTAGAAGAAATGAAGAAAAAAATAGCGTTATAATCGTTATTTATTTTTCATAGTGTAATGTCGCTATTGCTATATATAATGACGAGTCAACTCCATAGATAAAGTATGGATAAAGCATGGATAGTGTATGGATAAAGCATCAATGGTGAAAGTTGTATTGGTTTTTGAAATGAGTATACTGCGATTAGTAGGTGTTACTAAGATTGCTTTGATGTAAGAATAAGTTGAGCTATTTATAAGGGATAT
>CAIWKX010000261.1 GCA_903913315.1 uncultured Bacteroidota bacterium | reverse complement strand
TTGATTGGTTTTATAATTCAGCGCATAAGTTTTTAATACTTCTGGTGTAGATAGCCAATGTTCTAATAATTGTGATGGAAATTCAACATAATCTCTCGCAACATTAGTCCCAGCTATCGTTGGATAGTTTACATTAGAACATAATCCGTGAAGGGCATGCCCAAATTCATGGAAAAGGGTGCTCGCATCGTCCCAAGAAATTAAAACAGGTTCTCCTGGAGCTCCTTTTATAAAATTTGCATTATTAGAAACAATAGTAGGAACATCTCCATCAAAGCGTTCTTGAGTTCTGTATTCGTTCATCCAAGCACCTGAACGTTTTCCTTTTCTTGCATAAGGATCAAAATACCAAAGGCCAACGTTTTTACCTGTAGTTTTATTCAAAACTTGATACACCGTAACGTCTTGTTGGTAAACGGGAACATCATTTACTTGAACAAATTTAAGGTCGAATAATTCACCCGCTACCCAAAACATTCCTTCACGAAGTTTGTCTAATTGAAGGTATTGTTTTACTTCATTTTGGTCAAGGTCGTATTTTTCTTTTCTTACTTTTTCGGCATAATAACGGTAATCCCATGGTTGGATTTTGAAGTTTCCTCCCTCTGTATCCACAATTTTTTGCATATCTGCCACTTCAATTTTTACTTGAGCTACGGCGGGTTTCCAAATATCCATCATTAGTTTCATGGCATTAGCAGGGTCTTTTGCCATGGTATTAGATAATTTCCAATGCGCATGAGAAGCAAATCCCATTAGTTTGGCTCTATTGGCACGAAGTTTAAGAATTTGAGTAATTATCGCATTATTGTCTTGTGCATTCCCATTATCGCCGCGATTCACAAACATTTGCCACACTTTTTCTCTCAATTCTCTATTACTTGAATACGTAAGAAATGGTTCTACAGATGAACGTGTATTTGCCACAGAACCAAGACTAGAAAGTTTATGTTCTTTAGCATTGGCTATACATGCATTTTTCATTTCAGGGGTTAAGCCAGCAAAATCACTTTCATTTTTCAATTCTACAAATTGATTATTCTCTTCGGAAAGTAAATTTTGACTGAATTTGGTATATAATCCGGCTAATTGTTGATTCAATTCACTCACTTTTGCCTTTGCCTTTGCATCTAATTTTGCTCCAGCATAAACATAATTGTCATAAACAACTTTAATTAGACGTTGTTGTTCTTTAGTTAATTTAGATTTGTCTTTTGACTTGTATACTGCTTCAATTCTTTGAAAAAGTTTTGTGTTTTGTGTTATTTTATCAGCAACCTCCGCCAATTTTGGTTCCATTTCTGCTTCTACGGGCTCAAATTCTGGGCTACTCATGTTGGAACTATAAATTCCGTATACTGCATAGATTCTAGATAGTTTTCTACCTGCTTTTTCTAATGCAGCAATAGTATTTTGAAATGTAGCAGGTTTTGGATTGTTGGCAATTGCATTTACTTCATTCAATTTTTCCTGCATTGCAAACTCTAAGGCAGGTTTGAAATCAGAAACTTTATATTCATTAAAAGCGGGAACACCACCATAGTTCCCAGTCCAATCTTTTAAAAGTGGATTGTCTTTGATATTTTGTGCATTCATCGTAAGTACTGTTGAACCTATCAAAATAGATGTAATTATGTTTTTCATAAAAGTTTTCATTTGATAGCAAATATAAGTAAAAGTTGTGAGTTGAAGGTTTCAGTTTTAAGTTTTCAAAGTTTAACTTTTGTTGAATATCTCAAACGAGAACAAATTAAAAAAAATGAATATCTTTGAAAATTAGGTAAAATATAGAGTAAATGTTTCAAAATAAAAAAGATATCGTATACGTAATTCTTGCGGGAATTTTTATCACTAATGCTGTTGTAGCTGAGTTAATAGGAGGGAAGTTAATCACTGTATTTGGAGTTCCAATGAGTGTTGGGATTTTGCCTTGGCCCATAGTATTCGTTAGTACTGATTTAATCAACGAATATTTTGGAGAAAAAGGGGTACGTAAATTATCCTTAATAACGGCAAGTTTGATTGCATATACATTTGTAATTTTATTTATAGCTATGCGAATTCCAGCTATGCATGGCGACAAATTAGTTACTGACGACCAATTTAATGCTGTTTTTGGACAAAGCATGTGGATTATTGTGGGGAGTATTACCGCTTTTATGGTATCACAATTGATTGATGTTTCCATATTTCATTTTGTAAAAAATAAAACTGGAGATAAAATGATTTGGTTGCGAAGTACGGGTTCCACGGTTATATCACAATTGTTTGACAGTTTTATTGTTTTGGGTATTGCTTTTTGGTTGACTGGAAAAATGACTACTGAAATTTTTCTTGCGTCAGCAATTACAGGCTATTTTGTAAAAATGATTATTGCTATTGTTTTGACACCTTTAATTTATTTAGGACATTCACTTATTGAAAAATACATACATGGAAAATAAAAACCGTTGCGCTTGGTGCGAAAAAGATGATTTATATAGAAATTATCATGATAATGAATGGGGGAAACCTATTTATGATGATCAAATGTTATTTGAGTTCTTACTATTAGAAACATTTCAAGCCGGTTTGAGTTGGTATATGGTTTTAGCCAAAAGAGAAAACTTTAGAAGGGCTTTTGCCAATTTTGATTATAAAATTGTAGCAAATTATACAGAAGAAAAAATTCAAGAATTGCTTTTAGATGCAGGAATTATCAGAAATCAATTAAAAGTTAGAGCAGCTGTTTCAAATGCCATT
>CAIWKX010000260.1 GCA_903913315.1 uncultured Bacteroidota bacterium | reverse complement strand
TCCATCTATTTCCCATAGGTTTTGACCTGCGGTATAGGTAGAAGGATTGGCAGACCAGACTTCTGTTCCACCCCAAGTTCCTGTTGGAGGAAAAGTAGAATTTCCTGTGGTTGTATAAGTAGCAGGTGAACTACCTAAAGTGCCTGTATAAACAGTAAACCCAGATCTTGCTTGTAAATTTGTAGCAGTTGATACAATTGTTAAATCAATAGTTACGCCATTTGGTACTATTTGATAAGGTGTAGAAGGCGCAGAAGTATAAACAATAAGATTAATTTGTAAACCACCTAATGTTTGATACCAAAGATTTGTGCCAGTAGGAAACCCACCCGCTACTTGATACCAAACATAATCAGTAGGATTAGTGTCATAAGTACTTAAAGGGCTATTTCTTAATCCATAATATGTAGATGTACCTGCAATTGGAGTAGATGAAAAATTAGTTCCAATACTGTCACTAGCAAAAGCAACATTTAAATATCGATACAAATATGCAGTAGTTTGACCTGTACCAATATTTGTTGCAGATATTGCAGTCGTAGGTTGAGTTATCTTTCCTGTGCTTGTATTTGCAACATAATTATTACCAAGGTTAGCCAAAAGATAATTAATTGCAGAAGCAATTTGATCATCTGAAGAACCTGAAGTGACAAAATAAGACATTAGAACTGATCCTCAACAATAGTGGATAGAGCGGTCAAAGCAGTCATATTCCATGTGTTTATTGCATCATTAGTGGCAATCTTTAGAGCAACAGTCCTTACGTCATTTTGAGTTGTTATTACCCAAGGATTGTCTGTCACTATGGCAACTTGTTCTGGATCACCAAATACAGGGGTTTGAGCAGTTGAATTAGCACCTCCAACAGTAATACTGATCACAGGATTGTTTGATGCAGTTGTTGTTGATATCTCAGGAAATAGCATATGCACATATACCCTGTGTGTAAAAGGCACAGGATTTCCTTCGCCATCAAGTAAGGTTAGGTTATCTCTTTCAAAAAGGGTTGGTATGGCGTTTCCAGAGAAAGATGTACCAATGCCAGTCTGAACCAATTGCAAGCCTCCTGCGCCTGTATTAGGAGCGTATACGGTACATCTAGAAGCTAGATTGAACGATCCACCGCTATATACAGGAGCTTCAACTGCCATAGCAGAATTGTTAATGGTTTTAGGAGGATTCCAAATCCTTAAATCGTATCTATAAGACAACATCTTATTGCAGTAGCCAGTAGATGTTAAATCTGGATAGTAAATCTCAATTTGGTTCTTTTTAGTATTGTTTACCAAATGAACACGATTTATATAGCTAGGATTTAAATTGTTGTAGAAATAATTCTTTAACTTTTGGTTAGCCAGGGATACAAAGTTTGTACCGTCAAATGCCCAAATATCCCTTGCATCTAAACCGTAGACAACATCATCTGCGTTATCCCAACAGTTTTGATTAAGTAAACCCCTACCCTTTTTAAACAAGGATATAGCAAATACAGGTGCGTTATACGACTGATAAGCAATAGGGTTAAATATAACTGTATCCCAGTAGCTACAAACGTAAAAACTAGCTCCTAGTGAAAACCCATCGATTAATGGGCCTCTAACTGGAACTTCTAATTCGTTAGCTGTGTTAGTAAGCGTTGGAGCCCATGTAGAAGGAACTCCAGTATTGGCAAAAGATTGACTCCATCTAACAGTAGTTGGATAGTTAGTCACAATACTTGATGCAGTCTTTGTCAAGTTTCCTGCAATCAATATATTGCCAATGTTAGGAGCTGAATATTGCCTTACAAATCCTGCGGTAACACTAGAAACTCCAATAGTAGATTCATAATTCCAAACATAATTATCAGGTGCACTACCGTATAAATATATTTGTGTAGCATTAGGATATAAATACATGGGAGGGTTAATTCCGTCATTTATAAAGAATACTTGACCTACCCATGATCCAGTAATTTGTGGATTAGAAGCATACCCTGATCCAACATAAGGTGAACTAGGAGTTATAACGCTAATGCCAGATTGATTAACTAATCTCCATACACCATCGGATGTAGCAACAATAAAAGACCATGTGTTGTTTAATCTAAATCCTGCTTCCATGTAAATAATATTACCTGGAATAGCAGTTAATACAGATTGCTCCCCATCAACCTTCTTTAATCCTCTAACGTCTGCTTCTACGTTATACCCATTGTTAAATTCATTAGGAGCAAGCGCATTACTTGGAACATCTGGCGTAAAGCTCATGTTCGCAAATGAAAGTTTTAATGGCGTATAACCTTGTTCAGACATAATTAAGATCCTTGTCTAGCAACTGAATCAGGATCTGGTGTCCAAGTAACCGCAATAGCAGTTTTTAAACTAGGTACATCAGTAGCAGAATTAATTGCAGTTTTAATAGTTGCTAATTGTGCC
>CAIWKX010000259.1 GCA_903913315.1 uncultured Bacteroidota bacterium | reverse complement strand
CGGCGACCGGCATTCCGGCTTCTCCCTCTGCCAATATGGCGACTATCTGACTCTCGGTAAATTTAGACTTCTTCATTTGCTCTTCCTTAAAAGGGCCGAAGTCTCTATTATCTACATGTCTACCTTTAGGGTGAGTTTACGGCTTGACGCTGAGTTTCTAACATAGACTACTGCTTCGTGAGTAGAAATTTTTCTAAGATTTTTCAAGAATTCATCAACTGCCATGGCTAGCTCAATGGAATAGCGTCTTTCAAATTTAACTGCAAACAATCCAGTAAATAAGGCTCCAGTTGACCTTTAAGTCGAACGACACTTGTGTCCTTAAATGAGACTTGCCTTTTTATCATTTTGTACGTCAAATCGTAGGTAGCATGATCGATTGAGTGCTAAAGTCTATTGAAGGATAAGGATACATTAATAGCCTCCCCCTTTAATTATCACCAGAACCCCCTTCCAAATAATCCAAAGGTCGAGCATCAATAATCTCCAAGACGTGAGCTTTAAATATTGATCTACATACTCATATTCGTAAATTGGATTACCCATTTCAGAAGTGCCCTTATTGATGTGCCCAAGTCCAAGTAACCCACCACGAAGCAGAAAACGTGTAACGTTTCCTTGCTCCTTATCACGTTCATAATGAAGAATAGAAAGCGGTCTTGGACCTACTATGCTCATATCGCCTATCAAAACGCTGTAAAACTGAGGTAACTCATCAAGATAGAACTTTTTAACAAATTGACCTACATAGGTTCTGCTTTCAGGTGTCCATTCAGCAGAGAAAGCTTTCCAGTCATGACGCTTAGCTCCTTCGGAATCAATGTATTTATTTTTAATTAATCGAATTTTGTATTTGCGAATAATTTTTCCTGCGCTTACTCCATTATAGTAAAAGAACATATCTCCCTTGTTCTCAGGTAAGATACATCCCTCAATCAAATACGCACATTTTAGGAAGAATAAAATTGGAATCGATATTACTAGGAACAATAATGCGAATACTTTGTCAAATACAACTTTAAAAAATCTTGGGGGTAGTGCTTCTTTTATTTCAAAGATATGAGGATACTTTGAAAGTATTTCTTTAGTTGGCGGTTTATAAGGAAACGCTTCCTTAGGCTCTATTAGTTCATTCATTTTTGGAGTAAAGTAAACAATACTAATGCCATTCTTCAGGACAGGAATCTTTCCAATCAGAAAAGGCACTTTCAAGTGTATACAAAAATTCATAATCATTCTCCAACAAATAGGTTGGAAGAATGTTATTTGATTGCACAAGTTTACGGATACGAATCGGACTAAACGGATGCTTGATTCCTAAAAACTTAGCAAGAAAATCTATGCAGTGTGCAGAAGATAACAAAAACCCATATGGAATACTTGGCACAATTCTATTGACGTTTGCAACTTTACAAACTACATTTACATATTCAGCGATGGAAGGCCCTGGGTTCATAGATAAATTAAAAAGGGCTACCTTGTCACCCGTAATCTCTTGGCGCTTAAAAGCCCACCACATAGCATTACAAAGCTCTTTCACATAAATACCAGCCTTACGAGTGTCTTGGTTACCGGTGAAGCAGAAATATCTATGAAGCACTGCCTTAATGAGTCTACTTACATTTCCACCTTCACCCGGTCCAAAAACAACTCCAGGACGG
Organism: uncultured Bacteroidota bacterium; assembly: GCA_903913315.1. GTDB lineage: Bacteria > Bacteroidota > Bacteroidia > Flavobacteriales > Flavobacteriaceae > Flavobacterium. Next base: position 5,923 of record CAIWKX010000259.1, on the reverse strand, counting down.
GCAATTACTAATCGACGGTTATTTTTATCCTTAGCCTGCCAGATTTGATGGATTTTCTCAGCAATTAATTTAGAGCTACCATAAGCAGTAATAGGTACAGGTAATGTTCCCTCATCCTTAATTTCCTCACTTACACCGTAGGGGGAAATCGAGCTAGTAAAAATTATATTGTTACATCCTACAAATTCAGCAAACTCACAGACGTTCTCAGCTCCAAGCGTATTAGTTTCAAAATACTCTCTTGCATCGTGACCGGGCTCACGATGAATTGCCGCCAAATTCAAAATCAAAGCTATATTTTCTAAATAGGTGATTTTTTTTAGATTTTGTCGAACATCAGCACAAATAAACTCTATCCTAGAATCAGACTCAATCAATTTTCTCCGGAAAAAACTATCTTTAATAGATATAGGTTCGATGTCAATCAATATAATCTTATCGAATAAAAAATTTTCTAAAAAATATTTAGCCACAAAGGAACCAATAAATCCGCACCCTCCGAATATCACAACGCTCTGCATAGATAAAAAGAAATTTTAGGGTTATAAATCAACAGAAAAAGAAACATCTTTTTGAATAATCTTATTTTGAACAAATGCTCTAAACTTCGCAGAAAAAACTTTTTTGTCAAAATTTAATGCATGTTCATGCAATACTTTAGAATCAAATCGGACTTCAGAATTCTCAAGCAACATAACCGCATCCATCAAATCGGACTCACTATTATTTTTATATAAAATACCTGTTACCCGATGAATTACAGTTTCCAACACCCCCCCATAACCATAAGCAATTACAGGCGCGCCGGAAGCCATAGCCTCTACTGGAACAATTCCGAAATCCTCGATACCAGGAAAAATTAACGCTTTGCAACGTTCTAGATGGTATTTAACAACATTAAATGGTTGACGACCAAGAAACTTCACATTTGTTTTTGCAAGAGACTTCAATTTATCAGTCATTTCACCTTCACCAATAATCAAAAATGGGAGATTTAACTTGTTAAAAGCTTTTACAGCCATATCAACAGATTTATAGGTAACGAGCTGTCCAAGATATAAGTAATAATCTTCTCTAGGTCTAGTATATTCAAATAAATCAGTGCTGACAGGTGGAAAAATCACTTCTGATTCTCGACGATAAAATTTATTTATACGGGTTGATACGAATTTTGAATTAGCAATAAAAAAATCAACTCGATCAGCTGAGACTCTATCCCAAACTCTCATCCAATGCGATATAAAAGGAAAAAGAAGTTTAACAAAAAGGCCAGCTTGGCTCAAATAAATGAAATACATATCCCAAATATAACGCATGGGCGAATGACAATAACAAATGTGAATGGCATCTGGCCTAGTTATAACACCTTTAGCCGGACCAGATTCACTACTTATAACTAAGTCGTATGACATTAAATCCAACTGCTCTAATGCAATAGGCATCAAGGGTAAGTATTTTTGATAATATTTTTTAGCATTAAACAATTTTGATATCTTGGTATTATAAATGTTACCAGTAAAGTTATTTCCAAGAGTTTGTCGAATCAATTTGTCATCTGAAACATGAAGATACAAGTCAGCATCAGGAAAAATTTTCAATATGGCAGCAACTACAGCTTCTCCACCACGATTAGTTAACCACCAATAATGTACTAAAGCAACTTTCATAATCAAAAAAATTCCTGGCAGTGAATTTTAATTAACTTTAAATTTTCTTTGATATAAATTTATACAAAAAAGAGTTAAATATTGAACAACAAGCTGTCAATCGAATCTAAAACACTTTGAACTGTTATTAAATTCATGCAAAGTGGGGTGTCACAGTCAGCATACGAATGACCATCATAACACGGTGAACAAGGCACTTTATTACCAAGAGAGAGAAAAATAGAATTTGGACGCCCAAGTGGAACTACTGAGTTAGGTGATGTCGGACCAAACATTCCAATAAGAGGGGCTCTAGTGAGTGAAGCAAGATGAATAGGACCACTGTCGTGAGTAATGACCAGTTTGGATTTGTCCATTATATGTAAGGTATCGATCAAAGATGTCTTGCCAATTAAATTTAAACACATATCCAAAGGAATATGATCTAATATCCACTGGTCATCGACACCACCCAAAATAACAACTTTCAAATTTTTAGCAACTAAATATTTTATGATGGCAATGTAATTGTCTAGGGGCCAACGCCGCAAAAAATCATCCCGTAATAAATTTTTTGCGCCGCCAGGGGCTAGAACTATATATTCAAAATTTGAAAGTATGTTTTCATACGAAACGTCAAAATTCACAGTTTTTCGCAAAATCCTTTCACCCAATTTTGATGTAAGCAAGTTAATATTTACTTTACCGTCTGAAACCCTTAATAATTGTAAAATTTCAAATACTCTATTTCGCAATAATTTTCTATTTTTAGAAAAATTCAAAATAGTTTTACCACAAAGAAAACAACTAAATATTATAAATTTATATCTAAAATCATAGTATGGAATATATATTTCATCGAAAGATATTAATTTTTTAAAGTTATAAAAATTAAATTTTAAAATGAGCAAGATTTTAAATATCAAACTTCTTTTACCTAACAACTCATGGAATGGAAAACTCAAATAATCATCTGCAACTTCGAGAGATTTTGTAAAATCTACGAACTGAGAAGATACCAACCAAGTAACTCTAGTAGATGAAGAACACTCCTTATAATGCTTCATTGCTACTGCCGATTGAACAATATCACCAATTGCCCCAAACTTTACAAAAAGTATCTTCATTTAATTACCAATCAAAATTTAATTTTATTCTCTATTATTAGTAAAAAAAATATAAAATAGATGAAATTTACTGGAAATATAGTTAGAAAGGGTAAATTAAATGATCCAAATAATATATATGTGAAAAATATCGTGAACCCAAAAAGAATTGGAGAGTCACAATTTTTAATAACTTGCTTATATTTAGATAGAGACTTAAGTATTGCGTAGGCATTAAAGAAAAAGCACAATAACATCCAAAAGATTCCGTAACTTAACAATGCCTGCATCCACCATTGCTCTGAAAAAACATACCCAGCACTTCCTATTAAATAGTCTTGATAAGTAAAATCTTCAAAAGTATTAAAAATCATTATATGATCAGTCATACTAGATTTTTTGCTTTGATAAATATCAATAAGTGCTGGAAGATTACTCGGATCGAAATAAACAACTAAAAAAGTTAAGCAGGCAATTAGACAAGACCAGATTAATTTATTTTTATAATGCAAAGACACGAATAATAAAACACCAAAAATGTACGCAGTGAATGACTGAGTAATTAACAGCCAAAATATTGATAAATATAATTGGAATGAAGACGCTTTAAATTTATTTCTTTTAAAATAATACCCAATAAACAAAAAACAAATTGCAGCGAATCCATTAGGATCGTCTAAAAAACTACCAAAACGAACCGAAAAACTACCGTAATATGCAAGTGCAGGCAACCGATTTATAGAAAGAAATAATATTATTTGTACTATGTTAACAACACTGCCAACAAGAAATATAAAGTTAATACATTTATCAATGCTTCTAGCTTCAACTACCTTAAAAGAACAAATACATAAATAAGCAATAATAAAAGTAGCCGAAAAATTTAAATGATTAAAGTCTGTTGACTTTATAAATTTATATAATGGATAGCCAACCAATATTACCAGCATTAACTTTATGTCTTTATTGTGAATATCATAAATGCTTTTATTTAATAAAATATTAATAAAAGCAAATAGGATTAATAAAGGATACTTTAAAAATTGCAATACAAAAGGTGTATCTCCATATGTTGGGCTAGTACCACTTGAGCTTATTTGCAACGGATATCTGTAACTAGAGTAAAAAATAGCAAATAAAAGAATCAAGAAAAAGATACTGACGATAATATCTTTTAATGAATACTTACGCGTTATGAAATTCATCTACTAAATATTTTGCATTCTAAACTGCAAAAACCTCATAAATTTATAAAATTGCAAAGCATATCGACCGAGAAAAATTTTATTAATTAACAAAAACCAAGGCATAACAGAATATATCAAATTCAATTTCCGTAGTTCATTGAAAAGCATTAAATTCTCGAGTCTACTTCTTGAGGCCATCATTTCAAATATGTGGATTGACTGACGTCCTTGTAACTCAACTTTGATATCGTCTTTATACTTAAAATTAGAATATTTAATTGAGATATCATTTGATATACGAAGTATACCGCCCCACATATGGGCACGACCCCTTGGAGAGTAAGATCCGGGGATGTGCACATCCTTCTCAATAACGGAATTACCAAACAAAGGCTTATTCCCAACTCTACTTCCGACTATGCAATTACTTATGTAACCAATTCCACTCTCATGAAATGCTATCGAAGCTAAGTAAAATTGATAATAGAGTGTTCCATCATATACTTCGGTATTTAAATCCTTAGCCCATTTACTAGAGATAACCAAACCGCTAACGAATCCGCATAGTTTGAATGCAAGTCTAGGTTTTGAATTTTTCAAAGTGAATGTATGATCCGAATCCGCTAATCTTGTGATCCCTAATTTAGTATCAAGATTACTTCTAAATTTCAAAAATGTTCTTGATATAAATTTAACTTCTGGATTTTTTAGTATGTATGATTTTATATTGCGAATTGCATCACTTAAAAATGCATCGTCATTTCCACATAGAACCAAATAGTCAGATGAAACTAATTCAATTAATCTCCGTATATTTCCGTCATAACCAAGATTTTTCTCATTCCTGTAGGATCGTATCTTCAATCCATCTTTTGGAAAAAAATTATTAAATTCTTCAACTACTTTTTCAATTTCACAATAATTAGGTGAATGATCATCTACGATTAAAATTTCATCTGGTAACGGACGTAGATCTTTTATAGTTTGTAATAAGTAACGTAATTCTCGTGGCCTGGAATATGAAGGTATTGCCAATCCAATTGTTGCTTCATTTTTTATCATTTTATAAAATTTACTTATTGTTTGATGATTAATTAAGTGGATTCAAGGACGAAGTGCAACGTTGACTAAAAGTTAGGAGGCTGAGAATGATTTAGTATTCATAGCTTCTTGACCTCGAACGTTAAGTTGCCATGACCTATAAACTCCTCAGCCAGAACGAACGATATCAGATTTTTAGCCTCATGAAAGAAGGATTGAATTGCACCCAAATTGCCACGAATCTTGGCCGGAGCAAGTCCACCTTTTCTAGAGAGATTTGAAGGAAAAAAGGGGGCCACGGGTACCGATCCAAGCAAGCCGATCGACTTGCTGAGGAGCGCTCCATAGTTAGTCGTAATGCCAGGCGCATTGAGCCGCATGTGCTTAAAGCCGCCTTTGACCGGATTGGCGAGCAACTCAGCCCCGAGCAGGTCGCTGCAGAGCTGCCAATTAGCCATGAAACGCTTTATCAGCATATCTATGCGGATAAAGCTACTGGAGGGGCTCTTTGGAAGAGTCTGAGATGCCAGAAGAAGAGAAAAAAGAGATACGCCAATGGGGTTGAGCGAAGAGGTCAAATTATCAATAGACGCCCTATCAGCGAGCGTCCACCAGATGTTGAAACCCGCAGGACTGTTGGACACTCGGAGGGGGACACAGTGATTGGAGCAGGACACAAGCAGGCCATTGTGACCTTGGTAGAGCGAAGGAGCGGGTATGCTAGGTTGATGAAAGTCACTCATAAGACATCAAAGCAAGTAGCGGATGCGGTAATCAAGAAATTGCGCTCAATTAATGCAAGGGTCAAGACAATAACTTTTGACAACGGAAAAGAATTTGCAGAGCATGCGCGCATCGACGAGGCGTTAGGTAGCAAGACATACTTTGCCGATCCCTTTAGCAGTTGGCAAAGAGGAAGCAACGAGAACGTCAATGGATTGCT
>CAIWKX010000258.1 GCA_903913315.1 uncultured Bacteroidota bacterium | reverse complement strand
TTTTTCCTAAACGCAATCTAAAAAACATTTCAATAGTTTATTTTTGCCTCATGGGAAAAAAGAAGACAGACAAAGTTATTTTTGAAAACGTGACCGTGCTGGATGCCGGTGCCAAAGGTGTTTCGGTGGCTAAAGCACCCGAAGGACAAGTAATATTCATACCAAATGTAGTGCCTGGCGATGTCGTAGATGTGCAAACCTTAAAGAAACGCAAATCGTACTATGAAGGTAGAGCCATTCATTTTCACTCCTATTCTGAAAACCGAGTCGAACCTGTGTGCCAACATTTTGGCGCTTGTGGGGGTTGCAAATGGCAAAACATGAAGTATGAACAACAGCTTTTTTACAAAAACAACGAAGTCTTTAATAACCTAAAACGCATTGGCAAAATTGATTTGCCTGCCTTTGAACCCATATTAGGTTCTGAAAAACAATTCTTTTACCGCAATAAAATGGAGTTTGGTTTTTCCGACACGCGTTGGTTGAGCGAAACCGAAATCAAATCGGAAGATACTACTTTAAGTAAAAGACCTGCCTTAGGTTTTCACATCCCAAGAATGTGGGACAAGATTCTCGATATTGAAAAATGCCATTTGCAGGAAGACCCATCGAATGCGATTAGAAATGCCATCAAAGAATTTGCAACTGAAAAAGGGATGACGTTCTTCAATGCGCGTAATCACGAAGGGTTGTTGCGAACGTTAATGATTCGCACCGCCTCTACTGGCGAAATCATGGTATTGATTCAATTCTTTGAAAACGACAAAGCCAATCGCGAGTTGTTGTTGGATTATATCTATGCGCAATTTCCACAAATCACGTCGTTGCAATATGTAATCAACAGCAAAGCCAACGATACACTGTATGACCAAGACATTAAATTATATAAAGGTAGAGACTATATTCTAGAAGAAATGGAAGGATTGCATTTTAGCATCAACGCTAAATCATTCTACCAAACAAATTCAGACCAAGCGTATGAGTTGTACAAAATCACACGCGATTTTGCAGGATTAACCGGCAACGAAGTGGTGTATGATTTATATACCGGAACCGGAACTATTGCGCAATTCGTTGCTAAAAAAGCGAAGAAGGTCATCGGTGTAGAGGCTGTTCCAGAAGCGATTGTGGATGCTAAAGAAAATGCGAAACGGAATGCAATCACCAATTGTGAGTTTTATGTTGGTGATATGAAAAATGTTTTCAACGACGACTTTATTGCGCAGCATGGCAAACCCGATGTGATCATCACCGATCCACCAAGAGACGGAATGCATAAAGATGTAGTCGAAATGGTATTGAAAACGGGTGCTCCTAAAATTGTATATGTAAGTTGTAACTCGGCTACACAAGCAAGAGATTTGGCTTTGATGGACGAAAAATACAAAGTAACACGAGTACGTCCAGTGGATATGTTTCCGCAAACGCATCATGTGGAAAATGTTGTACTTTTGGAACTGAGATAAGTAAATAGTGAAAAGTGATTAGTAAATAGTCTTTGCTAATCACTATTTACTAATCACTAATTACTAAAAAATTATGAAAAAGATATTTTTGTTTTTACTTATTGCTTTCTCTTTCTCAGGTTGTGAGAAGGATGATATTTGCGATCCTACTTCTACCGCTACGACACCTCGATTGGTGGTGCAATTTTATGATAATTCTATTTCCACACCGACTTTAAAAAACGTGACTAATTTATCTGCTATTGCAGATGGAATGTCTAGTGGTATTGTTTTCAATACTTCGCTACCAGTAGATGACACGGATCGGTATTTGACCAATGATACTAAAATATACTTACCGTTGCAACCAACAGGAACGGTAACTACGTATAAATTAACATTCAATACAGGAGCTGCTGGAGTTGAAAACACTGACATCATCACTTTTGATTACACGACTAAAAATGTATATGTCTCTCGGGCTTGTGGTTATAAAACTTTATTTAATTTGACCAATACCAATGCAAACCTTGTGACACCGGATAGTGATAATTGGATTAAAAGTATTTTTATTGCGCAACCTAATATAGAAACCGAAAATGATATCCATGTTCAAATATTCTTTTAGCATCCTATTGGTTTTAGTCGCTCTATCGGGACAAGCGCAAAAAGCAAAAGCTGCGGATACTACTGCGGTAAAAAAAGACAGCGTCAAACCCAAGACAGAACGTTATGGTTTGCGTGTGGGTGCTGATGGGTATAAGTTGGTTCGTTCGTTCTATGATAAGAACTATAAAGGATTGGAGCTTGTTGGGGATTTTAAATTTACCCGCAAACATTATTTAGCGGCTGAGATTGGTAATGAAAATAAAACCGTTCAAGAAGTCAATTTGAACTTTACTACCAAAGGAACTTACTTTAAGGTCGGTTTTGACTACAATACCTATGAAAATTGGTTCGGCATGAACAATATGATTTATGTGGGATTGCGCTATGGTGTGAGTTCGTTTAGTCAAACCCTGAACTCCTACTCTATTTATTATGCCAATAATTATTTCCCAAAACCAACCATTCAGGATGGTACAAAATATGATGGATTATCTGCGCAATGGATTGAAGTAGTCGCAGGGATTAAAGTAGAATTATTCAAAAATCTTTATACGGGTTTTAGCTTCCGCTTGAATAACTTAATCTCCAATAAAAGACCAGATACTTTCGATAATCTTTATATCCCAGGTTTTAATAGAACCTATGGTGGTAATTTTGGTGCAGGATTCAATTATACGCTTTCGTATTTTGTTCCCATCTTTAAAACTACTTTGAAGCCGAAAGAAAAGGTAGTCGAGAAGAAGAAAAAGAAGAATTAGGAATTATTCTATTTCCTTCACCCCTTTTACAAAAAGCCATTTCATAAAAAGCTTTTCGCCATTTTTAGTTCGAACAGCTTGAAACTTTGGTGCTAAGATGGTACCAAATACAAACGCTACCATCGGAATCCAAATACCGTGTAAGGTGGTGAAATAAGACACCGCCACTTGAAGTGGTAAAAAGAAAGCGGCAAAACTTAAAAGGTTATAAACGAATGATTTTGTTCTTTTTGACATAATGTATTAATTTTATCGTACTCTATAATGACTGAACACTGGCCCCGATAGCAATCGGGGGAACACTGCAAACTACTCCTCTTCCCTATTTTGAAACTTAGTTCTCTTACTTCCTTCGTACATTTCGTATTTGACAAGTCTTCCTTCTAAACTTCCGTTGAACAATTTGATTTTTCTTGATGGTTTTAATCCCACGAATTTTAAAGCATCCAAATTAGCGGTAATAAACCAAGCATGCGTTCCTGGATAATTTTGTTTCATGGTGTCACCCATTTCTCTGTAAAAACGTTCCAAGTCAATATCCAAACGTTCTCCATAAGGCGGATTGAATACCATTTGAAGAGGGCCTTCCGTTTCTTTTTTAGTATCGAAGAAGTTTTGTTGTTCTATAGTAATGTAGTCTTCAACGTTGGCATTCTTTACGTTGTCTTTCGCTTTGCTTACCGCACTTGGTGCTTTATCATAGCCTTTAATGGTGTAATGAAATTCTCTGGTGCGCTTCAATAAAGCATCAATGATTTGGTCAAACAAGTCGTTATCCCAATCATTCCATTTTTCGAATGCGAATTCTTTTCTGTTGATGTTGGCTGGAATATTACAAGCAATCATGGCTGCTTCTATCAAAATAGTTCCCGAACCACACATTGGGTCTAGAAAATCTGATTTGCCTTCCCAACCTGCCAGTAGTAGCATTCCTGCTGCTAGAACTTCGTTGATTGGTGCAATATTAGTCGCCGTTCTATAGCCTCTATGGTGCAACGAAGCCCCCGAAGTATCTAAAGCCACTGAGACTTGGTCTTTATCAATGTGAATGTTGATTCTTAAATCGGGGAAGTCTTTATCCACACTAGGGCGAACTCCTTTTCTTTCACGAAATTGGTCTACAATAGCATCTTTGGCTTTTTGAGACACAAACTGCGAAT
>CAIWKX010000257.1 GCA_903913315.1 uncultured Bacteroidota bacterium | reverse complement strand
CTGTTGTGAATTCTAACAAATGGATAGCTCATCACGCCTTCAAAATGTTTAAGTGTTTTAAAAGCAGTAATCATCTCACCAGAATTCAAATGAATATCCGTTGAATTGTTATCAGCTTGCAAATAGGCAATGTCTTTAGCATCAATATAACGGTAATCACCATACGATTTAACACAGATAATCAATGGTTTTTCCTTGATCACCTCTGTTTTAAGAACATTTTTTGATGCAGGTTCCGTTTTTTCTGGAACAACTTCAGCAGGAGTTAGTTCTTCTTGCAATAAAGAGGTTGCTACTTCCCTTCTTTCGCTTATGTTTTCAGCTTCTTCCCCAATGTCTTGTATGTCTTCTTCTGATTCTATTGGAAGAGTAGCATCTACAATCTCCTCTGCTGGTAAAACAGGTTCTTTTTCAGTAAAATTTTCTTGTTTAGCAGCAACAGAAACTACATTTGAAGCAGGAATTGTAGATTTTGTAGTGTTTATAACTCCCAACTCTTTTTCTAAACGGAAAATGCTTTTTCGTAAATCCTTACTTTCTATAGGGGATATAAGATAATCAAAAACCCCATATTTAAAAGCCTCTAAACATAACGTATCATTACTTGTTGTCACAAAAATTTTAGGAACAACACTCAAATAACGGTGTAATTCGTTGATAAGTGCTAATGAAAGTTTGGATTCTTTATTTTGAGGATCTATTTCTAAAAATAGTATATCCGGGTTGTGTTCTAAAACAACATCTAATCCATCTTCATAATTCTCAGACATGGCCAAAAAATGCATGTTTTGAAAACTCTCAGCTTTGGCTTTAGTTTTCAATGCATTGTCTTGATTGTCATCAATAATTACAAATGTAAAATTCTTCAATTGCCTTACTTTTGGGGTAAAGCACTAGATAATGAGTTCACACAAACTCAAGGTTAAAATAGGAGATAGTTTGGGACTATTATAATTAAAATTATTGTAAAATCACACATTTTACAATGTCACTAATTTATATATTTTAATGATATCCTTTACATTACAAATAATCGTTTTTTAACAATTTATCAAGGATGGTTTTAAAAAAACATAGTCTATTTAAAAAGTAACTTTAAATATAAATTAATCATTCTCAATTATAAAGTAATATATTACCATATAGCTATTTACAACTAAAAAATATAATTTGCAAATAACTGTTTTTAAATATTTTATACATAAAATTATAAAAATTATATATTTTATATCTTGCTTAAAAAATGAAATTAATATTTTAAAAAATGAATCTGTAAATAAAATGGAATAAGTTGGGAAATATCTTAATCCGTCAAGGTTATCAACAATGGGATAAAATTTTATTCACTTCATAATGGTATTAAAAAATTAAAGTAAGTGCCATTTTTAATTTAAAAAGTTCATCCGGTTCATTACTTCACTTATAAACTAAAAGGAAAATTTAGAAAATGGAATAACTTTTACAAAATAGCATCAATACTATTTTGCATCCCTATTATTTATAACAAAAAAGTTGTGAATCAAAAAGGAATTATTACTTTCGCAGTAAATATTATATATAGCGATATGGGGATTACTAAAACATTCGGTTTTGCCTTTAAAATTAATGAAATGGCTGACATTTTAAAAGCTTTGGGAAATCCAGCTAGATTGAAAATAATTCAGTTTTTAATGGATTCTCCTACTTCAAATTGTGGAGACATAAAGGTTATTTTACCACTAGCACAATCTACAGTATCCAAACATCTTTCTGAGCTAAAAAGAGTAAAATTAATCAATGGAAAAATAAAAGGAAATAATGTATACTATTCATTAAATCTAAAAACATGGGAAAAAGTAAAAGGTTTTCTGCTGAGCGAAATTAATTTACCTAAAGAGGAACTATAAAACATAAAAAAAGGGATTCTAAAGTTTTAGAATCCCTTTTTTATGAGTTTTTAATTTTATACTGTGCGCATCAACCAATTTCTCATAGAAACTTCTTCATTAATAATTCCCCTTACATCAGAAATTGCAACTCTATCCTGTTTCATAGAATCTCGATGACGAATAGTTACAGTTTGGTCCTCTAACGTTTGATGATCTACTGTAATACAAAATGGTGTTCCAAGTGCGTCTTGACGTCTATAACGTCTTCCTACTGCATCTTTTTCGTCATAAGCCACATTGAAATCCCATTTTAAATCATCAATGATACTTTGAGCTACTTCCGGAAGGCCATCTTTTTTGACTAATGGTAAAACGGCAGCTTTGGTTGGTGCTAAAACGGATGGTAACCGTAAAACTGTTCTTGTAGATCCATCTTCAAGCGTTTCTTCTTGTAAAGATGTTGCGAAAACAGATAAAAACATCCTATCCAATCCTACCGAAGTTTCTACAACATAGGGAACATAGTTAGAATTGGTGTCGTTATCAAAATATTGTAATTTTTTACCCGAAAATTGTTCGTGTGCCTTTAAATCGAAGTCTGTTCTTGAGTGAATTCCTTCTAATTCTTTAAATCCGAATGGGAAATTAAATTCAATATCAGCTGCAGCATTAGCATAATGAGCCAATTTTTCATGATCGTGGAAACGGTAGTTTTCTTTTCCTAATCCTAACGACAAATGCCATTTTAATCTCGCCTCTTTCCAATAGTCATACCATTTCATTTCTTCACCTGGCTTAACAAAAAATTGCATTTCCATTTGTTCAAATTCACGCATTCTAAAGATAAATTGTCTTGCCACAATCTCATTTCGGAAGGCTTTCCCGGTTTGAGCAATTCCAAATGGAATTTTCATTCTACCCGTTTTTTGAACATTTAAGAAATTCACAAAAATTCCTTGAGCCGTTTCTGGACGAAGGTATAAATCCATTGCATTTTCCGCAGAAGCTCCTAATTTTGTTCCAAACATCAAGTTGAATTGCTTCACATCAGTCCAATTTCTAGAACCCGTTTCTGGATCAGCAATCTCTAATTCTTCAATTAATGCTTTAACATCATCTAAATCGCCATTTCCTAAAGAACGACCCATCCTTTCCAGAATTTCTCTTTCTTTAGATAAATAGTCGACTACTCTCGCATTAGTTGTAATGAATTCTTGCTCATTAAAAGCAGCTCCAAAGCGCGTTTTCGCTTTTTCAATTTCTTTTTTTGCTTTTAGATTTAATTTTTCGGCATAATCCTCAATTAAAACATCCGCTCTGTATCTTTTTTTGGAATCTTTATTGTCAATTAAAGGATCATTAAAAGCATCAACGTGACCTGAAGCCTTCCATGTTGTTGGATGCATCAAAATAGCGGCATCTAGTCCAACAATATTTTCATGCATTTGCACCATGGCTTTCCACCAATATTCTCGTATGTTTTTCTTTAATTCAACACCATTTTGTGCATAGTCATAAACCGCACTTAACCCATCGTATATTTCGCTTGACGGAAAAATAAATCCGTATTCTTTTGCATGCGAAACTACATTTTTAAATATATCTTCTTGTTTTGCCATAATGATGCAAAAATAGAAAAGTGAATTTAAAATTTCATATAAATTTACATCGAATCGTTGATTTTTATATTTTTATGGAATTAAATAGGTTTTTTGATGTTTCAAAGTGTACTTAATTTGTTTTTCCCTAAAGCATGTGCTGGTTGCAATTCCATTTTATTATCGGATGAAAAAGTAATTTGTACTTCCTGCCGACATGAAATTCCGCTGACCAATCATCACAAAACCTTAAATAACGAAGTATTCAATAAGTTCTATGGACGAATTGACCTGGAATTTGCCGCCGCCATGTTCTATTTTCATAAAAAAGGGATAGTCCAAGAAATGATTCATAAATTGAAATACAAAGGACATCAAGAAATTGGACAACTAATTGGTGATTGGTATGCTGAAGAACTAAAATCTATTACAGAAATCAAAAGCATAGATTATATTATTCCAGTACCACTGCACAAAAAACGTTTAAAAGAACGCGGTTACAATCAAATTACAACCTTTGGAAAAACATTGTCAACAAATTTGAATATACCGTTCAACGATAGCATTTTAGTTCGAAATGTCTATTCAAAAACGCAAACAAAAAAAACTTTTTTAGGCAGAAGCGAGGTTATTGAAAGTGTCTTTGGGGTGAGTTTTGACGAAAGTCATCATAATAAACACTTTTTACTAATTGATGATGTAATTACAACTGGCTCTACACTAGAAGCTTGCTGTAGAGAATTAATAAAAATACCAGGGGCAAAAGTCAGCATTGTCTGCATGGCAATGACGCAATAATGATTTTTAGTTAATTATAAATAAAAACATTTCGTTTCCTCTAAATATAATTGTTATTTTGCCTGTGTAAAAAAAGAATTGATGCAAAAAGGTTATTCTAAATATATTATTCTATTCCTATCATTTATGGTACTTAGTTGTGCAAAAAAAGGAATCATAACTGGGGGAAAAAAAGATACTATTGCACCTAAATTGATTAGTAGTCTACCCAAGAACTTCTCAACCAATTTTAATGGAAAAGAAATTAAACTTAATTTCGATGAATATGTAAAGTTGAAAAACGTAAATAAACAACTTATCATTTCGCCACCTATGAAAAGGCAACCTGATATTTTACCTTATACTGCTAGCAAGACGATTACAATAAAAATTAAAGATACATTACTCCCAAATACAACCTATAGTTTCAATTTTGGAAAAAGTATTCAAGACAATAATGAAGGAAATCCATACGAACAATTCAAATTTGTTTTCTCAACCGGAAACTACATTGATTCTTTATCATTGGGGGTCAAAATAAAAGATGCTTTCAATAAAAAAACAGACCATTTTGTGTCAGTTATGTTGTATGAATACAACGAAAAATACAATGATTCCATAATTTACAAACAAGTTCCAAGATATATAACCAATACCTTAGACAGTTTGAAATTAGTGAAATTAGAAAATTTAAAGAAAGGTAAATACAAACTTGTTGCTATAAAAGATGTTAATGGGAATAATAAATTTGACCCAAAAACAGACAAAATTGGTTTTATGAAAGATTTCGTTTCTATACCAAACGACACTTTATACCAACTAGAATTGTTTAAAGAGGAAATACCTTTTAAAGCCCTTAATGTTTCCCAAGCATCTGCAAGAAGATTCACTTTGGGCTATGAAGGAAATGCTAAAGAGGTAAAAATAAAGATTCGGAAAAATGGAGAAGAAATCCCTTTTATAACAACTAAATTACCAAAAAGAGATTCCTTACAAGTTTGGTTCAAAGCCATTAAAGATGATTCTTTAAGCATTGATGTATCAAAAAATAAATTCAAAAAAACATTTGCTCTCAAAGTTAAAACACAGAAAAAAGATTCCTTGAGTTATTCTTCTGAAGACACTGGTACATTGCATTTCAGAAATACTTTTGCGGTAAATGCTACTATTCCTATCATAAAATGGGAGGAAGCAAAAATGAAATTGTTGAATAAAGATTCTGTTGAGGTAAAATTTACTACCGAATATGATGAAATGCGTCAAAAACTAAAATTTATCTTTAAAAAAGAGCCTTTAGAAAAGTATACTTTAAAACTTTTTCCAGGCGCACTGATTAATTTTTATGATAAGAAAAACGATACGTTAACATATAAATTTACTACTAACAATCTTTCCGATTATGGAAATTTAAAAGTTACTTTTGAACATATAAAGCGTTTTCCTATAGTTGTGCAACTCACAAATGAAAAAGGAGAAATAATCGCAAGTGAATATTCTGAAAAAAGTAATATAATAAACTTTGACCTTTTAGAACCAAACAAATACTCTTTAAGAGTGATTTATGACGACAATAAAGATAAACTGTGGACACCTGGAAGTTTTCTGGAACAACGTCAAAGCGAAGAGGTCATTTATTTACCTGAAGCAATAAATCTTCACTCAAATTTTGATTGGGAACAGGTTTTTGATTTAGGCAAATAATACAAGTGAAATAACATTGTGCTAAACCGTGGTAGTTTACAAACTTTTGCTGCATTATCCCATACTTTTCTAGCATAATGCTATACTTCTTCAGCTTAATGCCATACTTTTTTAGCATAATGATACAAATTTCTAGCATCAATTCAGATAAATAGGAGACTGGACAGAATTTTGTGTAAACTCTAATAATGCTTACAAAAGATTGAAAGGGAGTAAAGAATTT
>CAIWKX010000256.1 GCA_903913315.1 uncultured Bacteroidota bacterium | reverse complement strand
GTTTCCGGGCGCTATAGCGATTTGTTAACCTATTCTACTTTTGCTTCCCTATTGTTTTATATATTAACCATTGGAGGTTTGTTTATTTTACGAAAACGAGAACCCGATGCCGAGCGACCGTACAAGGCTTTTGGTTATCCTATTATTCCGATAGTGTATATTTTGATAACTGCAGCAATATGTTTTACCTTATTGATTTACGATACCCGTAATACGGGTTTGGGATTGTTTATTGTGGCGTTAGGAATTCCAGTGTATTATTTGTTATTGAATAAGAAAAGGGAGTAGCTCCCGCCTTCGGGGGGGAATGACCTTTGGTTGCGCCTTGTGTTAGGTTTTGGTTGGACAGCGTTACACGAAGTTTGGCACAGCGTTTCACAGCATTTTTTTTAAACAATACGTCGAAGGTTCGGTGCAGGCTCCACACAAAAGTTTTTTAACCACGAAGAGCACAAAGTTTTAAAGACTAAGTACAACAATGTTAGCTTTGAAAAGGACACAAAGGCGTTTCATTTTATAAAGAGAATATAGGGTTTATTCCGCTGCGCTCCATCAGTCGGCTGCGCCTCGTGTCAGGTTTGAGGTTTCAAGAGCCAAGTAACGATGCCTTTGTGAGCATTTCGAGAACCTCAATGTGGCTTCGAGAACTTCAGCCACCGGAAATGCACTCGATAGTTATGAACCGACAACAGAAAACCGATGAAAGTAACCCTACAATATTTAACCAACAACAATACAATGAAAAACATTATTACTATTATAGGATTATTATTCCTTTTTTCTTGTTCGCATCAAGATAGTGGTATTGCCTCTTATACCATTTCAGGGACGGTGTATAACTATTATAATTTGGGTATTCAGAATATAAAAGTGTACTATGGCAACAATGCCTATGTGGTGACCGATGCTCAAGGAAAATTTGAAATTGATAACGTCCATGGTTCGGTAGCCATTAGCCCGCAAGATGCCGCTTATACTTTCACTCCCAATGCTACCACTGTAACCAACGCTAGCAGTGGCCTTTCTTTTTATGGTGCGCCTGTAGTTACTGAAACCGCTAATTCAATTGCGGTCTATAGTTGGTTTGCCCAAAATCAATTGCCCAATGGTTTGGTGCCCAGTACTGAAAATGGCTCTACCGTTTCTCTTTATGACAATGCACTGGCAGCACTCGTTTTTATTGCGAAAGGCGACAAAGTAAAGGCGGAACGTATCTTTAATTTTTTTAACAATCGTATCTCCAGCGAACTCAACGCGGGCACTGGTGGTTTTTCACAATTTAGAGATACAAACGGAACACCCAACGGCAACAAATGGATGGGGGATAACTGTTGGCTTTTAATCGCTCTGAATAATTATGCGATCAAATTCAATAGCACTACTTACATTACATTGCAAAATAATTTGGACACTTGGATTCGTTCACTTCAAAATGCGGATGGGAGCTTAAATGGAGGTTATGATAGCAATGGATTAATCGCTATTCAAGTCACCGAAGGTATGATTGATGCTTATAATGCTATTTCGGGTTATGATGCCTTTCATAGTAAATTATTGACTTTTTTTAAACAAAATCGATGGGTCGCATCCAATACCTATTTACTCGCTTATCCCAATAATTATTACCAATACGCCTTAGACAATTTCTCATGGGGGTATTGCGCATTTGAAGATTTTCCTTCAGCCACCTTAAGTAGCAGTTATACGCTTTTTGGAACAACTAAAATGGCCACTGCCACTGGCTCCAACATAGCTGGTTTTTGTTTTGATATTGATAAAGATGACGTTTGGTTGGAGGGTACGGGACAAATGGTGATTGCCTATCAAAAAGCAGGAATGGTAACGGAAGCCAATCAGTATCTTTCTGAAATAGAAAAAGCACTCGTCAACAGCACTACCTATACCAATGCAAAAGGGATTCCTTATGCCACCAATATAGGAACCGGCTATATGTCGGGAGTATTGTGGACTGGTGCCGATACGAATCCAGTGGTATCCTCCAGTGCTTGGTATCTTTTTGGGGTACTTCATTTTGACCCTATGGCCGTGGGCTATTCTAAGAATTGTCCGCAAGCCGATAAGTTTTGGTTGAATTAACGGGGGCAGGTTCCCGCCTTCGTGGGAATGACAGTTAGTTTCTTGATGCACAAAGTTGCACAAAGGTTGGCACAGAGTTTCACAGCGTTTTTTTAAACACAAAAGAAACAAAAGATGTCAAGTTTGGTTTTGTCATCCTATGTTTGCAAAACATAAAGAAGTTCTTTGAATAAAATACAAAGCCGCTTTGCTTGAATATAGCACTGATCACTGAAAACTGCCAACTGCTCTCGGTGGCTGAGTTGTCACGTTGAGGCTCTCGAAATGTTCTTGAAATGTTCTTGAAATGCTCTCGGTGGCTGAGGTTCTTGAAGCCACATCTCCATGTAATGCAAATAAAAACCGACGTATAACATAGTGCTCAAAATCCGGTAACTCCTTGTCCTGCAAAGGGCGTCGGATTAAAAACATCTTTTTCAGATTAAAAACCTCGGGTTGTTTTTATAACGACTTTCTGGGTTAGTTATCGGAAATTTTTTCGTTGTGGGTATTCCCGAAGTAGATTTGTCTCAGTAAAATAAACAACTGATATGAACACAACAACTCAAAATATTTCAACTACAAACACTAAAAGCTTAGTACTTCTTTTTGTTTTATTCTTGTTGACAAGCGTTGGAATGTTTGGTCAAACTAAAGCAACTGCAACTGCAGTAACATCAACTACAATTGTAAATGTAGTAAACGTACCTGTACAACAAGTAGCTTTGGATTCAGATGTTGATTTTATGAGTTGGTTCATGGGGTCTAAACAAACTCAAACAGTAAAAGAAGCTGCATCAGGAACTGATAACACCATCATCGCGAGAAAAAAACAAATCCTTTCTTCTGGCATCACACCAAACAAAGTATTGTACAGTACTTTCGTTAAAAAAGTAATCAGCCAAGAAAGCGCTACAGTATAATTCATTACTACATAGATTTGGTACTTTACGTAGTAAACCTTCCTTTCGGGAGGTTTTTTTTGTTGCTGCCTTCGCGGGAATGGCAGTTTATTCCGCGGAGCTTTATTAGTTGGGTGTGCCTTCTGTTACGTTTTGGTTGCACAGCGTTACACGAAGTTTGGCACAAAGTTTCACAGCGTTTTTTTTTATGATACGTCGAAGGTTCGGTAGAGGCTCGACACAAAAGTTTTTTAACCACGAAGAGCGCAAAGTTTTAAAGACTAAGTACAACAATGTTTACTTTGAAAAGGACACAAAGGCGCTTCGCTTTATATGGAGAATATAGGGTTTATTCCGCAGAGCTTCATTAGTAGGTTGAGCCTTCTGTTACGTTTTGGTTGCACAGAGTTACACGAAGTTTGGCACAAAGTTTCACAGCGTTTTTTTTTACGATACGTCGAAGGTTCGGTACAGGCTCGACACAAAAGCTTTTTAACCACGAAGAGCACAAAGTTTTAAAGACTAATTACAACAATGTTTACTTTGAAAAGGACACAAAGGCGCTTCGCTTTATACGGAGAATATAGGGTTTATTCCGCAGAGCTTCATTAGTTGGTT
>CAIWKX010000255.1 GCA_903913315.1 uncultured Bacteroidota bacterium | reverse complement strand
CCAGGTACAGCAATCTATAATTATACAAAAGATGATTATGCGAAATACAACATTACTGGTGGGGTAAAAACAGGATCAACAGCCATTACAGGTGGTGTGACTCCTAACGGAAAAATAGCATCAGGACAAGGATTCTTTATTGAAGCCAATTCAGCTTTAGCCAACGGAAGTTATCAAGCTTCATTCAGTAACAGTATGAGAATTGCTGGAAACAATAACCAGTTCTTTAAAACAAATAATGCGGTCGTACTTGCATCCAACCAAAATACTATGTCTTCTTCTATTGAAAAACACAGAGTATGGTTAAACATCTCTAATACAGGGGGAGCTTACGATGAAACGCTTGTTGGTTATATTCAAGGGGCAACCAATGGAATAGACTCGCTTTTTGATGGCAATACAATGCCCGCTGGAAATGTAGTTTCACTATATTCTGTATTGGGGACAAACAATTTGGCCATTCAAGGAAGAGCACTACCTTTCAATGACAGTGATATAGTGCCTATAGGATATTCCACAACACTAACCGGTGATTTTACTATTGCATTAGAAAACTTTGATGGGTTGTTTAATAATCAAAACATTTATTTGTTAGACAAAACAACCAATACCTATTATGATTTAAAAGCGCAAAATGTAACCTTCAATTCCGCTAGTGGAACTTTCAATGATCGTTTCGAACTTCATTATACAAGCACTCTTTTAAGTAATCACCAAACTGATTTCAAATCAAACGACGTGCAAATCATTAAAAAAGACAAACACATTGCCGTGAAAGCAACAAATGCATCGATTGGTACTGTTCAAGTATTTGATTTACTCGGTAAAATAATCTATACAGCAAACAAAATAAACAGCGCTGATTTCATTTCAACAGATTTCAACATAGCACCACAAATACTTTTAGTAAAAGTAACTTTAGATAATAATGAAACGATTACCAAAAAAGTACTAATGAATTAATCCCAAAAAACGGATCAATTGATCTAATTTCCATTAGATTCTATCTCATTCAAACATTACGAATGCTCCATACGGTTAAAAACCTATAGGAGCATTTGTTTTAACCAAAATTACAGATTAGATACTCTTTTCAATTAAATACCCTCTTATTAATAGTTACTAGTGGCTTAATTCGTTAATCTTCACTCGTTGTCATCTCCTGAGCACTGAGCACTGAATACTGAGCACTGACCACTATTTCTTCCACAAATAGCCCTTTTGTACACCAGTTAAAAACGCTGCCTCAAACACCCATTTCGTCGACACTTATCGACACTTTATCAGATTTTGACGTTATTATTTCATTTTTGGTCGATAATAAGGCTCTTTTTTGGGCAAAATAGGGCAAAATACCAAGTTTTAAAATTAATATTTGTAAGATTTTACATTGATAACTAAAATTCAAAAATAATCACAATTTTTAATTATACTATTGTTTATCAACAATTTAACTGATTGTATTTAAATTTGAATTCTTAATAAAAATGTAAGAAAATAATCTTTTTAAAAAAATATTTGTGTATTTTATCGATGTTATATTACATTTGGTCGAATAATTAGAACATTCTAATCAATGTTCCTAAGAAATCGAAAAACTAGTAAAAACGAATCAAAATGAAAGCTTTATTACTCCATTGCAAGAATACTAT
>CAIWKX010000254.1 GCA_903913315.1 uncultured Bacteroidota bacterium | reverse complement strand
TTTTGAGAATTAAATTATCTTTTTTGAAAATTTATATTGCATTTTTGAAAATTAAATTGTCTTTTTTGAAAATTTATATTGCATTTTTGAGAATTAAATTGTCTTTTTTGAGAATTAAATTATCTTTTTTGAGAATTAAATTGTCTTTTTTGGTGCTTTACTTTACTTAAATGGTAACCAATGCGTAGGACTATGCAAAAAAACAAACCAATTATTTCTCCTTTTACTTTGAATATATCATAAAAAAAGCCTCGCTTCAAAAAAGAAGCGAGGCTTATATATAAGAATTATTCTATTACAAAGAAGCTGGAAAAAGAATTCTATAATTTCCTAAATCTACTGCTTTTAAGTTAGAACCATACGTTGCGTTAATGGCTTCCATAAATTTATTAGCAATTAAAGCATACCCTCTTGGACTTGGATGAACCCCATCAAGAGAGAAGGCATTTCCTGTTACATAAGTAGAAGTCATCGTAAATGCATTTGCCGAAATTCCACCATTAGCCACTTGACTTAAAAAGGTATTGGCATCTACAAAAGCTAATCCTTTAGCAGTTGCTAAACCTTGAATAGTAGCATTGAAAGCATCCGTTGCCGTAATAACTTGAGCCGTTTCAGAAGCAGTTAATACTGTACTATCAGCCATTGGATAAGAAACTCCAACGGTGTTAAACGGTGAAGGTGCTCCAGATTGTGTTGTTCCAATAACCGATTGTGAGGTTAATAAAACATAATCTCTAGTAGCTGTTGCATTACTAGCATGTCTAGCTTGACCATAGATACTTCCCACATATCCTGCAGTAGCAGAACCTAAAACTGGAGTTAAAGCCCCTGTAATATAAGCTGATAAATTTGGTAATGATTTATCATAAATTAAAAGAGGATTTTGCTCAACTGTTGCCGGATTATTATCATCTGCTACTATAGTTACAAATCGGCTAGGTTGTCCCAGAGCAGTTGTAATTTGATTAATGGCGCCAAACAATTGATTCAATTGAGCCGCACTTGCTGCAGGCAATCCAGGAATAGGATTGGTTGGAACTGTAGTGAAAAATGGAACAGAAGTAACATAAGGGATATTAGCAACAACTCCCTTAGCACCATTAGACGTTAATTGTGTAACCAACGTATTGTAAACAGAAGCAAATACATTCGGATCAGTAATATCGTTTGACCCATAAGTAGTTGGATCTAAATTTCCAGCTTGGTTGGTGCCAGTCCCTCCAGAAGTAGCATAGGCTAACACATCATTATTTCCAATCCATAAAGAAAAGAAAGTTGGATTTTGAGCCATGGCATCTCCTAAAACTGTAGAAGTTGTTGAAGAAGCAAATCTTACATAATATGGATTTGCTTGTCCAGTTGCAACTCCTGCAACATTCCCATATCCTGGCGCAATCAAGTGAAAACTTTTTGCTCCTGGAACTCCCATATTATTGAAAGGACCTGTCAAATGATTGATAACATCCGTTGATGGTGTACCAGCAACTGTTGCTGGTCCAGTTCCATTAAAATACAATCTTGGAGATTGAATTGGAGTCCCTGCCAGAAGTAATCCTCCAACATTATCATTCATAAATGGAATAGTAAAAGCACCACCGCCTACTTGTGCAAATTGTTGTGCTAATATAGCTGGGTAAGATCCTTTTTGCCCTTCTATAAAAAGAGCTCCATCACTGTATCCTGAAGTCAATGAGTTTCCAAGAGACACATAATTTGAAAAGTTTGCCGATCCTGAAGTTAATGGTAATCCGTTTGAAGAATTAGGAACTACTGTGGTATCATCACTTTTACTACAAGCTACAAAGGCTAACGAAACCAATAGTAACCATTTTAAATTTTTTATCATAATACTATATTATTAAGTTATTTTGAAAAGATTAAGGATTGATGGTTAAAGAAGCAAAATATTGTTGTCCAATTAATCCAGCTCCAAGAACTTGTTGGTATTCTTTACCTCCAATATTGGCGGCTCCTAATTTAAGTACTGATTTTAATTTTGGAAGTGAATAATTTATTTGAGCATCAATTACTGTAGCTGAAGAAATCATCCCATCAACAAATGTTGATTGCCACAAATATTCACTGTTCCATCTTGCACTTACATTAAACCCAAAGTTTTTGAATAATTTTTCATTTCCAAACGAAGCTTTAACTCTGTGTTTTGGAGTGTTAAATCCAGCTTCAAAACTAGGATCTTTTGCTTGATCAAAATTAAATTGCGCATAATTATAATTAGCCCCAACTTCAAAATCTTTATATACTTTTTTAGCTACCCCAATACCAAACCCTAATGATTTGATTTCAATATCTGTATTAGTATATAATTGGTATACTCTAGTATCTCCGTTTACAAGTGCCATGGCTGATTGAAAACCAGGATCAGTGGGTCCTGCTGCAACATTTGGAGAAGTAATAGCTGTTCCATAGTAAGGAGCTACTACATTTAAGTTTCCAATAAAACTATTATAAATATTATAATAACCATTTACATCAAAAGAGAATCCTTTGAAGTCACCTCTATATCCTAAATCAAAAGCTTTAACAGTTTCAGGTTTTACTAAGGCTGCATTAGATTTTGTTAATAATGAGCTTGCCGCTGCAAATCCAGCTGGTGATGAATTAGCACTTAATGCTGCTCCAAAAGCTGATGCTGATGCAGCAGTATAAGAATTGTTATATGCATTTACACCTGTCATGACAACTGTCGTTGAACCAGCAAAGGGTTGTCCTGATAAAGAAACAGGCAAAGTTTCTGTATATCTTGTTAAGTTATCAGCAGCAGAACCAACTAATACGGCACTACCAACATTAAATCCAATATACTGATCTTGTGTTGATGGGTTACGGAAACCTGTTTGGAAAGACCCTCTAAACGTATGGTTTTTATGTTCACCTGCAGAATAGACCGCAGATATTCTTGGAGAGAAATTCCCTTCAAAGTTTTTAGATTTATCATAACGAACAGAACCCGTAAGTTTCAATCTATCATCTACTAATTTCTTTTGCGCTTGAGTATATAAACCATATTCGTTATAGTATATTGGTCCATCAGCATCGGTATAAATTCTACCGTGAGAATTCAATTGGTATTGTCTAAAAGAACCTCCTACTTGAATTTCAACTGGTTTAAAAACATCTTTAAAATTGTAATTAGCATCCGAATGATAGATTCTAGAATTATCTACTAATTTAGAACCTGTAAGTACACTAGGGTCAGAAATCACATTGTTAAATGCAGCTTTGAAAGCATCAGTTCCAGGAATTAATCTTCCTGTATCAGCTACTGCTCTTGCTGCAGCATTAGCTTGATCTGGTGTAGCTCCACCTAAAGTTGAAGTAATATATTGTCCTGCATATTGCCCAAACCAAGTGGCATCACTTTTCCATGATCTATTCACATTGATTCCAGTAAATAACATGTCATACGATTTTCCTCCGTCTTCAGTAGTAGTATATCCTCTCACAAAGAAGTTTTTACCTTTAATTTCTAATTTATGTTGTTGCATAAAAAAGTCATTCAAATAATATCTGTTGGCACCTTGATAAACAGCATTCCCAAAACCAAATTTACTTTGCCAAATGATCTCTAATTTGTCATTGCCTAAAGGTCTAAAATGCAATGAAAAATCAATTTTTGCATTTCTTACTTTATTATCGGTTAAATCAGTCTCATTATATCCTGTTCTACTCACATTATAGTTAGGTAATAAGTTTACAGCTGAAGCAGGAATTAATCCCATGCTAGCTAATGTTTGACCTACTCCTTTAATATTGGTAGAAACCTCATCTCCATAAACATTTAATCCATTATAATTTGGATTAGTTCTTGTATTACCTGTTATAGATCCATTTTGGTATTCATTGTAATCCGTAGCGTACCAATCGGTAGCTTTCAAGAATGTGAAATTTGCTTTTGCTGCAAAATGGCTATCAAAAGCATGTGCTACTCTTATACCATAATCAGCATAATCGTTAGTCCCAGCAGCTTTTTGATTGGTTTGTCCGTATTTAACATAAGCCGTTATTCCTTGACTTGTGAAAGGGCTTTTACTGTTCATAAATAAAATACCATTAAAAGCATTGGCTCCATATAAAGCAGAAGAAGCACCCGGCAATAACTCTACATTTTGAACATCAATTTCCGAAACACCTATCATATTTCCGATAACGAAGTTCAATAACGGAGAAGAATTGTCCATTCCATCAACCAACTGCATAAAACGAGTATTTGCAACAGTAGCAAATCCACGAGTGTTAATTGATTTAAATGACATACTACTCGTATTCATTTGTACTTCTTTTAGATTTTCTAAACCATCATAAAATGTTGGAGAAGCTGATTTTTTAATGTCTTTAATACCCATTCTCTCAATAGTTACGGGAGATTCTTTAATCCTTTCAGGAGTTCTTGAAGCCGAAACTACGATGTCATCAAGTTGAGTATCTTGACTTTGTAAAACTACGTCTGCCTTTTGGCTTGCAGATGTAACTTCTAGTTTTTTAGAAGCAAATCCGATACTAGTAACTTCAATAGTTAAAGGAAGTTTTTTGGAGGTTTTTAAGATAAATTTCCCATCTCCATCTGTGACAGTTCCTGCCGTTTCGCCAACAATTTTAATGTTAGCACCAGGAATTGGTTCGTTTTTACTGTCTTTTACCGAACCTGAAATTGAACTTTGAGCAAATGAAATGCTACAAAAAAACAACGTCAAAATAAAATAATAAATCTTCATTAGGTTTGATTTTTGTTGGTTTAAGTAGCCAAAATACAAATAATTTTTATATTACTAAAAAAAGAGCGAATTATTTTCATATTTATCAATTAAGATTTAATTTTTTAGGTTTATTCGCATTTATTAAATTTTAATATTTTCTTAACAATTTTAGCTTTTTGCATAATTCTATTGTGCTTAAAAAAGAAAAATGCTTTAGTTTTTAGGTAAACGTCAAAAATTTAAGAATAAAAAAAAGCGAGACTAAATCTCGCTTTTAATGTTCTATATTTTATAATATTATTCTACTGTAACTGATTTTGCCAAATTTCTGGGTTGATCTACATTGCATCCTCTCATTACGGCAATATGATAAGATAATAATTGTAATGGTATTGTAGTCAATAATGGAGATAACGCATCGGAAGTTTCTGGTATTTCTATAACATGATCAGCTAATTCTTTTACTTGAGTATCTCCTTTGGTTACAATTGCAATAATTTTACCACTTCTTGATTTGATTTCTTGAATATTGCTCACCACCTTGTCATAGTGTCCTTGTTTAGGAGCTATAACCACAACAGGCATTTTTTCGTCAATCAAAGCAATGGGTCCATGTTTCATTTCAGCAGCGGGATAACCCTCAGCATGAATATATGAAATCTCCTTTAATTTTAAAGCTCCTTCCAAAGCTACAGGAAAATTGTATCCTCTTCCAAGGTATAAACAATTGGTTGCATCTTTATATATCGTAGCAATTTCTTTAGAAATAGCATCTGTTGAGGTTAACGCTTCTGATACTTTTTCAGGAATTAACTCTAATTCTTGTAAATATCTAAAATAATCAGAATTGGAAAGCGTTCCTTTAGCTTTAGCCAAACGTAGAGCAATCATCGTTAAAACGGTGATTTGTGTTGTAAATGCTTTTGTAGAAGCTACTCCAATTTCTGGCCCTGCATGAGTATAGGCACCTGCATGAGTTTCTCGAGAAATAGAAGAACCAACTACATTACAAACACCAAATACAAAAGCTCCTTTTTCTTTAGCCAATTTTATTGCTGCCAATGTATCAGCTGTTTCTCCAGATTGTGAGATAGCTATTACCACATCTTTACTAGTGATAATTGGATTTCTGTATCTGAATTCTGAAGCATATTCTACTTCAACTGGAATTCTAGCAAACTCTTCAATAACATATTCAGCAACCAAACCAGCATGCCAGGAGGTTCCACAGGCAATAATTAGAATTCTCTCTGCATTTAAAAATTTCTCTAAATTATCTTCAACCCCTGACATTTGAATAATTCCTGTATTAGCATGAAGTCTTCCTCTGTAAGTGTCTTTAATAACGTTAGGTTGCTCATATATTTCTTTAAGCATAAAATGATCGTAACCGCCTTTTTCTATTTGTTCCAAATTCATTTGTAATTCCTGAATATATGGATCAACTAATGAATCATCTTTGATTTTTCTTATTTTTAACGGTTTGTGCAAACGAACAATTGCCATCTCTTCGTCCTCAAGATAAATCGCATTGGAGGTATATTCAATAAAAGGAGAGGCATCCGAAGCTATAAAAAACTCATTTTCACCCACTCCAATCGCTAATGGACTTCCTAAACGAGCTACAATAATTTCATTTGGCTTTTTTTTATCAAAAACACAAATAGCATAGGCCCCTACAACTTGGTTTAGAGCTACTTGAACTGCTTTTCCTAATTTTAAATTTTCTTTTTTCTGAACATCTTCAATAAGATTAGCCAAAACTTCTGTGTCAGTATCAGAAGTAAAAGTATAACCTCTTTTAATTAATTCCTTTTTTAATGGCTCATAATTTTCAATGATTCCATTATGAATAATACAAAGATCTCCCGAATTGGACAAATGAGGATGGGAATTTACATCATTAGGAACTCCATGAGTTGCCCAACGAGTATGTCCAATTCCAATTGTTCCGTTAGTAGAAATTTCTTTTAAAGATTTTTCTTCAAGGTCTGAAACTTTTCCTTTCGTTTTTGAAACTTTTAAATCAGTCCCATCATAAAGCATTACCCCAGCACTATCATATCCTCTATATTCTAATCGCTTCAGTCCTTTTATAACTATAGGATAAGCTTCTCTATGTCCAATATATCCAACAATTCCACACATAAATTTATAATGTTTTTAGTTAGTCAGGTTTTGTATAATAAATTTCTAAACGCAGTCTTTTATCAACTGGAACACTAGGATTAGACCCGTATAAAATTGTTCCTAAAGGATTAACAACTGACATTACAGGAAAAAGTTTTGTCTGAAGTGAATTTGAACCTAATCCAGAAGTAAACGGATTAGCTAAATAAGCGGAATAGGCATTATTAATATTTTCAGTGACTACTAATCCCAATCTTACATTGGTTGAATCAGCTGTTACTCCGGCTCCTCCGTATTTTATTAAAGTTCTAATATGATTTGTTATTTTTACTTTGTAGGTAGTTCCTCTTCCATCGGTTGATTTAGTAATTATTCCACCAAAAGTGAACTTATTATATTTTGAACTAGTACTTGTTGTAAAATCACTATTGTAATCTGCTAGTGGTCTTTTGTTGGTTAAATCATATAAGTAAATCCTATTAGGTTCAGGTGCGGTAGTTCCCATAGCATCTCTATCAATATGAAAAGTCAAATTAGCCTCATTTATTAACCATTTCTTACCATCAGGTGGATTTCTTAAATCATCCAATTCATCTGGGACGCCATTGGGTTGGTTTACTAACACACCATTAATATCATACCCTCTAACATCTTGTTTTCCAAAAATATCAATCACTGCCATTGACCCATCTCCTCCTTTAAGATATAAATCAGAATCTCCATTCACCAAATCAGGTGAGGTAACCGGATTAGAAAAAGTATTGTTTAGAAGATTTACAGAATTTCCAGATAGATTAATATTCAATTCCCTTCTAATTCTAGTAGCATTTGTTGCAGAAGTATTATCATGATAGACAATTGTTACAACTCCAGCAGAAAAATTCATCATCGCTAAAGTTCCTTGAGTAGGTGAATCGGCAGCATTATCAACTTTAAAATACAACCCTCTAAAATAATTTTTAAAGGCATTATTAGTACTAAGCATTTCTGATGGTGCATTTATAATCTTATTTACAAAGAAATTTTTATTCAAATTCAACATCATTCCTGGTGCCTTTCTTTCACTTACTGTTGTAAAACCTGGCGTCCCATCCGCATTTTTTTGATAAAATTTAATCTGTTTTTCACTAAAAACAAATTCGCTATTTTGACTATTATCACTTGTTATTGTATGGTCATAAACGTTTCCATTATCATCATTCAACAAAATACTTCCATGATTAGAATCAAAATCAGATTGCTGATTAGAATAGTATTTTTGCTGTTGTTGAAAACCTGTTGAGGCATCAAGATCTCTCAAAAAATAATTTGACTCATAAACGCTAAGATTTATTTTATTTGCACCATGTATTGAGTCTAAAGTATAGGTACTATCTCCAGAAGTAGCATCTGTAGTTACCAAGGTTGCAAAATAAGGAACATATAAAAATACTGAATCAACCACTACATGTGCTTGGTCATAAAATGTGGGATTTGGAGTAGCAAGTTGCACTTGAGAGACAAAACTAGCTTTAGTTGTCCCAAAAACTGGATTGGTATATACCCCAAATTGATTAACAGATAAATTATTACTTTGTACAGCACCAAGATTTTGATTATAGGCTACCACCGAAGAGTATGCTACATTCAAACCATAATGACTATCTCCAACAATAGAACCTCCAAGTTCATTAACATCTCTATCACAAGAGGCAATAAATAAAATTAGAATTCCAATAATTAATGTTTTAAGAAAGAAATTAAATTTCATGTTTTTTATAAATTATTATTACAACATTTTTTTATAAAAAGAAGTGTATGCCTGAGCAAATCCTTCTTTCGGAGCGAAAGGTAAAAAAGGTTTCCCTGAAGATTCTATAAATTTTGTTAAACTTGGAGAAAGATTTTGAGAAGCAACAATAACCGCATCCGAATGGATAATTGAAGTTTTGATTAAATTTTCATAATTTGGTAATTCCAAATCTGAAATAGCTTCTTGAGGAATTCCATCAAATTTAATTTTATTAATCATCTCAACATCTAAGTTCCCTTCAAAAGACTGACTATAAACAGAACTGACAATTTTAGTTTCAGAAAATAATGCTTCATCTTTATAGTAGTGTTTCATATAAACTGGAAGCATGGAAGCCATCCACCCATGAACATGAATAATATCGGGAACCCAATTCAACTTTTTAACCGTTTCTACCACTCCTTTTGCAAAGAAAATAGCACGTTCGTCATTATCTGGATACAATACTCCATCTTCGTCTGAAAAAGTTGCTTTTCTCTTAAAATATTCATCATTATCAATAAAATAAACCTGAATTCTTTCTTTTGGAATCGATGCAACTTTTATAATAAGTGGCATATCAACATCATTTACAACCAAATTCATCCCAGAAAGACGAATAACCTCATGCAATTGATGTCTTCTTTCATTAATATTCCCATATCGAGGCATGAAAATTCTTATTTGTCCGCCTTGATCATTAATCATTTTTGGCACATCATAAGACATTAGAGAAACTTCATTCTCCGCTAAATAAGGCACCACTTCAGATGATACGTACAATATCCTCTTGTCTTCCATCTTGTAATTATTTGTTTATTAGCTATAAAAAGCACGCAAAATTACAAAATTTTATGCAGATAATTACTAAAGTAGTAAGTTTGTACCCTATTTTAATGTAAACCTCATGTACATTTTTAACAAAAAAGTAGATTTAAACGACTACTTAAAGAACAATGCCCTTGATAATACCACTCTTGGTTTTGTGCCTACTATGGGCGCATTGCATCAAGGACATCTTTCATTGTTGAAAAAATCTATTGAAACTAATGTAAGCACTGTGATTAGTATTTTTGTAAATCCAACACAATTCAACAATATTGAAGATTTAGAAAAATATCCTAGAACATTAGAAGAGGATCTTGAAAAAATAAAAACTGTTTCTGACAAAATTCTAATTTATGCTCCAACAGTAGAAGATATTTATGAAGGAAATCCCAAGTCACAACATTACAATTTTGATGGGTTAGAAAATCAAATGGAAGGAAAATTTCGACCCGGACATTTTGACGGAGTGGGAACAATTGTAAAACGGCTTTTTGAAATTGTAAAACCAACCCATGCCTATTTTGGAGAAAAAGATTTTCAACAATTACAAATCGTAAAAAAACTTGTCGAAAAAGAAAAAATCCCAGTAACTATTATAGGCTGTCCGATTTTTCGTGAAGCAAGTGGTTTGGCGATGAGTTCTAGAAACGAACGTCTATCGGATGAAGAAAAAGAAAAAGCTACCATTATTTTTAAAATATTAAAAGAGGCTAAAATTCTTTTTGGCACAAAATCTGCTAAGGAGGTTTCGGATTTTGTTTCCAAATCATTTCAAAAACATCCTGATTTTGAATTAGAATATTTTGAAATAGCTGATGAAGCAACTTTAATGACTTGCTTTAGAAAAAATAAAAACAAGAAATATCGTGCTTTTATAGCCGTTTTTGTTAACAAAATCAGATTGATTGATACTATTTCACTAAATTAATTTAACTTTGCCCCATGCAAATTCAAGTTGTAAAATCAAAAATTCATCGCGTTAAAGTAACTGGCGCAGATTTGAACTATATCGGTAGTATCACTATCGACGAAGCTTTAATGGATGCCTCTAACCTAATTGAAGGCGAAAAAGTTGCTATTGTCAATGTCAATAATGGGGAACGCCTTGAAACTTATGCCATCAAAGGGGCAAGAAATTCAGGTGAAATTACTCTTAATGGACCAGCAGCAAGAAAGGTGCATGCAGGTGATATTATCATCATTATTTCGTACGCTACTTTAGATTTTGAAGAAGCTAAGACATTCAAACCTTGGCTCGTTTTTCCAAATGAAAACGACAACTCTTTGAAATAACCTTTTGAAAAATCAAATCAGTAAATGGCTGTCTATTGTTGTTCCTATCGTATTAGGAATAGGGATTATTGTATACCAATACAACCAATTTACTGAATCTCAAATCAATGAAATTATTGGCTATTTTAAAAATGCAGATTACTTTTATGTAGTTTTAGCCGTTTTTATAGGTTTCATCGGCAATGTATTACGTGCATATCGTTGGAAATACATGCTTGACCATTTGGGATATGAATCTAATTTTCAAAACAATTTTATGGCGGTAAATATTGGCTATTTACTCAATTTAACTGTGCCAAAATCAGGAGAAATCTCAAGAGCTGTGATTGTAAAAAAATACAACAACATTCCGTTTGACAAAGGCTTCGGAACTATTATAGCCGAAAGAATAATCGACATGTTGTTCCTATTGTTTTTTATGCTATTAGCTGTTGTACTTCAATTTAAAATTGTAAAATCGTTTATTCTTGATAAAATGCCTTTGCACCTTATTGTGTTGCTTTCTGTTTTTGCAATTATAGGTTTTGCTGCATTTATTTTGATTTATAAATACTCTAAACTCAAAATTGTAGCTATTTTTAAAGAGAAAATTTCGGGTTTAAAAGAAGGTATATTGAGCATAATTCACATGAAAGATAAATGGAATTATTTTTTTCAAACAATTCTTATTTGGCTTTCTTATATTGCAACTTATTATGTTGCCACAAAAGTAATTCCTGAAACTTCTGTTCTTTCTGTCGGAGCAATTGTTACCTGTTTTGTGGTTGGAAGCATTGCTATCGCTTTCACAAATAGCGGATTTGGCGCTTATCCTTTTCTAACCTCAAAAGTATTATTGTTTTACGCCATTGCAGAGCCAGCAGGAACAGCTTTTGGCTGGATTATTTGGACTTCTCAAATGCTCCTAGTATTAGTATTGGGATTGCTTTCATTTTTATTACTTCCTATCTTAAATAGAAAATAATTTGTTATATTGCTTGATTTTAGACAACAACTGAGTCACACAAAATCAACCTATTTATGAAAAAAATATTTCTATTAATCGTTATTGCAATAAGTTGCAATGGATATTCACAAAAAATAAAAGATAGTATTTTATCTAAAAAACTCGATAAATACAAACAATTAACAATCTCTCTACCTCCATCATACACTAAAGACACTAAGAAAACATATCCTATACTGCTTTTATTAGATGGTGATTATTTATTTGATCCTTTCCAAGGAGAGTTGAGTTATGGTAACTATTGGGATGATTTGCCAGAGGTGATTCTTGTAGGTCTTTCTAACAAAGATAATGAACGATATGAAAACTGTACTTATGATGAAGCGACAGGGCTACCTGAAGGAAAAGGAGAAAGTTTTTTTGAATTTATTGGAGGCGAATTAATGCCATATATCGAAACCAAATACCGAACCTCTAATTTTAAAATGGTAGCTGGACACGATGTAACAGCAGGATTTATGAATTTATATTTATATAAAGACAATCCATTGTTTAATGCCTACATCTCATTAAGTCCAGAACTTCCTTTCGAAATGGAAACTCGTGTTGCAGAAAGACTTGCAGGTTTTAAACAAAATATTTTTTATTATGTTTCCTCTGGTGATGGCGACATTAAGAAAATGAGAACTAAAATCACTGCATTAGACGAAAGCATTAAAGCGGTTAAAAACCCGAGTCTAAACTATAAATATGATGATTTTAAAGGAGCTTCTCATTATTCGTTAGTACTCTACTCTATTCCAAGTGCTCTTTATCAATTTTTTGCATCTTATCAACCCATAACAACAACCGAATTCCAAGAAAAAATTGTGACACTTCCTTCTGGTTATGTGGACTATCTAAAAAACAAATACGATATCTTGGACAAAGCCTTAGGAGTTAAAATGAACATTAGAATTAACGATTTCAAAGCTATTGAAGCCGCTATTTTAAAAAACAAAGCCTATGCTGAATTTGAACAGTTAGCTCAACTTTCACACAAAATGTACCCAAAAACTATGCTTGGAGATTATCACATGGCTATGTATTATGAAAATACAGGCGACATTAAAAATGCGGTGAAATATTATCAAAGTGGGTTTCAATTACAGCCTATCGGTAGTTTAACAAAAGACATGATGTTGGCTAAAGCCGATGAACTTAGAAGTCAAATTAAAAAGAAATAATACTGCTCATAGAACTTAATTCAGCATAAATGGCCAAAATTAAAACTTCTTTCTTTTGTCAAAATTGTGGGTCTCAATATGCCAAATGGCAAGGTCAATGCAATGCCTGCAAAGAATGGAATACTATTGTCGAAGAGGTAATTCAAAAGGAAGAAAAAACGAGTTGGAAACCAACTTCGGAAGTTAAAAAAGCTCCGAAACCTTTAAAAATTGCTGAAATAGATTCGTCTCAAGAGGTGCGATTAGACACTTTAGATGGCGAATTGAATAGAGTGCTTGGTGGTGGTATTGTGCCAGGATCTTTAATTCTTCTTGGGGGTGAACCCGGAATAGGAAAAAGTACTTTGCTACTTCAAATTTCACTAAAATTACCTTATAAAACCTTATATGTGTCTGGCGAAGAAAGTCAGAAACAAATAAAAATGCGTGCCGAAAGAATCACTTCAAAAGACGATAATTGCTACATTCTTACGGAAACTAAAACGCAAAATATCTTTCGCCAAA
Source organism: uncultured Bacteroidota bacterium (assembly GCA_903913315.1). Classification (GTDB taxonomy): domain Bacteria; phylum Bacteroidota; class Bacteroidia; order Flavobacteriales; family Flavobacteriaceae; genus Flavobacterium. The sequence goes on along the minus strand of CAIWKX010000254.1, from coordinate 4,667 downwards.
TTCAAGAAATTGAACCTGAAATTGTAATTATTGATTCCATTCAAACATTGCATACCGATTACATCGAATCGACTGCTGGAAGCATTTCTCAAATTAGAGAATGTACCGCAGAATTGATAAAGTTTGCAAAAGAAACCAATGTTCCGGTGATTTTAATTGGACACATCACTAAAGAAGGAACCATCGCCGGACCAAAGATTTTGGAACACATGGTCGACACCGTTTTGCAGTTTGAAGGCGATAGAAATCATGTATATAGAATTCTTCGAAGTTTAAAAAATCGTTTTGGCTCTACCGCCGAACTTGGAATTTATGAAATGCAAGGTTCTGGTTTGAGAGAAGTCTCTAATCCTTCTGAAATTTTACTTTCGCATCGGGAAGAAGAACTTTCCGGAACGGCCATTGCCTCCACTCTTGAAGGCATGCGCCCACTGGTGATTGAAATTCAAGCGTTAGTATCCACTGCTGTTTATGGAACACCGCAACGAAGTACCACGGGCTACAATGCCAAAAGATTAAACATGCTATTGGCGGTTTTAGAAAAACGAGCGGGTTTCCGGTTAGGAACGAAAGACGTTTTCTTAAATGTTACCGGTGGAATCTCGGTAGATGACCCTGCTATTGATTTGGCTGTGGTAGCTTCCATCCTTTCATCAAATGAAGATATTGCTGTGGGTAAAGACGTTTGTTTTGCTGGCGAAGTCGGACTTTCAGGCGAAATTCGTCCTGTGAATCGAGTGGAACAACGCATTCAAGAAGCTGAAAAATTAGGATTTGCTACTATTTTTGTTTCCAAATACAATAAGATTTCTATTAAAAATTCGTTGATAAAAATAGTTTTAGTTTCTAAAATTGAAGAAGTTGTAGCGCATTTGTTTGGGTAACTATACTACTAAATGAGAACCAAAAAGCAAAAATTCTTTCTTTTTTTAAAGTTATTCCTTCTAGTGATTGTGCTTGGAGTAGTCGTACTTTTCTTTTTTAGAAATTCACTTTTAGAAGAGGCCATCAGCAAAATTGACCACAAACTCAACCAAGATTACCATTGCCAATTTCATGTAAAAAGCGCCCAGTTTCATGGGTTATCCGATTTGGAATTTGAAGAAATTACTTTAGTGCCTCAAAGGGCAGACACTTTGGTAAGCATTAAAAGTCTGAAAACTTCGGTTAACTTTTGGCAATTGTTTTTTGGAAATATCCAGTTAGGGAAACTCGAAATTAATAAAGGTTTTATTCAATTAGTAAAGAATAAAAACGGTCGTAATTTTGATGCTTTTCTGCAACATAAGAAAGAAGATAAAACCGACAACCAAATCAATTATGCCTCGGTAGCCTATCGAATTTTATCCAAAACCTTGAACCTCGTTCCAACCAATATGAATGTAAAAGGATTTGCTTTCAAAATGGATGATATGGGAAACAAAGTCGTTTTTGATTTCAAGCAATTGGAACTAGAAAACAAAAAATTAACCTCACTCATTACGGTCAAAGAAGATGATTTTACTCAAAACTGGAGCCTCTCTGGTTTTGCCGATCCAAGAGATAGAAAAGCCGATTTGACTTTTTTAAATCCCAAAAAGGATAGTATTCGCATTCCCTATTTAGACAAAAAATTTCATTTAAAAACAAGTTTCAAAACGATTCATTTCAATTTGGATAATCTAGAGATGAGTAGTGGCGACTTACATATTGACGGCTATGCTTCAATCAATGATTTTAAAATCAATCATGCTAAAATTGCCAAGAACGATGTGGCTATTAAAAATGCGCGCTTTGATTACAAATTGGTTTTTAGCGCCCGATGTATGGCCATTGACAGCACTTCACAAGTTACCATAAATGCAATAAAATGTTCACCATATCTTTCTTATACTAATGATACCGCCAAAATCTATGCGCTAAAATTGAACATTGCGAAGATGAAAGCGCAAGATTTTATTACCTCCTTACCCGATGGTTTATTCAGTCATTTTAAAGGAATGGAAGCGGAAGGAAATTTCAGTTACAACCTCAATTTTAAGTTCAACAAGAACCATCCCGACGCGATTGTTTTTGAAAGTAAGCTCCAACCTGAAAACCTGAAAATCACTAAATATGGAGAAGCCGATTTGAATAAACTCAATGCCGAATTCACCTATCGTGCTATCGATAAAGGAGTGGAACAACGACCAATTGTAGTAGGCTTATCCAATCCAAATTATACTCCTTTACATGACATTTCGCCCTATCTTCAAAAGTGTGTGTTGACCAGTGAAGATCCTTCGTTTTTCAATCATCGTGGATTTATTAATGAGGCATTCAAACAATCTATTGCCAAGAATATTAAAACCAAAAAATTCTCTCGTGGGGCTAGTACCATTAGCATGCAATTGATAAAAAATGTATTCTTGACCCGTCAGAAAACATTGTCACGAAAATTAGAAGAAATTCTATTGGTCTATATCTTAGAAAACAATCACATTGCTAGCAAAGAACGCATGTTAGAAGTGTATTTCAATATCATAGAATGGGGTCCAAACATTTACGGAATTGGAGAAGCATCGCACTTTTATTTTCAAAAAAGACCGGCCGATTTGACCTTGAAAGAATGTATGTTTCTGGCCACCATCATTCCAAAACCAAAAGGATTTATGTACCGATTTGATTCGGAAAACAAACTAAAAGCTTTTGCCAATCAGCAAAACAGTTTATTAACTCGATTGATGTTGCGTCGCAATTTAATTAATGCAAATGATACTATGGGGCAACATCTTCCGTTAGCTATTTCTGGACCGGCACAGTTTTTTCTCAAAAACAAATCGGCAATGAAACCCGAGATTGATTCTACTGCGGTAGAAGATTTTGGATTATAATGAGTAAATTAGTTCACTATTAGAAAATAAATAAAGTTTCAAATGAAAAAATTCCTTCTCTTCTCTTTGTTGGTTTCGGCAATGGCATTTGCTCAAAAACCTATTTTTACATCGGCTAAAGTAAAAGCTGCCACGGTATATTTCAACGCAGCCGAATTGCAACAAACTACTTCGGTAAATCTTCCGGTGGGGACTAGCGAAATTGTCATTAAGAATGTAGCCGATTATTTGAACGAAAACACCATCCAAATTGGAGCGCCTTCTTCGGTTACAGTTTTGTCGGTGCAGTTTACACAAAATTATATTTCGGAATATCAAATTGACGAGAGCAATCCGGCCATTAAAAAAGTGCGCGATAGCATTACATTGGTTCAAAAAGAGATTAAAAAAGTGCAAATAGACATTTATTCTCACCAACAAACGATTGCTTTATTAGACCAAAACCAAGTATCTGGAGGAGCTAATACTGGGACCAATGTGGTGGAGTTAATGAAATTAGTAGAGTATTACAAAAGCAAAAGAACCGAACTAGATAACACCATTGTAACTTTTCAAGAGAAAGAAAGCAAATTAAAGCTTCGTTTGCAAAATCTAAATAGAAACCTTCTAATTAATTCACGAAAAGAAGAAAAAAGTTCGAAAGGCAAGTTAGTCCTACAAGTGATGAATGAAGTGGCAGGAACTGTCAATTTAGATATTAACTATATCACTAATTCTGCCACTTGGAATCCGTTCTATGATTTGAGAACTGAAAGTGTGAAAGACCCCATCAATATGATGTACAAAGCACAAGTCTCTCAAACCACTGGGATTGATTGGAAAAAAATAAAACTAACATTGTCAAGTGGCAATCCAAATCAGAACAATCAAGCACCTTTGTTGAATGCTTGGTTTTTGAAGTATCAAAATCTAGATAATGGTTATTCTTTTAGAAATGGAGATAAAAATACTATAGTAAATATGTTACAAGGAAAAGCTTCTGGCTTAAAAGTAGGAAGGGAAATTGCAGATTCAACTGCAGATTCGACAAATGTAATAGAAGATGATAATACTATTAGTGCGGTTACAAAATATACCTCCATCAACGAAAACCAACTCAATGTTACTTTTGATATCGATATTCCGTATGATATTTTATCCAATGGAAAAGCACATTCAGTAGCATTAAAAGAAATTAAATTACCGGCTTCTTATAAATATTATGCGGCACCAAGGGTAGATAAAGAAGCCTTTTTATTGGCAGAAATTAATGATTATTCCAAATACAACTTGTTGCCAGGTGAAGCCAACATCATCTTTGAAGGCTTGTATGTAGGCAAAACCAACATCAATCCTAACCAAACGGGCGACACGTTAAGCTTGAGCATGGGAAGAGATAAAAAAATCTCCATCAAACGAGAAAAAGTAGTGGATAAATCAGGCACTAAATTCTTGTCTTCTTATAAAGAGCAAACGTTTACGTATGACATCACCCTAAGAAACAACAAAAAAGAAGACATCCAAATGACTTTGAAAGACCAATATCCGTTGAGTACGGATAAAGACACATTACTATCGATTTATTGGACGACGGAAAAGCAAAAGTAAATGCCGAAACAGGCATCTTAACCTGGGAACTGAAACTCACTCCCAACGAAACCAAGAAAATACGCATCAGTTATAAAGTGCGGTATCCCAAAGATAAAGGGGAGTGTTCAATAAACTGTGTCAATCATTTTATTCTATCACTAAAATAGATAATTAAATCATTTCTAACAGCAGACCATCCTAAAATATTTCCTTTCCATCTTGTTTGAGCATTTTTTATAGCTAAAT
>CAIWKX010000253.1 GCA_903913315.1 uncultured Bacteroidota bacterium | reverse complement strand
CGATCCCTTTAGCAGTTGGCAAAGAGGAAGCAACGAGAACTTCAATGGGTTGCTAAGGCAGTACATACCGAAAAAGAGACCTTTATCAACAGTAACGGACGAGGAGCTTAAAATGATAGAAGAGCGATTAAATAACCGACCCAGAAAGAGATTGGGATTCAAGACACCAAAACAGGTGTTCCATGAATCTCTAAACCGTGTTGCACTTCATACTTGAATCTACGCATTAAATTAATGAAAATTTAGTAAAACATAAAACCTATAACATAAAACCCCTAGTACAATTATTCAAGGTTAAACGCTTGGGAATTCAGTTCTTTTACCTACCTTAGGGGCTTGGTAGTGCGGTAGCCTGTTCAGATTGATATCATTTAATGTTTTTTAACATGACTTATGGACAGATTTACTTGCAGATAAGAATTTTAGGATTATGCGATCAATTCAGGCTAATTCCAATCTATCGCAGCGCCAATTGGCTAAAGAACTTAGGATGAGCTTAGGTGGTCTCAATTATTGCTTAAGATAACTAATTGACAAACGGCTATTCAAAATGCAGAACTTTAACCTGGCAAATGATAAATTGAAGTATGTTTTTATATATTTTGACTCTTACTCGCATAAAAGAAAAATCAAGTTTGACGTATCGTTTTTTAGAGCGAAAGATTAAAGACTATGAAAGTTTAGTGCTGAGATAAACTCTTTGAAGTATGATGTTGAAAGTGTCAAGATAAATCTTCATTTATTATAATGATAGATTAAATCTATTTCTTTCAAGACTTTATAATAGAATATAAGCATCTGCATTAAATAAATTTTAAATTAAATTTACATTTGCATTTATTTCGTGTTTTATTAAAGGAATTTTAAAAAACGTCGGCTTGTAAGTTCATCTAAATATTAACTCCAGAAAGTGTGGATTGTGTTTAGCAATGTAATCTACATTTCTGTTTAGTATTTTACATTATAAATTCCAATAAGTTGACCGTACCCATAGTTATTAATGATTCATTTGTACAACAAATGACTGTATTGTTTAACGCCTTGAATACTTGATACTAGATAAAATCATTTAATAATACCGTAAACATTTCTGTGCGTTTATTATTATTTCATAGGTTTTATGATTGACTAATACAGGATAAAGGATTATTGGAGTGCAGTAGAGTTTGTTAAACGCAATTGTCATCTCGTTCATTAGTGAAGGTATAAATGTCAATTAAAGTAAAATTGCAATTATCGAATTTACATTATTAAGTGAAAATTTCTAGTACGCTAATAAAAAATAGCTTTTACGCTACATTCGGTACATAAATAGATCCAAGAGACTATAAATTAATTAAAAAAATAATGTAAAATAATTTTCATGATTGGTGTCTAATGCTGACAGCTTATTAAAAATTTAACCCTTTCGATTAAGCTAAGATAAAAAATATAAAAATATAAAAATAGATTTTACATCTAGTTAGTCGTTACAAATTTTCCAGATCTTTGATTTTAAAATTGTTTTAAAATTGCTTATTAAATATTTTTGAAGGCTAAACGAGAGATGATTTTTTAAGGCATTAGTGTAAAATGATGAGTTTAAAAAGTTTCTATGGAACAAATGAATAATTATAATTTCTCATACTTAATTGATAAAATTGAACGCTCAAACTTTCAAATGTTTCCGTTCAAGCACATATATCTTGAAAATTTTTTTTCACCGGAACACTTTAAAGAGATCTTGGAGAGTAGTGAAATCAAATCTCCATTAGTTGATTCAGACGATGAACTAATTGATCAACTATACCTTAACGGGTACAAAATTATAGGTTTTCCGGGTTGTGTTACCGATAGAAAAAAATATATCAAATGGCATCGTAATGGAAAGGGGGTAGATCATCATTCAGCTTGTGAAGGTTTTGGAATGGCCCTCAGGTTGTATAATTTTTCAAGTCCCATTCTTAAGGCAATTAATGACTTCATCGTGGGTAAAGAATTCAACACTACTATCGCTAGAAAGTTCGGAATTGATATTGAAAATTGCTCCGTAGATGGGGGAATACAAAAATATTTAGATGGATATGAAATCAGTCCTCATCCTGATACTAGGCTAAAGGCGGCAACGTTTATGGTTAATATTAATCCAGATCCAATGTCTGAATTGATGAACCATCATACTCAATACATGAGATTTAATCCTTCTAAGGAATATGTTAAGCAATTTTGGGAGGGAAATCCGAAAATCGATAGAGCCTGGGTGCCTTGGGATTGGGCAACTACTGAAAAGGAACAAAACAAAAACAACAGTATTGTTTTATTTTCACCTGATAATGATACGCTGCATGCTGTAAAAGCAGACTATAACCATTTACAAACACAAAGAACACAGCTTTATGGCAATCTATGGTACAAAGTTGAATCAATAGAGGGTATATTGGAGTGGGAGGATCTTGATCTGGCGAACGTCTCGGCTCCAATAAAAAGAAATACTCCGAATCATTTGCGAGGGATTGTGTCAAAGATACTTCCTCGCCATTTTAAAAAAACTATTAGAACTTTTTTGTCACAAAATGAATTGGGTATAAGAAAGTATTGATAAAGATTGTGGTGTAATACTTTAATTATTTTCCCATTTTTGTAAAATAGTTAAAAATATCTTAGTTGAATTCAATCTCTATAATCGTAAATATACATACACTAACGTTATTATTTGTTTGTATATGTCTTAAATATTATGGAGAATGCAAAACAATGACAAACATTAGATAGACAACAAGATGTACTTAGTATCTACTAGCTCATTTTGCGCTATCGTATGACTTTAAAAAACTTATTTTTATAATATCTTAATCTAAATGTGGTATTCATCAGTAATATTTTTTTTTGAATTTTAGTTATTCTATATTATTCATTATGGTAAGTATTACGATTGATGCGCGTATGCTATTTATGTCAGGAATAGGGCGCTATATCAGAGAAATATTAAATTATATAACCCTCGATAGAGATTTAAGTATTTATTGCTTATATCAATCTAGCGATGGAGAGGAAATAAATAAGTTACCTTTCTTTTCTCGCTGTAAGTGGATTCCAATGAATTCGAAAATATTTTCGATTAGCGAGCAGCTTGAATTTTGTATGAAAGCACCTAAATCAGACATTTTTTGGTCTCCGCAATATAACGTCCCAATTTTTTTACCTTTTAATGTAAAAAAAAGATTGACAACAATACATGATGTATTTCAGTTTCATGATTTTAAAAATTTAAATCTACTAAGTAAATTATATGTCTATATGATGTTTAATTATGCAGCATTTAAAAGTAATAAAATAATTACCGTATCAACTTTCTCAAAAAATGAAATTATTAAATATATAAACTTTACGAAAAACAAGGTGGAATTTATATACAATGGTGCTGAACTTGATTCAGCCCCGTGCAGTTTGGATATTAATCACTTACCATATGTTTTAATGGTCGGTAACGTAAAGCCACATAAAAATATAAAGTCAGCAGTAAAAGCCTTTTTAGAAATTTCTAATAAAGTTGAACATAATCTAGTAATTGTAGGAAAAAAAGACGGCTTCAATTCAAGCGATTCTGAAGTGTTTGAACTTTCAAGGAATGACCCTAAAATTATATTTCTTGGACAAGTTAGTGACAGCCAACTAATTACCTTATATCAAAATGCAAGTGTTTTTTTATTTACCTCCTTATACGAAGGATTTGGATTACCATTGATTGAAGCAATGAATTTTTCGTTACCAATAATTGCCTCTGACATACCTGTAATAAGAGAAATATGTGGTGATAGAGTTAATTATGTTGATCCTACATCAATTAAAAGTATTTCAGAATCATTATATAAGCAACTGAAAATGAATAAAGAGTTTATAAATTATAATGAAATCCTGTCTCGTTTCAAATGGGAGAAATCTGCTAAAGAACATTTAAAAATTATTAAAGCACTAATTTAATATTGGCGATATAAAATTAAAAATTAAATGAAAATAACGCAAATACTGCCTGTTAATCCAACTAGTTATGGTGGAGTTCAAAGGCATTTTTCCGAAATTTCAAAAATATTTATAAGTGACGGAAACAGTTTAACCTGCATTTGTCCATTAAGTTCTAATGAGACATCACTCAAACCAAATTTTTTGAGCGGAATTAAATTAATTGAAATAGATCAGGGAAAAACATTAGTTACTAAAATTATCAGTAAATTATGCCAATTTTTGTTTTTTAAAACTATGTATGATTCGGAAATTGTTCATTTTCATGATTACGGCAGTGTGTTGAAATTTTTTCCATTATTTATTATTTGCTTAATCCTAAATAGAAAACTATCTATTACATTTCATGGGTGGGAAGGAAAATTCCCACCTCAGAAAAAGACAATCCTAATGCGTAGAATAATTAATTCAAGTATTTCTAGGTCAATTAATGTCGGGGATTATATTGAGAAATGGTACAAAACGAACCCCAAAATAGTAATCTACGGCGGTTATGATTGTAATAAATCAAAAAATTACAAAGTAAAACAAATTTCGAGCTCAATAATCAAATTCGTATTCATTGGAAGGCTAGAGGAAGATACTGGAATCAGAGCATATTTAGAATCTTGGTTGAACTTCAATCCAGACACTGACTGTGAATTAAATATTTATGGAAATGGATCTTTGAATCTCGAACTCACCAGAAAAATTAATGCATCGAAAGTTACTAACGTACATTTTCATGGCTGGACTTCTGAAATTGAATTAATTCTTCAAGGGGCAGATGTGGTTTTAACCTCTGGTTATTTAAGCGTAATTGAGTCTGTAGTTTTTGAAAAAAAAGTGGTCTCATACTACGACAATGAATTAAAAGAAGACTATTTAAAACTTTGGATTGATGCTCAAAATTATATAACTTTATGTGGATCAACTCATGAATTGCTTGATGCCTATTATCACTCAGTATATAAAAAATCATCAGATCTTGATTTTGAAAAATTCCGTAATAAATATTCTTGGAGAAATGTGGTTGAAAAATACTATGATTTATGGAAATAAAAAATAAAAGTATCTTATTAAATTTCGGAACAATTTTTGCTTCAAATATAATATCCCAAGGATTGCTATTTATTACTACAGCAATTTTAGCAAGAAAATTAGGCGTATTTGATTATGGTAAATTTGCGAGTACTCTTATGCTCACCAGCATAATTGCTCAGCTATCAGATTTGGGTTTAAGTAACGTCTATATAATCAAAAAACAAGCATACTCCACTAAAACTTTAGATGTTGATGTAACTGCATTAAGATTATTAATTTCAATACTAATTAGCTGCATAATTGAATTGCTAATTATCAATAATATAGTAAATATTAACATAAACATAGTATTTTTATCACTATTAGCGAATTCTATATATATTAGTGTTTTAAATAAATTGCAGGCAGAAAAATTTTTTTTAAAATACGCAATTATAAACACTAGTGTGTCAATATTAAGAACGTTGATTGCTCTAATATACAGTTTTTACATTAATCATGATAATATAAATTTAGAAACATTAATACTTGAGTATCTGCTGTGTCCTTTAATTTCTATTATATTTGTAGAATTCTCTCTAGTCAAAAACATAAATATATACTCTGTGTATAGCACGGCAATAACGATGAAAAGTGAGTCATTCAAAATTTTTTGCTCATCTGCTATTTACATATTACTTACGCGTGTTGATCAGTTAATACTAAAAAATATTTCTAATCCATATCAATTTGGTATCTATGCTGCTGCTATGAGTGTAGCTCTAAGCACTTCTATTTTAACTAGCGCACTTACAAATATTTTTTTAGTCGAGGAGGCAAGTAATGCTATTAAATTTCTAAAACAAAATAAATTCATTATTTTGTTTTCACTTTTTTTGGGAATACTTTTTGAGTATTTAATTTCTTTTTATATATCAAATTTAATTTTTGGTGAGCAATTTAAGGAATCAAATTTACCAATGTTTATTTTATTTGTAGCGAATACGTTCAGTTTTTTTATCAACCCGTTATCCACTATTTTATATAAAAAAGAAAAAACTCAATATTTTATTCTCACCGCGCTCATCGAGTTATCAGTTATCCTTGTTGTAGGTTACTTTCTCACAACTAAATACGGTGCTTTGGGTATGTCTATTGCATTTTTTATTAGTAAATCAATCGGGGCATTAACAGTATTTAAAATTTCTTGGAATCTTTACAGATGAAAATATTAATAAGCGGTTGGTACGGATATGAAAATATTGGCGATGAAATCATATTGTATGCAATTCATAATCGCTATAAAAAAATTCATAAAAATGCTGAAATTATTGGTTGTAGTAGTAATCCTAAATATACCTTTAATCAACTTGGCATAAAATCAATCCAACAAATACCTGTTGGTAAACGTGAGTTGTTAAAGTCTATATTTAACTTAAGTATTTTTAAAGTCTTGTTTCATTTAGTAACCTGCGATTTGTTTATTCTCGGAGGGGGTGGTTTTTTATCTGACTGGCAGATTGAGGCTCCCAAGGATTGGTTGAGAAAAATTAAATTAGTTAAGATAATTAATCCTCAAGTAAAAGTTCATGTTTTTGGAATTGGTGCTGGTCCTTTTATATCAGACAGTGGGAAAAATTATGTAAAAAATAAACTAGAAAAATATGCAGATGAAATAACAGTTAGAGATTACAGATCATATTATGAATTGAAATCTATTTGTAAAATTTCTAAGAATATAAACATTGAAATTGATCCTGTTGCAAAATATTTTAATTACAGTAAAAAATTCGACGAAGAATTCGATTTATGTTTAATAGTCAAAGACAATTTCACTAGCAAATATTGGTCGGATCCAATAAATAATAAGAAAAGATCGCTCTTATTTGAATGTTATAAAAAGATAATAAATTTATCACAAGCAAAAAAAATTAATTTATTGGTAATTTCTCTTCATTCAAATCATGAAACTGAAATTCTATGTTATTTGGAAAAAATAGCATATGAAAATATGACCATTATAAAATCAAATAACGTATTTGAAATTATAGATTTGATTGCAAAAAGTTCTAAGGTAATTTCTATGAGATTGCACGGTAATATCTTAGCTTATGTATTGAATAAACCCTTTCTGCCTATTGTTTATCATTTTAAAACATACGAATTTTTAAAAATGATAGGCTTTGATTTTTTAATAAATGATGTTTTATTCTGTGGAGATGGTATCAATTGGGATGATATATCGCCTGATCCAGTAATGTGGGAATTTTTAGTTTGCAAATTTATAGAAAAAAATTCTAATGAATACATTATTAAAAAATAATATTTGATACTTTATAACTTATCTGAATTTAAATAATCAATTAAGATTAGTAAAGTTTTTTTATAATCGTAGATTCAAGGACGAAGTGCAACGTTGACTAAAAGTTAAGTGGCTGAGAATGGATTAATATCCACAGCTTCTTGACCTGCAAGTTAAGTTGCCATGAAATATAACCATCTCAGCCAGAACGAACGATATCAGATTTT
>CAIWKX010000252.1 GCA_903913315.1 uncultured Bacteroidota bacterium | reverse complement strand
TTTCGACGAAACATGACGGCGTTTAAACATTTCTAAAATGGAATCAGCGAAACACGATGCCGTTTCGACGAAACACGAGGACGAATCAACGATTCCAAAATGGAATCAGCGAAACACGATGCCGTTTCGACGAAACACGATGGCGTTTAAACATTTCTAAAATGGAATCAGCGAAACACGATGGCGTTTTGACGAAACAGATACACTTTTTTATTAAACCGCCAACACGTTCAATTAATTGCTAATAAAAAGGAAAACTATTTTTTCTACTATTTATAGAATGCTCTACTAGTTTTAACCATTTTTGTAATCTAGTAATTGCTTTGGGAAGTGAAAAACATTACTTTTTGAAGTAATGGTATTTATTTGGGTGTGTTTTTTGTTTATATTTGGTAAATGAATAAAGTCTGACGTTAGTTAGACTTATACACCCATATTGTGGTAGATAAGTCTGATTTTGTCAGACATATAAACGAGTTAGGCGACACCATTGTGCTATACTGCAAATATTGACATCAATGATTAAAATTCATGTTTTACTGCTCAAAAGCAATTCCCCAAAAAACACTTCATTAAAACTTACAAACGTTGATAGTTGTCCGTTGTATAGTAATCTACAATAATAGATTTTTGCTTTATGGATATTAAGCAAAAATTTGGAAAAAATCTTAAAAGACTTCGGTTAGAAAAAGGTATTTCACAAGAAACACTTGCATTAACTGCTGATTTAGACAGAACGTATATTCCAAGCATTGAAAAAGGCTTGAGAAATGTATCAATTACTGTTGCTGAAAAGTTGGCAATTGCACTTAATGTCGATATTACCGAATTATTTAAAGACTAAATTAATGGATTTATTAGAAAAATATATCAATAGAAAGTTTGGTATTGATAAAGATAAATTTTTGGAAGTTCTTATAAAAAGTCCAGGTGCAGAAGGCTATATTCTGGGAAATGTTGGCGAAGAGCTATTTAAAGAATATGCAAATGCTAATGGATACGAAGCATTGAGAATAAAGGAAAAACCTGAAGGTGGTAACAATGCTAAAAGTGCTGATGCAAAAGGAGATTTCTATATAAGAAAAATTGGAAATAGCAACGATGAATGGTTAGTCGTTGAATGTAAGGGTGTAAAATCTAATTCCGAAAAAAGAAATGGTCTAACAAATCAAAAATCTTGCATATCCCTTCTTAATAAGCATAGTATTGAGAGAATTAAGCATGTAGCTGGAATTTACAAATCAGGAAATTCTGCCTATGAACGATCAAAAAAGGATTGGGAAAAGAAAAGTGGTAAAAAATTCCCGAACTTTAATTGGGATAAAGATAATCCGGGTTCAGGAATTCCTGATTTAACAGGATTATGGAATACTAAAGAAGAAATTAAAGAATGGTTAGAAACTTTCGCAGAAGAAGATTTTGATGAAAATGCATTTTGGGATTTAAAAGCGCCAATAAGACTATTGCAAACTCACATGCCTTCATCAAGACTCGACCCAGAAACTAATATAAAGAGCACAGGACCGTTAGTTTCTGAATTTAATATTCTTTGTGTAGATTTATTTATCAAAACAGGAAAACATGAGTTTGTTTTTGTAAACAGTGCAGATTTAAACCATCAAGGAAAATCACCAAATCATTTACAACAAAATTATACAATTGATATTTTGACTGCAAAAGACAATTTTAGACGTCATAAGCTTTTAAAACCTTGGTACGAAGACTTAAATTTATGCATTGAAGAAACAAAACCAAATTACAGAAAGTTAGATGAAAGTCAATTAGACGGAAGATAAATTTTTATTTTACACAAATGTGTATTATATTTGTCATAAAAGTGTAAATTATGAATTCATTATTTGAAATAGAATTAACAAAAGAAGATAATCTTTTAAAAAAGTTTGAAGAAATTCATAACTATATTTATGCAAACGACGGATTATCGCCTCAACAAACTTTAGAAGAGTTTGTCAAAATTTTATTTATTAAGATTTATGACGAAAATAATAACCTAAATCAATTCAACATTTCTGCGGAAGAATGGAATGAAATGAAAACAGGTAAAACCACTCTTTCTATTAATGATAGAATAAATAATCTATTTGAAGAAACCAAAAAAGCGTATCAAGATATTTTTGATTCAGACGATAGAATAAGGATTAGTACTATTGCATTAGGATTTACAATCAACAAAATTCAAAGTATTTCTTTGCTTAATTCTTCACAAGATGCTAAAGGTTTAGCTTTTCAGAAATTCTTATCGCATCACGAAAAAGATGGTAGAGGTCAATTTTTTACTCCAGAGCCAGTTATTGATTTTTGTGTTGAAATGATGCAACCAAAACCAAATGAAAAAATAATTGACCCTGCTTGCGGGAGTGGCGGATTTTTAATGTCAGCATTAAAATATATGCAAAAAAATAATTCTGAAATTGATATAAAATCAATTGTTTCTGATAACATTTATGGAGCTGACATAAATAAAAGTATTGCAAGAATTGCAAAAATGAAATTACTTTTGGAAGCCAATGGTAAAACAAATGTTTTATGTACAAATACTTTAGAGGATTTAGACAGTTTAAAACTTTCTTTATCTAATAAAACTGGTTTTGATTTAGTATTAGCAAATCCTCCGTTTGGTGCTAAAATCACAAATACTTCTACTCTTTCAAAATTTGATTTGGGCTACAAATGGGCAAATCATAATAATGAATATCACAAAACTAAATCCGTATATCCAAATCAAAACGCTGAAATACTATTTATTGAAAGATGTCTACAATTATTGAACGAAGGTGGTAGATTGGCAATAGTCCTACCTAATGGGAATTTCGAAAATCCTTCATTACAGTATTTACGTTATTACATAAAATTAAAAGCTAAAATTTTAGCCATCGTTAATTTGCCTCAAGAGACATTTATTCCTTTCGGTACTGGCGTAAAAACTTCATTATTATTTTTACAAAAAGATACTCCAAATTTAGTTAGAGAATATCCAATTTTTTTTGGCAGAGTAACAAAACTAGGTTATCAAGGAAATAAAAATGGTACTCCAACATATCAAAAAGATAAATTTGGTCAAATAATTAAGGATAAATCTGGACAACCTATTTTAGATGAAGATTTTAGCGATATAGTAGATGCTTTCAAAAAATTTCAAAAAGGAAATCAAGTAGAACAGGAAAATTCATTTTCAATAAATTACAATGAATTAAATGGACGATTTGACTATGATTTTTATTCACCTGAAAACAGAAAAATGTTTTCAAATTTAGACAAAACTAACACCGTTCGTTTGGGAGATATTTGCGATATCATAAAAGTAAAAAGTAGAAAACTAAAAGACCAAAACCTAACAGTTGAATATGTTGAACTTTCCGATATTAATACACATTCTTACGAAATAATAAACTCAACAACTCTTCAAGTTCACGAGTTGCCGAGTAGAGCAAGTTACGAAATTGAAGAAGGCGATATTATTACAGCAATTGCTGGAAATTCAGTAGGAACTAGAAAACACGCAACTGCTTTAGTTAATAAAGATTTTGAAGGTAGCATTTGCACAAATGGGTTTAGAGTTTTGAGGAATATAAAAATTGACAGATATTATTTATTATACTTTTTAAAATCCGAAGTCTTCCTAAAACAAATGTTTATGTACAGAACTGGCGCTGCGATTCCTAATGTTTCGGACACCGATTTAGCAAATACATTGATAAATCTACCAGACGAAAAAATTATTGCCGATATTAGTTCAAAAATGAAAAAATCATTTGAATTAAGACTAGAATCAAGACAACAAATAGAAAGTATAAATTTTGAATTTAATTA
This sequence comes from uncultured Bacteroidota bacterium, assembly GCA_903913315.1. Taxonomy (GTDB): domain Bacteria; phylum Bacteroidota; class Bacteroidia; order Flavobacteriales; family Flavobacteriaceae; genus Flavobacterium. The sequence continues at coordinate 3,048 of CAIWKX010000252.1, read as the reverse complement.
AAATTGAACAGTGAAAAAATAATGGCGATCGCCTAACAGCTAGGGGTTCGTTGCGGCTGCAAGCCGAACAATGAACCCCGTGTTGAACCTTTCGACAGGCTCAAGACTGGCTACCCAATTCCATTCACACTATGGATTTACCGACAAGTTTTTAGAGAGATATTCAAGAGGCAAGTGCGCCTCTTTTTTTTTGAAGGGTTGTAAGACCTTTATTTTTCAACCCAACTACAATTTTTAATTTATCAAGTTTCCTTACTAAAAAGTAGTATATTTGAGTTTACAAAGGTTAGTTAGTAAAGAAATTTAGGTTTTTAGACGAAGTGGCGTTATACGCAAGTTTATGAAAGTGCATTTTAGAACATATTCATTAATTTTAGGTTTAGTATTTCTAAGCTCATTTTTACCTACAAAAGATCCAGAAGAGAAGCAACTTGAAAAATCAGAATTAAAAGCTTTAAAAGAAAATATTGTCGGAAAAAAGTATATCTATGATTTCACTCACAAAAAAGGATGTAATAACTCCGTAATAAAATATTTAGGAATTGCCCGCGACAACAATAAAAAGCAGTATAAAGTACTGACTTCTTTTTTTGTTTTTAGCACAAGCCCAGATATGTGTCATGGAACAAGCTGTATTAAAATTTACAATTTAAAAAATAAATTTATTGGTGAATATTATGTTGGCCTTCCAGAGAGTTTACCAGACGCCTTAAAAAACAACAAATTAATTTATACAGAAAACACAAAAGAATGTCCTATTAGAAAGCAGGGAGTAATAGATTTAAGCAAAGGATTACCTAAAGAATTCTTTATTCCATGCACAAAAGAAGGTGGTGATTTTTTTAGCTTTCAAAAAGGCAAATAAACCTGCGTATAACAGCTAGGGGTTCGTTGCGGCTGCAAGCCGAACAATGAACCCCGTGTTGCACCTTTCGACAGGCTCAAGACAGGCTACACCGATTCCATTCCCGCTATGGATTTACCGACAAATTTTTAGAGAGAAATTCAAGAGTCAAGTGTGCCTCTTTTTTTTGAAGTGTTGCTAGACCTTTATTTTTTAATCAAACTACAATTTTTAATGTATCAAGTAATCCTTACTAAAAAGTAGTATATTTGAGTTTACAAAGGTTAGTCAGTAAAGAAAGTTAGGTTTTTAGACGAACTGAGGTTTACCTTTTTACCTACGCAGGCAGAATACCCAAAATAATGTACTAATAAAAGATCTGAAAGATGACAACACTTATTTTCTTTGGGACTATTGTGGCACTATTTATTTTTGTGGTTAGAGGTCTAATGCAAGCATTTCAAGGAAAAAATATTGTATCTACCTCTAAGTCATTAGTGATAATAGTAATTTCCTATTCACTGTTGTGGAGTATTTTTTATGGGATAAGTAGTGACAAAGTTGTTCCTTTTGGCACCGATATTTGCTTTGATGACTGGTGTGCAACGGTACTAAAATTTGAACGACCAAAAACGTTGGGTAAAGGAAATCAGTTACGCTATCCACATGGACAATTTATAATTTTGAAAATTAAAATGTCTAATCATGCTAGAGGCATCGCACAAAAACCTTCGGAGCCAAGAGTCCATCTAGAAGATCCAAAGGGAAATTCGTATTCCTTTTCAACAGAAGGACAACTAGCGCTTGAAAAACAAAATGGCAAACAAATACCTATTGATGAAAGACTTGAATTGCATCAATCACTAGAAACGCAACTTGTTTTTGATATTCCTAAAGAGGCAAAAAATGTAAAAGTAGTAATTGATGAAGGACCTTTTATAACCAAATTATTATGGAAGGAGGATAGAGAGGTCTTTGTCATTCTTTGAATTGGAATGAGGATAGCGCAACGAATGAAACTAAAGCAGGCGACGAACTAGTAGCTTTGTTTTTTTTTGTAAAAACAAAAACAGTATATTTGAGTTTACAAAAGTTGGTTTGAAAATAATTTACGTTTTTAAGTGCGCTGGTGAGGATGGATTAGTAGTGATAAAAAATTCAATAGTAAAGTGCACAAGCACCAATTTTGAATGTTGACCAAAAAATAAATTCTAATAAAGAATACAATGACACATAAAGTAGATTTTAAAAATGTTTCTATGGAGGGAGTAGAATCATCACCTGTTGCCGCAGCGCTTGCAGGCTTGCGAGCAAATGAAGCGCGGTATTTTAAGAATAAATACGATCAGGATTTCATTGTTATACCGGTATCTGAAAGTCAAGATACTTTAGATTGGATAAGCAAAATATTGAAAGAAGAACGAGATATAGTAATTGCTTCAAAGCCATTAGAAACTGCCAGTCTATTGGTAGAAGGAATAAAATGGGTTTTTGTATTTTACGAAAGTGGACTATCTATCAACGTGCTTTATACCCTTGATAATCCGAAGAAACGAGCGGTAGGGTTTAAACTTTCTGAGGGTATGGAGGTACCAAAAGAGTTAGAAACTAAGTTTAAATTTGCGAGGCAGAAGTCAAAGTTGGCAGGAATAATTCGCGGTTCTTTTTTTGTGATTAAAAAGGAATATTAAAGTAAGAATGAAGAGGGAACTGCTATTGTTTAGTTATAGCCATAGCAGCTTTGCAATGCTTCGTTCTATTCCAATACCTCTTGAAATAAACATTAAAATTCGGTACTCGTAAAAATGAATATATCATCATGAAAAAAACATCTTTTTTTATTCTCGCCCTCGCCATATCATTCGGATTTGGTTTTGCTTGTAAGACCATAATAACTAAAAAACCCAACGAATCTTTTAAACGAGTAACGGGAATTGGTGGCATCTTCTTTAAATGTAAAGATCCTAAAGCCATGAGAGAATGGTATAAAACCCACCTAGGCTTAGTGACGAATCAATACGGCGCTGTTTTTGAATGGCGACAAGGAGCAGACACTACCAAAAAAGGGTTTACGCAATGGAGTCCATTTAATGAAAAAACAAAGTACTTCGAACCTTCAACAAAGGACTATATGATTAACTATAGAGTGGAGAATTTAGTGGCTCTTGTTGCTGCACTCAAAGCAGAAGGAGTGACCATTGCCG
>CAIWKX010000251.1 GCA_903913315.1 uncultured Bacteroidota bacterium | reverse complement strand
TGTGGTGCCTAGCGAAGGAATTGTATCCGTTTTTGAAATCAATTTGGCCACCTTTCCTTTTACCCAAACCTTATATTGCGTAGTCATAATATCATAGCCTTCTTCATGTTTGGTGGTCAGTAAAGCTTCTATAGACCCATCTTTGGTGGGCTGTTTTACTACATCTTCTTTGGTATCGTTACAGGCTATCAATAGTGTTGCGGCTGCAAGTATGGGTACTATTTTTTTCATTGGATTGGAATTATGGGTTTATTAATTATGGGTTTAACATGAACTATTTAAGTTATTAAAAATAGTTTTTTATTTTCAATTATCAAAACTATTACCATGTGCGATCGGTTTGGCTAAAGCTACCTTTGTTAAAAGTAGATTTTTTTTACTTATTAGCCTCGGCATTATTTTTCTCTACACGCGCACTCATGGTGTTCTTCTATGTATTCTATTGTTGCTTTGCACATTTTTTCAAGTACAGGTATATTGATGTCGGATAGCTTTTTAATATAAATACACGATTTACCCATTTTGAATTTGCCAAAGTCATCCAGCAAATGTTTGTTGGCTTCGGTTGGCGAATAGACATAAAGTGAAAATTCGGCTTTGCGAGGAGAAAAGCCAATTAAAAGCATATCACCTTCATGACCGCTGGCATATTTATAATGATAACAGCCAAAACCAATAATAGTCGCCCCCCACATTTTAGGAGCAAACCCCGACCAATTGCGCATTAGTTCTATTAAGGCAAAACTGTCTTCTTTCTTTTGGTTATCAGTTACATACGAATGGATAAAATCAACAACATTGACTTGTGTTTCGTTGGTTTTGTTTTTTGCCATGAGAGAATAGTGATTTATAGTATTTTTTTCTTTGAAGTAATTTGCTCAAGCGATAGCAAATCGAAGAAGTCTATTGTAGGGTTTATACTGCTAAATGATTCATACACTATTAAACCATAAAACACTTATTTTTTGCTTTCTAGGTTTTCAATCTTTTTTAAAATTTCTAGAATAAGTTCATTTTGATTTTCTAAATGTTTTAATATGGTTTCAATTTCAACCTCTGCTTTTTTATTGACCATATAATCTTCTTCGGCTCGCAAATCTGCATGATCAGATTGTAAATTTTGACCAATCATAATTAACGGCATAAGGAAGATTTGGATCATGTTTGATAAGAATAGCCATAATACAAAGGCGGGGAACGGATCAAAGCGTAATTTTTCCGGTGCCAATGTATTCCAGCCTAACCAAATCAGAGTCCAACCAAAAATCATGAAAAAAAAGCTCATACTTCCCACATATTTTGTAATAAATAAAGCTAGTTTGTCAAGCATGGATAAACTAGCTTTACGTTTTGTATTTACATTTTGAATGGGTGTAAGTTGTTTTTTTAATTCCTCAAAAGTTTGAATTTTTTCGTGTTTCATTTTAAAATTAATTTGTGGTGTTGTTTTAATAATTTGCGCCCAAAGTTTTTCCAACTTTATCCAATAGCGGATTCACAATCCCTGACCTAGTTCAACTTCAAAACAAATCTAACAAAAAAAACTAGCCTTCTTTTAAATAGAATGATAATTTTATTTTCTAAATAGAAATCATTTGAACAAATTAAAATATATAATATCAATCTTCCTTTTCCAAAGTATAACTACATAAGTCAGGATTTTCTTCATCCTTTGCTGCTGAGGGTACAAAATTCAATTGTAAAAGCAGTTGCGTTGACTTCTGATTGTCATGATGCGTACAGGCAACTATTTTCTTATACTGTAGCGTCTGAAACACATAGGTAATGACGGCTTGAGCAGCTTCTTTCATGATACCTTGTCCTTGAAATAGTGGCATCAATTCATACCCTATTTCGCAACTATGGTGTTCGTTTGAAAAGTCAAAAAGACAAATTGTACCCGCCAAGGTGTTGGTATTATTCAAGCTAATGGCCCAATATAGGACGTTGTTGTTTTTAATGGCATCATTAATCTTCACGATAAATTGTTGTGCCTCTTCTATTGTCTTGCAGGGTGCTCTATCAAGATATTGGTTGATGGCGGCATCCGAACGCAAATCAAAAATAGCTTGCTGATCATCTAATGATAATTGTCGAAGCGTTAGTCTTTCGGTGTTTAAAATTGGAAAAGGAGTGAAATTACTGTTGGCCATACTAATTAATTTGCTTTGATAGGAGAGAGGAAGCTGGAGCTAGCGATGCTTGATAATAATGCTTGCACCAGCCTGGGGCAGTAGTGTTTTTTATTTAAGTATTTTTTTTAATTCTCGGATTTCGTTTATTAATTTTGGAATATCTTGTTTTGCGTTTGCAATGAAATCATAATCTTCAATAGTTGCTCCAATTAATTCTATATCGTTTCCACGATTATCTCCCAAACCTGTCATTATAAAGTTTGAACCACTTTCGTGATTTCTTCCCTCAATATAAGCTTTCCATTCTCCTGATTGAGCTTTTTTTAAACGATTTTCAATTTCAATTAATTCTTTTTCTGTAAGCATATTAAGTTCTATTATAAATATTCACCGCTAGCGCGAATCCCTTCGCGCAGAAATGTTTATTTTGTTTTTCTTTTACCAAATCTAACAAAAAAAATCACACCCTTATGATGTGATTATAGTTTTATTTTGTCTGATGTTTTTTTAATTTTCGGCTTGCAGCCGCAACGACTCCCTAGCTGTTAGTGGCTGTTTTTTTATTCACAATCTCTTTTAATTTCATTCATAAAATTGATAATTTCCTCCCTACGTGAATCATCTATTTCGCAATTTTCTAAAGACAATTCAGCATATTGTTTAGCAGTGTTACATTTTTTTTGTTTTTTCATTATTAATGACAAATTAAAATACAAACCAACTTTATTGCTTTTTATGGGTTCTCGTTTTAATCCTTCCAATAATATTTTTTCTGATTCATCAAAGCGTCTTTGTTCATTCAAAAAATTCCCATAATTCCCATAAGTAGGCGTAAAATTTTCATCTATTTTTAAGGAGTTTTTATATAAATTTTCTGCCTTTTCTTTTTCACCTAAAATATTTACAGTATTTGCCAGAGCGTTCATAACAATAACATTATTCTGTTCAATTTTATTGGCTTTTTCAAATGCTATTTTTGCTTCTTCAAAATTTTTAATTTGTACTTCTTTCATTCCTTCTATGCATAACTTTTTTGCTTCATTATTAGAAATGTTTAAGTTATCATAGTTAAAATTCATTATTGCATCTGTTTTTTTATTTTTGCAAGACACAATTAATATTAAACAAATTGTCAAAATAATTTTTTTCATAGTTTCTGTATTTCTTTTTAGCTTTCGTAAAATAGTTACTAACTTGTATACAAGTATTACAGACGTCAGACTATATTTATTTACCAAATATATAAAAATAATCCTACCCCGCCTTTCACCCATTCATAACTACTATTGCTTTCCCAAGCATCGCTAGTGCGTTCCTCTGAAAAATCAAGAGCATTCAGAGATGATTATAATTTTATTTGTGGTTTGTTTTTATGCTGTGAAGAGCTTCTTGATTTAATGGCTCGGTCCCTAACGAGTTTACACAATCTAACTACCATTCCTCTATTTTAAATAATTCGCAACAATAATCCATAAAATATAAAAATTTAATGTTTTTATTCTCCTAAAATGGTTTTTTATTGCATATAATACCTAAAAATCATCAAATAGATGCAAAAAAGGCCGTGTCATCGGCATTTGCAAGCGTGTCATCGGCGTTTGCAAGCGTGTCATCTGCATTTGCAAGCGTGTCATCGCAATTACAATGCGTG
>CAIWKX010000250.1 GCA_903913315.1 uncultured Bacteroidota bacterium | reverse complement strand
TTTAGAAGGAATAGATGCCGTCCCTTGAAAACTTCCATTGAGTGAAGTAATAGCAACAACACCAGAGTTTGTTGAAGTAGCAAATCCATCTGTGGAATAAGCTAAATATAAATATTCTCCCGAATTTAAAGCATTGGCCATTGTCACAGTAACTGATGGACTTTGTCCATTATAAACCGTAAGTCCGGTTGTGTAACTATTAATGGAGCTTGGATTGTATGCTGTTTCCAGTATGGCCATATCTTGATTGGCATAACTCGCACCTACTCGAAGATTAAAGGTATAATAACGACCAGATACCGTGGCACCCATTTTGATAGCACCATTATAACCACAACCGCCACACCATGTTGTTGTTCCTACAGTATTGTAGGTAGGTGTGTTCAAATTCCAAGTGTTGTAATAACTGTCGGTATTGAATTGGTAATAGTAGGTCCCCGACGAAGTGGTTCCTTTGGCTGTAGCTCGATAAGTGTAGACAGCATTATTTGACCCAAGGCCTACAGCTGTCATCCCTTTATTACCATAATTAGAATCAAAATCGGTATTATTCGACATTGATCCTGGTTGAGCAAAAATTAAAATCGGACCTAATAGAGACCCAATTAAAATCATCAAATTAATTATACCTTTTGGTAAAATTTTTTTCATAATTTAGGATTGTTTTGTTAATAAATTAGTAACTTTTTGAGTAGGTAATTTTAAAAATAAATTTAAAAAACTTAAAAAAATACTTCGAAAACGATATAGGGGATGGTAAAATTAACAAAATATTCTACCGTTACAAATTAAAAAATTAAAAGCGCGAACGAAAACGTTTTCGTGTTGATAAATTTATATTTTAACTTGATAAAAATAATAATAGCACAAAAAATCAACTACTTATAGCATTCTAACATTTTGAAAATAAATAAGTAAGAAAATTAAAATAAGAAAGGTATACCACAATGCAGTTACGTGTAATTGGATAATAGTAAAAGAGGAGTTTACACAAAAAATTCTGTCCAGTATCATAAAAAAGTACGACATTATCTTAAAAAGTCAAGCCATGATACCCTAAAGGCATTCCATCTTCATAAAAAGGCATGCCATAAGAACAAAAAGGCATGCCATCTTCATAAAAAGGAGTGCCTTATTGATAAAAAGGCTTACCATTTTTTCAAAAAGGCATGCCATGATAACCTAAAGGAATTCCATTTTCATAAAAAGGCACGAAGTTTTTAACCTGAACTCGATTAATAAAAGACCGATAATTGGTTAGTTTTAACTGTTTCGTATTTTAAAGAAGGTTTTTTTGGTAGAAAATTATAAGCAATTATTCCAGCTATAAGATTTGACAAAAAGTTAGTAAATGAGCGATGTCTAGAGTGTTCAACTTGGCAAATATTTTTTAGTTCATCGTTAACTGTTTCGATTATTGAACGTTTACGAAGCAAAATTTTATCACTCATTTCCATCAAACTATTTTTCATATTATTACGAATACTTATAATCAATTGGATTCCATCAACAAATAATAACTGGGAAAGCCTTTCGCTTATGTAGCCTTTATCCCCAAATAATTTTCCAAAAACAGCACTCAAAAAGCCTTCATTTTTCAGTGGTTCTCTATCATCTACATTAGCTTGAGTTACAGCAAAGCTTAATAATTCTCCTTTGTCATTAATAATGATATGGAGCTTAAACCCATGAAACCAACCCATAGTAGATTTTCCTGTTGTGGCAGTGCCTTTAAAAACTTTATTTCTACAGATTCGTTTATTTTTACAAATTCTTATTGGGGTTGAGTCTACAAATGAAATACCTGTACAATTGCCTAAACAACAAGTTTTTGCAAAAATTGTCATAGGCAAAAGAACACATTGCATCAATTCTAAAAAGCGATTATATGAAACTGTATTTGGAAACTCATTTTGCATATGTTTTTGGACATAAAAAATATAATAATGCTTGAAACAACGAAAACCACTTAAATGAAAAAGTAAATAAATTGTAATTACTTCAGATTTTGACATTATCAAAGGACGTTTGGAAGGCTTTCCTAGCAGAAAAGGTTGTGTAGTTTTATCAAAATCTTTGCAAAATTCATCAACAATAGAAAAAATATCAGTAATTTTATCGAAACAAATCATAAGGTAGAATTTAGTTAAATATTTAATTGTCAGAGATATAAATATACTAAATTTTACCTTTTTCTGCAATGTTTTTAAACTAAATTATTAATCGAGTTCAGGTTTTTAGTTTTTCTTTTAAAATATTGAAGGGAACAGCTCCTTTTTCTAGTGTTCAGTTAACAGTGTTCAGTAGTTAGCTTATTTTTGGATTTGTAATTTGGTATTTTTCTTTTTTGTGCGAAAAAAAAATCCACTCAAATAATTGAATGGAATTTTGATATTAATCGTATTTAAAAGCTATGAAACATCAACTGTTGTCTCGGCAGCAATCGTAGCATAAGTCCCATTTTCTAATTTCTCACGAATGGCCTCAAAAGCGGTAAGTGTTTCTTCTATATCCCTTAATGTATGAGATGCTGTTGGAATCATTCGTAATAAAATCATTCCTTTTGGAATTACTGGATACACAACAATCGACAAGAATATACCATAATTTTCACGTAAATCATTAACCATGATCATTGCTTCTGGAATAGAGCCTTCTAAATAAACTGGGGTCACACATGTATTCGTGTCACCAATATTAAATCCTTTAGCTTTTAATCCTCCTTGCAATGCATTTACATTTTCCCAAAGTTTATCCTTTAACTCGGATGATTTACGCAATAATTCCAAACGTTTAAGCGAACCTATTGTTTGAATCATAGGTAATGCTTTAGCAAACATTTGTGAACGTAAATTGTATTTTAGATAATCAATAATATCTTTATCTGCGGCAACAAAAGCACCAATATTAGCCATTGATTTGGCAAAAGTGGAAAAATAAACATCAATACCATCTTGACAACCTTGCTCCTCACCTGCTCCAGCACCTGTTGCACCAAGAGTTCCAAATCCGTGTGCATCATCTACTAACAATCGGAAATTGTATTTTTCTTTCATGGCAACAATTTCTTTCAACTTTCCTTGTTGGCCACGCATCCCAAAAACCCCTTCAGTGATGAATAAAATTCCTCCTCCTGTTTCTTCAGCTAATCGTGTAGCACGGTCAAGGTTTTTCTCCATGCTTTCTATATCATTATGACGATAGGTAAAACGTTTACCCATATGCAAACGCACTCCATCAATAATACATGCATGGGCATCTACATCATAAACAATTACATCATTTTTAGTGACCAAAGCATCAATTATAGAAACCATTCCTTGATAACCAAAATTCAATAAATAGGCAGATTCTTTCATGACAAAAGCAGCCAATTCATTTTCCAGTTGTTCATGGAATTTTGTATGACCACTCATCATTCGTGCACCCATCGGATACGCTGCACCATAAGCAATCGCCGCATCGGTATCTGCTTGTCTAACTTCAGGATGATTAGCTAACCCTAAATAGTCATTCAAACTCCAGTTCAAAATATCTTTTCCTTGAAATTGCATTCTTGGACCTAATTCTCCTTCTAGTTTAGGAAATACAAAGTAACCTTCTGCTTGCGAAGCCCATTTTCCTAAAGGTCCTTTATTGTTTTGTATTCTTTCAAATAAATCTTTTACCATGATTAACTATGTTGTTATAAAACGTGGCAAAAATAGTAATAAAATTGCTTTTTAGGGAATTTATTTCAAGTGAATCATACTTAAGATTAAGTTAAATTCATCGCTTTAAAAATTCCATTGTGAATCCAATATTAAATTAATATTACATTTGTAGGCACTAAACTTTAAAAAAACATAAAAATTGCTATGAAAAAAAGCTTATACAAAATTATATTATCGCTATTCTTAATTTCAACATTCAACATAAAAGCTCAAAATAAAATACTTTTTGATGCTACTAAAGGTGAAATGTCTGGAAACGGTGATTGGATTATTGATGCTGATACACATAATATCTTTTTTTCAAGTTCTACACATCTGCCTTACACTAGCACAGGAACTGGACAATCCAATCCACAAAGGATTCCTACTCCTGCGCAATCAGGAATCACTTCCTCAACTATTGAAACATATTGGGATGGTGCATTATCAGCTCTCGCTGTAGACTGTGTTAAACAAGGTTACACTGTTGAAACTTTACCTTATAATAGTCAAATTACTTATGGGAATTCGGCTAACGTACAAGATTTAAGTAATTATAAG
>CAIWKX010000249.1 GCA_903913315.1 uncultured Bacteroidota bacterium | reverse complement strand
TTTTTTACTGTTTACTTTTGTAACATTTGCCCAATCATCTAAAGTAACGGGTATCGTTTTAGACGAAAATAAAAACCCTGTAGAGGGCGTTAATGTAAGCTATCTAAGTAAATCTTCCATAACAGATTCTAATGGGTTTTATGTGATTGAAGTGCCTTCCAATAAAAAAGTTGTTTTAGTATATACGCATATAGCTTTAAAAAGTATAACAGCAACTTTTGAATTAAAACCCAATGAAGTTTTAGAATATAATCCTGTAATTAATAATAAAGAAAATCAATTGGGAGATGTAATTATTACTAGTAATAAACGCAGAATTTCAGGAATAATAAGCATTGAACCAGAAGTAGTTCGAAAAACACCAAGTTTATCGGGTGGAGTAGAAGGGATAATTAAAACCTTGCAAGGAGTTAGTTCCAATACTGAAATGAGTTCGGCCTATTCCGTTCGTGGTGGAAATTACGATGAAAATCTAGTCTATGTAAACGATGTCGAAATCTACCGTCCCTTTTTAGTACGTTCAGGTCAACAAGAAGGCTTGAGTTTTACCAATACCGATTTAATTCAGAATATCGATTTTTCTGCCGGCGGTTTTCAAGCTAAATATGGCGATAAAATGTCCTCAGTACTAGATATTACTTATAGAAAACCAACCAAATTCGGAGCTTCCATTGATGCTAGTTTGTTAGGAGGAAGCATTTCTGCAGAAGGGGTTTCTAAAAATAAAAAATGGACGGCTTTAACGGGTGTTCGTTATAGAAATAATTCGCTTTTGGTTAACAGCCAACAAACGCAAACCAATTACCATCCTTCTTTTGCCGATGTGCAGACCAACATTACTTACAAATCATCAGATAAATGGTCATGGAGTTTCCTTGGTAACATTTCTGAAAACAATTACAAGTATCAACCTTTGACGCGTCAAACCAATTTTGGAACTTTGAGCAATCCAATTGCTTTGCAGATTTTTTATGATGGACAAGAAATTGATAAATACCAAACCTATTTTGGTTCTGTAAAATCAGTATATAAAGCTAGTGAATATAGTACTTATAAAATTATTGGTTCGCTATATCATACGCTAGAACAAGAACATTATGATATTGATGCTTCTTATTATCTTGGTGAAGTGGATGCTAATTTAGGATCTCAAACCTTTGGTAGCGTTACTTACAATAGAGCGGTAGGTTCAGAACTTGACCACGCCCGAAATGATTTAGATGCGCTTATTGCCAATGCCGAAATCAAAGGAACTCATTTTAGCCTCAATAAAAAGCACCAGTTTGATTGGGGGGTTAAATACACTCGTGAAAGCATTCGCGATCGTATAGTTGAATGGCAAGTGATTGATTCAACAGGGTTTTCTTTAAATCCAAACAATAATCCTAAAAACTTCCAACCCTACGAACCATATGTGGGACCTTTAGTACCGTATCAAAACGTAAGAGGTTTGAATTTTGTTGATATCAATAGATTTTCAGGCTATGCCCAATGGAATACCAAAACCCACTTAGGTGAAAGTCAATTTTGGATGAATGCTGGTGTTCGTGCTCAAAATTGGATAGTTTCAGGACCTGACATTACAGGGGCTCATAGTCAAACAGTGTTTAGTCCGAGAACTCAATTTACGCTCAAACCGAAATGGAAAAGTGATGTAGTGTTCAGATTTTCTACAGGAATTTATTACCAACCGCCTTCCTATAGAGAAATGAGGGATTATAATGGTGTAGTAAATCCCGATTTAAAAGCTCAAAAATCCATTCATTTTGTAGCAGGTAGCGATTATAATTTTAAAATGTGGAAGCGCCCATTCAAATTTGTCTCTGAAGCCTATTATAAAGACATGACCGATGTTAATACCTATACTATAGACAATGTCAGGATCCGATATCGTGCCAATAATGATGCTATCGCCTATGCCTATGGTCTAGATTGTAGACTGAATGGAGAATTTGTTCCAGGTACTGAATCATGGTTTAGTTTTGGGTATATGAAAACCGAAGAAAATCAAGATGGACGAGGATGGATTGCTCGCCCTACGGATCAACGTTTGAAATTTGGAATCCTATTTCAAGATTATATGCCCAATATTCCCAACGTGAAATTGTATTTGAATCTTACTTATAACACTGGATTGCCCGGTGGTTCTCCGTCTTATGCTGATGCTTATCAATATCAAAGTCGTTTGCGTGATTACCGTAGAGCCGATGTTGGTTTCTCTTATTTATTTACCGAAAAAAACAATGAACGTCCACAAGGACATTGGCTCAAAAAGTTTAAAGATTTATCACTAGGATTGGAGATTTTCAACTTGTTCAACAACCAAAATGCCATTACCAATACGTGGGTCCGTGATTCAGATTCTAAAAGTCAATACGGAATTCCAAATTATATGACGACGAGGGTTTTTAATGTAAAACTGACAGCACGATTGTAAAATTTCATTAAT
>CAIWKX010000248.1 GCA_903913315.1 uncultured Bacteroidota bacterium | reverse complement strand
AGAACCCAGTTTTAAGGGGGTTCAAACGGAGTGGAGAAATTTGCAGTCTTGAGTGGACCACTAGTTATGTTTTGCAGTATAAAAGTCCCAGGAATGTTGGTTAGTACATATAATGTACTCAACTTAAATTAATTTATAAAATACAAACATTAAAAGTGTTCGAAAGTATAAAGATAATTTAATTAGTATCAATAAAATTCTTGATAGTATAAAAAATAATTGGTTGTGGTAAGGGTATTTATGGAAAATCAAAAAACATCATTAGAAATGTTTGTCAGACATATCACTTTATTTACGACCTATAAAAAAATACGATTGCACTATAAAAGGATTAAATACATCCTAATTACTTATGGTTCATTAGCTGTGGTTTTTGCCTATATAGTAAATGTTTGGAAGAATGTAGGTATAGAAAAGCATTATTTAAAAGATAAGCGTGATTATCTTTCAAAGATGCAAACATTAAATTTATCAAAAGATTGGTTTACTGGAAGCATACCGTTTTGGCTATCCGTAATCGACGAGTTTGATTTTCAAAATAAAAACATAAATATTCTTGAAATTGGAAGTTGGGAAGGATTATCAAGTCATTTTATTTTATCTACATTCCCCAATGCACATTTGACCTGTGTAGATACTTGGGAAGGTGCAGATGAGCATAGGGATGGAACAGATGCAACTACTGAGATTTTGACTGATATAGAAAATAAATTTAATAGTAATTTAAGTCAATTTGAATCCCGGTTGACTAAATTCAAAGGAACCTCGTATTCTTTTTTTGAAAACAATCCAACTAAGTCTATTTATGATTTCATTTACGTGGATGGATCGCATCATTGTGACGACGTAATGATTGATGCTGTAAAGTGCTTTGAGAAGCTAAAAGTCGGTGGAGTAATGATATTTGATGATTACTTCTGGCAACACTATAAAAATGCAATTGAAAATCCTGCTGCTGCTATAAATCTTTTTTTAAGAATGAAAAAAGGCGCTTACAAAATTATTAGAATGTACTATCAACTTATTATCATTAAAGAGGAAAGCAGATATTAACTTGATTTGAGTAATTAAGAATTTGAATGATACAAGAATGCAGTTACTTGACGATTGATTACAAAGCCACTTGTGCCGAAATCCGCTCTTGCGAGTATTAGAAGTTGCATTTATTTGGAAGTCTAATTCCCTGCTTCAACTGCTACTTTCATAGTCTCCAGGGGCTTAACGAGAGCCTTCGCTTTTGCGAATCCCATATTGAACTTTCAACGTGCCAACTATATTGTGTGCTGCGGTCATTTCTTACCTATATGCGCACCTTACCCTCTTAAGACAGCCATGAACGAGGCTTTCAACTTTGGATAAATGCAACTTGCCTGCGTAGCCCAGTATCGCTAACAATGAATGCTATGTAATGGTGGTTTTTAAAGTGAGGGTTGCAATAAATTGCAAGCTGCATAAAAAATACATATGATTCAATAGGCGGTGGTTTTTAAGGTATGGAACAAATTCGCGCTTTAGCTAAATGAAATAGACTTTGTAACAAGGAGAGCTACAGAAGTAACGTATTGCGCGAGAGCAACTAACTGAATGAGGAGTTGCCGGTAATCGAATTAGGTTTACCCGGGGTCAGTCTAAGAAGGTGGTCATAAATCCTCTTGTTTTGCTGTAAGTGAGGCTAGGTTGACTTAAGGGTAAGGGTACTCATGTAAAAACTTTCGTAGCTAGACGCTCCGACAGGAGAGAAAGGCTCAGTCAATATTTTTGCCAGGAATCACTGCTAATTTAGTCATTCCTTATTAATCGACAAACTCAATTACAAGCCAACAATCATGTTGCATGGTTTTCTAGACAAAATTCAGAATTGGGCTTGATTGATTTGCAATGATGGTTGTTCTCTGTAGCTGGTTTTACAAATATAGATGCAGAAATAAAATTTAAGTCTCACAGATGGATTTTGAAGTCAATATTACTAGCGAGGGAGTGCGGATGGAGTCAAGACGGTCTAGTAATGGACAATCTTAAAAGGCTTGAAATATGTATCAATTAGGAGTCGGATTATTTTGTTGCAATTGAAATGGGGGTGTATGAGTTGAACATATGGTGACTAAAGTCTGCAATTTGCCTAACGCAAAAAAACCGAGTTTCACTATTAATGATCTTGTCGCAGGAATTTGCATCTTTGTGGACGATTGCCGCGCAGAGACTCGCTTCATCCTTGGTTGGCTTTGTTCGGCAATCACTTGCAGGATCTGCAATGGCTGAATTAGTAAAAATAATGAATACTAATGATATTAAATAAAATTTCATGACGATTCTTGTCAAAACAAATAAGTAATGAAACTATACGTTGATAGACAGGAAATGGTGAACGAAATAAATGACACATTGTTAATGAATGGATTTATTTCATAAATGTAATGATTGGCAACTTTAAAAATAAAGTTAAAGAGCAATTACGGCGGAAATGCAGCAAGAATTTTTGAAATTAAATTGTAACAATCATCAGTTATCAGTCTCGATTTAAGATTTGAGTAGCTTAATTGTTATCAAGCGATAAGCGAGTTCGATAATGTGAAAATATGATT
>CAIWKX010000247.1 GCA_903913315.1 uncultured Bacteroidota bacterium | reverse complement strand
GGGTTCGTTGCGGCTGCAAGCCGAACAATGAACCCCGTGTTGAACCTTTCGACAGGCTCAAGACAGGCTGCACCAATTCCATTCACATTATGGATTTACCGACAAGTTTTTAGAGAGAATTTCAAGAGACAAGTGTGTCTCTTTTGGGACGAGAATAGTAGTTATGAATATGTGAAAGCGGGGTAAGATTATTTTTATATATTTGGTAAAAGAAAACAAACATGCGCATAATCACCTAAATTGAGGTAGATTGAAGAATGTTTATTTTGCCTATACACAAGTTGGCATTAATGGTAGAAAAAATCGTGTAAAAAGAACGTATTCAAATGAATTTCTTTAAAAAAATATTTAAACTAAAAACAACAGAAACTGCTAAAGAGAACAAATCGTTTGAAGAAAATTATGCGGATTTAGGAATGTTTGAATACAGCGAAAAAGGTTTCAAATTTACTTCAAATGATTGTGAAAAATTTATTAATTGGTCAGATATTAAACAAATAAATGCTTATAAAAAAGATGTTTATGTCTATGATTTAGTTGTTATGGAAATTGTCATTGGAGAAAATATTTTGACAATTAATGAAGAAACGCCAGGTTGGTTTCAATTAATAATAAAACTTAAAGAAGTTTTCCAAGATATTCCTAAAGATTGGGATATTAAAATTATTCAACCAGCATTTGCAGAAAACTTTACAAACATTTATAATAGATCTTAAAAATGTTTACAGAAAAAGAATTAATTGAAATTGAAAACCGTCTAAAAAAAGCTCAATCAGGAGAATGGAAAGCCTATATTGAGGGAAGAAATCACGAAAGTGGTTCAAACTTCATAATGACAGGTTTTGGTGATAATCGTGGAAATGATATAGAATTAATTGGGGCAACTATTGATGATTATGATTTCATTGCAAACGCAAAACAAGATATTCCGAAATTAATAAACGAAATATGAAAATTAAAAAAATACTTGAATAAAAACACTACCGCCAATAGCTAGGGGTTCGTTGCGGCTGCAAGCTGTGGAGTAAATTTTTTAGGTAATTTAATTGTTCTTTTTAAAGAAAAAAAATTGGTTTTATTTGAAAATTAATGATGCTCACCTCTACTACGTTAATCCCATCGCGTAATTTGAGAATCGCAGTGCAAACTTTTTCAAATCAAAATAAATACTACTTTTACGAAAAATAGTAAAACAATCAAAAATGAATATGGCAATCACAATTTTACTTCTATTAGCAGGGACAATCGCTTTGCTATTTCTCATTGGTATTTTTACAAAAAAGCACCATTATGTTATACAAGAAATCATGGTCAATGCGCCTTTACAAAAAGTTTTTGATTATTTAAAACTGCTCAAAAATCAAGACGAGTGGAACAAAAATGAAAAAGGCGACCCCAATAAGAAACAAGAATATAAAGGAACAGACGGAACAGTTGGATTTATTATTTCTTTTAGCGGGAATAGCAATGTTGGTGTGGGTCAAAAAGAAATTATGAATTTAATTGAAGGGAAAAGAATAGAAACTGAGATGCGTTTTGAAAAACCAATGGCATTTACTGCCACTCTAATAATAGACACTGAAGCGGTATCGGAGCATCAAACCAAAATAACAGTAATACATAGTGGTATAATGAACTATCCAAAGAATATAATGATAGGAATGTTTGAAAAAATGTTTGCAAAACAAATGGAAATTAGTTTATCAAATTTGAAAAACGTGTTTGAAAAATAAATCATGAAAAAAATAATCCCCTTTCTTTTTATCCTGTTTTCTCTAAGTGTTGCCGCACAAAGTATGGATAATGATAAAAATAAAACGGCTACCATAAGTTTAGCTGAGTTTGTAGAGACCGTTAAAGCAAAAAATGAATCCATTAAAAATGTGAAGAACATTAATGTGATGGTCAATGATTTATTAATTGAAGATTTGAATGGGTTTATGATTGACCCAAAAAATGTATCCAAACTAGAAGTTTTAGTTTTAGAGCCCAATGGTACCAAACAAGAAGAACGAAAACCTTCGATTATCATTACTACTAAAATAAAATAAGAAATTCTTTAATCTTGTTCTTGTGATATTTGATCTCACAACCATAAAATAAATAAAGCCTTATATTTGTTATGCTCTCCACAAAACAAAACCAACAATCAATAGTATACTAAATGAGCAAAAGTAATCTGAAAGAAGTTGCCCAATTGTTTTTAAAACTAGGTGTTATTGGTTTTGGAGGTCCTGCAGCTCATATTGCCATGATGCAAGAAGAAGTAGTGACCAAAAGAAAATGGCTAACAGAACAACACTTTCTTGATTTAATTGGGGCAACCAATTTAATTCCGGGTCCCAACAGTACCGAAATGGCAATTCATATCGGGCATGAAAAAGCAGGATGGAAAGGTTTGATTGTAGCTGGTCTTTGTTTTATTCTCCCAGCAGTATTCATCACAGGAATGTTAGCATGGCTTTACAAAAGTTATGGACAACTTCCGGCAGTGCAACCTTTTGTTTATGGGATTAAACCCGCTATTATTGCTATCATTCTTGGAGCTATTTATCCTTTGGCAAAAAAATCATTAAAATCATTAGAATTGATAATCATCGGAGGTGTTGTGCTAGTGGGTTCTTTGTTGCACTTCAATGAAATTTATTTGATGTTCGGCGCTGGAATAATCGCTTTGCTGTTGACTTCATTCAAAAACAATAAAAACACCTATAGCTTTCTGCCTTTCCCTTTTTTAAAACTTTCAGGCACTTCCTATCTATCGGCAAGCAATATCAATTTATTTTTAATATTTCTTAAAATAGGAGCTATATTGTATGGAAGTGGGTATGTGCTATTTGCTTTTCTTGACAGCGAATTAGTAGCCACCGGATTAT